>JBAVXH010000114.1:0-29161 GCA_049698215.1 Xanthobacteraceae bacterium | reverse complement strand
AGCCGGGCGCGCGCGGCGCGCCGGTCACCGAGCGGCGGCTCGCCTACATGCGCTATGTGGGGCAGGGGCACGAGATCACGGTGCCGCTGCCGGTGCGCGATCTTGACGCGAACGATGCCGCGACGCTGCGCGAGACCTTTGAGCGCGAATATTCGGTGCTGTTCCGCCGCCCGATCCCGGGCGCCTCGATCGAGGCGCTGAGCTGGTCGGTGTTGATCTCGACGAAGGCCGAACGCCACGCCGCGATCAACGGTGCGCCGGACAAGCGCGCCCCATCGCCGGACGGCAGCCGGCCGTTTTTCGATGGGCGCGCCGGCCGCAGCATCGAGGTGCCGTTCTACCGGCGCGAGCGCATGGAGGCGGGCGTGCGCGTGGTAGGCCCCGCGATCATCGCCGAGGACGAGACCTCCACGTTTGTGACCGCGAGCTTCGATGCGCGTATCGACGCCGCCGGGTGTATCGTGATGGAGCGGAGGGTGTGATGGGCGCTCTCTCCGCTGTCATTCCGGGGCGCCGCGCAGCGGCGAGCCCGGAATCCATAGCCACCGCCTTCGAAGATGTGCTCGGGATCGCGCGATACTGCTTGTTTCGTGGTTATGGATTCCGGGCTCACGCCTTCGGCGCGCCCCGGAATGACTGGTTGAGAGGTTTCCCATGACACCCGCCACACATCTCATCGACCTGCAGATCATGTGGAACCGGCTGATCGCGGTGGTGGAGGAGCAGGCGCAGGTGCTGATGCGCACGGCGTTCTCGCCGATCGTGCGCGAGTGCGGCGACCTCTCGGCCGGCGTGTTCGACCGCAAAGGCCGCATGCTGGCGCAGGCCGTGACCGGCACGCCGGGCCACGTCAACTCGATGGCCGAGTCGGTGAAGCATTTCATCCGCCACTTCCCGCTCGAGACGATGAAGCCGGGCGACGCCTACATCACCAACGACCCGTGGATGGGCACCGGGCATCTCAACGACTTCGTCATCACGACGCCCGCGTTCAACCGGAAGGGCGATCTCGTCGCGCTGTTCTCCTGCACCAGCCACCTCATGGACATCGGCGGCATCGGCTTTGGGCCGGACGCGACCGACGTGTTCATGGAAGGCCTCTACATCCCGATGCTCAAGCTGATCGATCAGGGCACCGTGAACGAGACGCTGATGGCGATGATCCGCGCCAACACACGGCTGCCGATCGACACCGAGGGCGATACCTATTCGCTCGCTGCCTGCAACGACGTCGGTGCGAAGCGGCTCACCGAGATGATGGAGGAGTTCGGCATCGACTCGCTCGATGTGCTGGCCGAGCACATCTGCGCGCGCTCGCGCGAGGCGGTGCTGGCCGAGATCGGCAAGCTGCCGCGCGGCACCTGGCACAACAGCATGACGCTCGACGGCTACGATGCGCCGGTGACGCTGCAGGCCGCGCTGACGATCAGCGATGACGGCATCCACGTCGACTATGCCGGCACCTCGGGGCAGTCGCGCTACGGCATCAACGTGCCGCTCTCCTACACCACCGCCTACACGGTGTTCGGGCTCGGCTGCGTGGTGGCGAGTCAGATCCCGAACAATGCGGGCTCGCTTGGCCCCCTCACGGTGTCGGCGCCGTTCGGCGCCATCGTGAACGCGCCGAAGCCCGCGCCGGTCTGCATCCGCCACGTGATCGGGCAGATGCTGCCCGACGTGGTGTTCGGCTGCCTCAAGCAGATCATCCCGGATCGCGTGCCGGCCGAGGGCACGTCGTGCCTGTGGAATCTCAATGTGCGCGGCGAGACGCAGTCGGGCGCCGGCGGCAACTACGGGTTCATGATGGCGGTGACGTCGAACGGCGGCACCGGCGCGCGGCCCGACAAGGATGGATTGTCGGCCACCGCCTATCCGAGCGGCGTGCGCGGCACGCCGGTCGAGATCGCCGAGAGCCAGACGCCGCTGATCTTCTGGAAAAAGGAGTTGCGGCCGGGTTCGGGTGGCGTCGGCCGCACGCAGGGCGGGCACGGGCAGATCATCGAGATCGGCAGCGGCGTCGACCGGCCATGGGAGATCCTCGCGGCATTCGACCGCATCGACCACCCGCCGCGCGGGCGCGACGGTGGGCATAACGGCGCGGCCGGATACATCGGGCTGAAATCCGGCAAGAAAATGCGCGGCAAGGGCTTCCAGGAAATCCCACCCGGTGATCGCCTGGTGGTGCACACGCCGGGCGGCGGCGGCATCGGGCTGCCTGCGGAACGCGCCGCCGAGCGCGTCGCGCGCGATCTTTCCGACGAGCTGGTATCGGCCGAAACGGCACGGGATTTGTATGGGTATGCGGGAGTGAAGGCGGCGGAGTGAACGCACTCGGGCGTTATCGCCCGCGAAGGCGGGCGACCCAGTAAACGCCGAGTGTTGTGATTTCGCGAAGCTGAGACCGCAGTGATTACTGGATGCCCCGCCTGCGCGGGGCATGACGACGGAGAGAGGGGAGACAGTCATGTTTACGCGACGGGACTTCATGGTGGGGACCGGTGCGGTGCTCACCAGCACGGCATTCGCGCAGACCGCTTCAGCCGCCACCAGCCTCGATCTCGCGACGGTGTGGCCGGATGGAAATTTCCACACCACGAACGCGAAACGCTTTGCCGAAGAGGTCGGCAAGGTCACGGGCGGCGAGATCAAGATCAATGTGCATGCCGGCGGCTCGCTCGGCTTCAAGGGCCCGGAGCAGCTTCGCGCGGTGCGCGACGGGCTGGTGCCGCTCGCCGATATCTTGAACATCCAGCAGATCGGCGACGAGCCGATGCTCGGCACCGAGTCGATTCCGTTCCTGGTCGGCTCGGATCAGGAGCTGAAGATCCTGCACAAATATCTGCGCCCCGAGTACGAGGCGATCGCGGCCAAGAATAACCAGAAAGTCCTCTACATGGTGCCGTGGCCGACGCAGTACCTGCACCTGAAGGTGAAGGCCGACACGCTCGATGGTCTGAAGGGCGTGAAGATCCGCGTGCCGGACAAGAACGCGCAGGACATGTGCGCCGCCGTCGGCATGGCGCCGGTGCTGATCCCGTGGGGCGAGACGATCCCGGCGCTCGCGTCGGGCGCGGTTGCGGGCGTCTCGACCTCGTCGGTGTCGGGCGTCGACGGCAAGTTCTGGGAGTTCCTGAAGTACGTCTATCCGACCAACCACACCTGGTCGTGCCAGATGGTCAACGTCAACAACGACACCTGGAAGAAACTCAACGCCGCGCAGCAGAAGGCGGTCGAGGAT
The DNA here is from genome assembly GCA_049698215.1 of Xanthobacteraceae bacterium. GTDB lineage: Bacteria > Pseudomonadota > Alphaproteobacteria > Rhizobiales > Xanthobacteraceae > PALSA-894. The sequence goes on along the minus strand of JBAVXH010000114.1, from coordinate 25,923 downwards.
CTCGGCAAGAAACTCGAGCCGGACTTCTGGGCTGCGTCGCTCAAGGCCGACACCGACAGCCTGAAGCGCCTGACCGACGGCGGCATGGAGGTGGTGCAGATCCCGCCCGCCATGATGAAGGACTTCCAGGCCAAGACCGCGCCGCTGCTCGATGCGTTCCTCAAGCGTGTGCCGGCAAGCGAGAAGCCCGTGAAGGCGTTTCTCGCCGAGGTGAAGCGCTCATCGTGAACCAAAGCCTCAACGCAGCGGCGCCATGGCCGCTGCGGCTGCTGCTCGACGGAATCGAACGGCTGGGGCGCCTCGACGGTTGGATCGGGGCGGCGTGCCTCGTGACGCTCACGCTGCTGATGCTCGCCGAGATCACGGTGCGGGCGCTCTCAAACTTCATCCCATGGGTGCCGGCCGACATTCCGGTCGCCTGGGAATACTCATCCTACCTGATGGCGGCATGCTTCACCTTCGGCGCCGCCATGACGCTGCGCGCCGGCGGCCATATCCGCGTCACGCTGGTGCTCGGGCGGCTGCAACCTCCGGCGCGGCGGTTCGCCGAAATCGCAGCGGCGTTTGTCGCGACCATGTTCGTCGGCTTCCTTGCCGTCGCGATGGCGCGTTTCGCCTGGACCGCCTTCAACGCGGGCCAGACCTCGATCTCCTCGGGAACGCTGCTCTGGATTCCGGAAAGCGTGATCGCGTTCGGTATGATCCTGCTCGCGCTGCAATTCCTGGCGCGCTTCATCCAGGCGCTGCTCGGCCTGCCGCTCGAGGACCACCGCATCAAGGCGGCGCCGGTGGAATAGATGGGCGCCATCACCGGCACGATGTTCGCGGTCCTGTTCTCGGCGCTTGCCGGGGGCATCTGGATCGGCTTGACGCTCGGCGCGACCGGCGCGCTGATGCTGGCGCTGTTCCGCAACATCCCGCTCGACAAGCTGCTTGCGCAGTACGCCTGGAACATCCTCACCACGCAGGAACTGCTCGCGCTGCCGATGTTCATCCTGATGGGCGAGATCCTGTTCCAGTCGCGCCTGTCGCGCTCGCTGTTTGCCGGGCTCGCGCCATGGGCCGGGCTGCTTCCGGGCAGGCTCCTGCACGTCAACGTCGTCGGCTGCTCGATCTTCGCGGCGATCTCCGGCTCGTCGGCGGCGACCACGCAGGTGGTCGGCCGTATCGCGCTCGCCGAGCTCACCAAGCGCGGCTACTCGAAGGACATTGCGATCGGTTCGCTCGCGGGCGCCGGCACGCTCGGATTCCTGATCCCGCCGTCGAACATCATGATCATCTACGGCGTGCTCGGCGACGTCTCGATTTTGAAACTGTTCACCGCGGGGTTCATTCCGGGCTTTCTGCTCGCCGGCTGCTTCATGGCCTGGGTGATGATCCACGCAACGCTCAAGCCTTCACTTGTGCCAGAGCAGGAGCGCGCGCTTGGCCGCATCGCGTTCGTCGACCGGCTCAAGGCCCTGAAGGAGCTTGCGCCCGCGATCTTCCTGATCGGCGCGGTGCTCGGCTCGATGTACGGCGGCATCGCGACGCCCTCGGAGAGCGCCGCGGTCGGCGTGCTTGGCGCGATCATCGTGGCGGCACTGCAGGGCGGGTTGACGCTCAAGGCGATGCACGACATCGCGATCGGCGCGGTGCTCACCTGCTCGATGATCGCCATGATCCTGCTCGGCGCCTCGATCCTCGGCAGCGCTGCGGCCTTCCTCGGCATCCCGCGCGCGGTCGCGGACTTCGTCGCCAGCATGGGGCTCTCGCCGTTCATGCTGATCGTGGCGCTGATCGTGTTCTACCTGATCCTCGGCTGCTTCCTTGACGGCTTCTCGATGATCGTCATGACACTGCCGATCGTGCTACCGATCGTGAAGCAGGCGGGCTTCGACCCGGTGTGGTTCGGCATCTTCCTGGTGCTGGTGGTCGAGATGGCGCAGATCACCCCGCCGGTCGGCTTCAACCTGTTCGTGATCCAGGGTCTGACCGGCGACGGGCTCGGCTACATCGCCAAGGTGACGCTGCCGTATCTCATCATCATGATCTTGTTCACGCTGCTGATCACGGTTTTCCCGCAGATCGCACTGTTTCTGCCCGACCTGCTCGCGGGGCGCTAACGCAAGGCGAGCGCGACACAGCGCCGATTGCCCTTGCGCGCCAGCCGCCATATCGTCGCGCTTAACGCCACATGAGGGGACGAGCGAAATGGCCAAGTTCGGAATTGGGCAGGCGGTGCGGCGCGTCGAGGATGCGCGGTTCCTCACCGGCGCAGGGCGCTATGTCGACGACATCGTGCTGCCCGGCATGGCGCATGGCGTGGTTCTGCTCTCGCCGCATGCACATGCCCGCATCAAGACGATCGACGTGTCAAAGGCCAAGGCCGCCCCCGGCGTGCTGCTCGTCCTGACCGGGGCCGATGTGGCGGCTGATAAGCTCGGCGCTTACACGGCCGCCATGATGCCGGAGGATATCGGCGGACCGAAGGGCCACCGCATCCATCAGCAGGTGCTGCAGGCCGAGAAGGTCCGCTTCGTCGGCGACCGTATGGCCTTCGTCGTGGCCGAGACCCAGGCCCAGGCGCGCGATGCCGCCGACATGATCGAGGTGGACTACGAGCCGCTGCCCGCAGTCGCGCTGCTGGAAGATGCCGCCAAAGATGGCGCACCCAAGGTGTGGGACGACAACCCGAACGGCAACGTCGCGTTCATTCTGGGCTTCGGCGACGAGAAAGCGACTGACGCGGCGTTCGCCAGCGCCAAGCACGTCGTCAAGCTGCGCATGGAGAACAATCGGCTGACGCCGGTCTCGATGGAGCCGCGCACCTCGATCGGCGACTACAACGCCGTCGACGATTTCTACACGCTCTACACCTCGTCGCAGAATCCGCACGGCGTGCGGTCCGAGATGGCCGGGTTGTTGAAAACGCCGGAGAATCAGATCCGGGTGGTTGCCCCGGATGTCGGCGGCGGCTTCGGCCTCAAGGGCGGATCGTTCCCCGACGACGTGCTCACGCTATGGGCCTCGAAGAAGCTGCGTCTCCCGGTGAAATGGGTCGCGACCCGCTCGGAAAGCATGATGAACGATCACACCGGACGCGATCTCGTCAGCTACGGCGAACTCGCGCTCGACGAGAACGGCAAGATCCTCGCGATCCGTTCGCAGTCGCTGTTCCAGATCGGCGCCTACTTCGTCGGCCCCGGCATGTTTACCGGCCTGTTCTCGTTGCGCTTCATTCCCGAGGCCTACGACGTGCAGACGATGCACATTGTCTGCAAGGGCCTCTTCACCAACACGCCGCAGGCCGGTCCTTATCGCGGCGCCGGCCGCCCGGAGGCGGCCTATTTCACCGAGCGCATGATCGAGCACGCCGCAAAGCAGATCGGGATGGACGTCGCGGAAATCCGGCGCCGCAACCTGATCGCGCCCGACAAATTCCCCTACGAGACGCCGACACACTACGTCTACGACTCAGGCGAGTTCGTGCGGCTGCTCGACAAGTGCATCGAGATGATCGACTGGAAAGGCTACGAGAAGCGCCGCAAGGCCTCGGAGAAGGAAGGCAAGCTGCGCGGCCGCTCGGTCTGCTACTACATCGAGTTCGGCGGTATCTTCAACGACCGCATGGATATCCGCTTCGATCCGGGCGGAAACGTCACGGTGTTCGGTGGCACGCACTCGCACGGGCAGGGCCATGCGACGGTGTTCGCGCAACTCGTGCATGAATTCCTTGGCGTGCCGTTCGAGAGCATCCGTTACGTGCAGGGCGACACCGCGCAAGTGCAGTTCGGCCGCGGCACTTACGGCGCGCGTAGCGCCGTGGTCGGCGGCAGCTCGCTCAAGGTCGCGGCGGACGCGATCGTCGAGAAGGCGAAGCCAATGGCCGCCGCGATGCTGGAAGCGGACGCAGGCGACATCGAGTTCAAGGATGGCATGCTGAAAGTGGCGGGCACCGACAAGGTGATCCCGCTGACTGAGGTGGCCAAGGCGTCCTATGCGCCGATGGGGCCGATGACCAAGTTCGGCATCGGCCTCGAGGCCTCGGGATCGCATTCGCCGGAGCCGCCGAGCCATCCGAACGGCGCGCATGCGGTCGAGGTCGAGATCGACCCGGAGACGGGCGAGGTGACGGTCGACCGCTACGTGATGGTCGACGATCTCGGTCAGGTGCTGAACCCGATGATCGTTAACGGCCAGCAGCACGGTGGCGTCGCGCAGGGCATCGGGCAGGCGCTCTACGAGCACGCGGTCTACGACAAGAATTCCGCGCAACTCGTCACCGGTTCGTTCATGGACTACGTGATGCCGCGCGCCGACATGCTGCCGAACTTCGAGATCGCCCTCGAAGAGGTGCGCTGCCTCACCAACCCGATCGGCGTGAAGGGCATCGGTGAATCAGGTACCATCGGCGCGCCGCCTGTCATCATCAACGCGGTGATCGATGCGCTCTCTCCGCTCGGCATCGACCGCATCGACATGCCGGCAACCCCGGGGCGCGTGTGGCAGGCGATCCAGAAGGCGAATGGGGCAAGGGCTAGCGCATAAGGGAGAGAGTTGTCATCCCGGCCGAGCCAACGGGTCCGCGCGAATGCGCGGCCCGATGACAGGCTCCGCGAGAGCCGGGACCCAGTAAACACAGACCGAGCGAGTCATGCTGCGCGGTGTTTACTGGGTCCCGGATAGCCGCTTCGCGGCTTCCGGGATGACGGCCGCCATGTTACCGCGTCGTTTTGCGTGACGCCGTCGCCCGCTGCGGGCCTGCGTCCTCCGCCTCGAACATCTCCGGAAACGCCTGCGCGAGCCGCGGCAGCGATTTGAAGATTTCGCGCAGGTGCTCCTTCATGGCGCGCTCGGCAGCGGCGCCGTGCCCGTCAGCGATCGCATCGAGGATCGACTGGTGCTGCACGATCGGGACCTCGGTCGGCAGCGTGTCCGGAATGCTCAAGAAACGCACTCGATCCATCTGGCCTTTCGCTTCCTCGACGACCTTCCACGCATAGGCGCAGTCGGCCGCTGCCGCGAGGCTGCGATGAAACGCATCGTCGAGCCCGAAGAATCCTTCCTCGTCCTTGGCGCGCGCCGCCTTGCGCTGCTCGCCGATGATGTCGCGCAGCTCTTCGACCGCGGATTTCGCGATGCCCGCGCTGGCGCGCCGCGCAGTCGCGCATTCGACCGCCTCGCGCACAAAACGCGCGTCCAGCACTTCCTTTGCCGAGATCCTCGTCACGAAGGTACCGCGCTGCGGCAGCACGCGCACCAGCCCGATCTCGGAGAGCTTGATGAATGCCTCGCGCACCGGCTGGCGGCTCACCTTCAGCCGGTCCGCGATGTCCTGCTCGGAGAGCGCGGTGGCCGGCGTCAGCCGCAATGTGATGATCGACGCGCGGAGCGTGCGAAACACCTGATCGGCGATCGAACCCGACCGGCTCGCATCGAACTGCAGCGGCGCGAGCCCCTGCGCCGAACTTGCGCGTTGCATTGCCCGAACTTCCATACTACCATTTCAGCTTAAATCGGCCGTGAAATCAACACGGGCAATCGTTAGGCTCCCGATACGGAGGAAAAACGCCCATGCATCACATCAGGATCGGACGCCGCAGCCTTGTTTCGGCCGCTGCATTGACCGCCGCCGCGCTCGTGCTCGGGGGACCCGCCCTCGCGCAGGCGCCAAAGTCGCCGCAGGTGATCAACGTGGTCGACGTCGGCGGCGCGCTCGCGCTGCTGCAGGACGCAATCGAGGCCTACAAGACCAAGAACCCGACCTACGTCTCGCGCTTCACCTTCACCAAGGCGCCGGCGCCGGAACTGCCCGGCAAGCTCAAGGCGATGCAAGCCGCGAACCGGAGCGACATCGAGCTGGTGCTCGGCGGTCTCGACATTCTCTCGGCCGGGCTCGAACAGGGTCTCCTGACCCAGATCCTGCCGGCGCATGCGGCGAAATTCCCGAACGTGAAAGAGAACTATCTCGATCCTGCAAAGAAGATGCAGGATCTCGCGAAGGATCATGCGCTCGCGGTCGTGTTCATGCCGGCCGGTCCGCTGGTCGAATACAATCCCGCCAAGGTGAAAGAGCCTCCGACCACGACGGCGGCGCTGCTCGCCTGGTGCAAGGCGAACCCGAACAAGCTCGTTTATGCGCGCCCGGCCAATTCCGGCCCCGGTCGCACCTTCCTGATGGGCCTGCCCTACATGCTGGGCGACAAGGATCCGAAGGACCCGGTCAACGGCTGGGAAAAGACCTGGGCGTACCTGAAGGAGCTCAACAGCTGCATCGAATACTACCCGACCGGCACCGGCATCGTGATGAAGGAGCTCGGCGAAGGCACGCGCGACATGACGATCACGATGACCGGCTGGGACATCAACCCGCGCGCGCTCGGCGTCGTGCCGAAGGAATACAAGGTCGTCCCGTTCGACAACCTGACCTGGGTGAACGACACGCAGTTTCTGCTGGTGCCGAAAGGCGTCACCGGCGAGAAGCTGGATGTCGTGCTCGACCTGATCAAGTTCCTGCTCGAGCCGCAGCAGCAGGCGATGACCTACGACAAGGGCTACTTCTATCCGGGGCCGGCGGTAAAGAACGTGCCGCTGTCGATGGCTCCGAAAGAAAGCCAGGACGTGATCAAGGAATACGGGCGTCCCGAGTATGAGGGCTGGATCGCCAAATTCCCGCACGCCCAGCCGCTCGATTCCAAGCAGATGGTCGATGCATTCCGCATCTGGGACCAGCAGGTCGGCGCACAGAAGACGAAGTGAGCACACGCTCCGCTCTATTCCCCTCCCCCTTGCGGGGAGGGGTTAGGGGTGGGGGTCGTTGTTGCGTGCATCGACGCCCGACCCCCCTCCCTAACCCTCCCCCAGCGAAAGGGCGTTCACGCCCGTCTTCGACGGGCTATGGGGGAAGGGAATGCACCGAGTATGCGGCCCGATGAATTCGAACTTCAAAGAGCTCCGCCTCGATAGGGTCTCGCGGCATTTCGACAATCCGAGCGGCACACGCGTCGCGGCGCTGCATGAACTGACTCTCACCATCAAGCGCGGCGAGTTCATCTGCTTGCTGGGACCTTCCGGCTGCGGCAAGACCACGGCGCTCAACTGCATCGCGGGATTGCTGCCGGTGACCGGCGGCACCATTTCGCTCGATGATCGCCGCATCGATTTGCTGCCGCCCGAGAAGCGCGGCTTCGGCATGGTGTTCCAGAACTACGCGCTTTTCCCGCACATGACGGTGCGCAAGAACGTCGCGTTCGGATTGATGATGCGCCGTACGCCGGCGGAGGAGATGAAGGCGCGCGTCGCGCGCGCGTTCCAGCTGGTGCAGCTCACCGGCCACGAGGACAAGCTGCCGGGCCAGCTCTCGGGCGGACAGCAGCAGCGCGTCGCGATCGCGCGCGCGATCGTGATCGAGCCGCCGCTGCGGCTGATGGACGAGCCGCTCTCGAACCTCGACGCGAAGCTGCGGCTCGAGATGCGCGCCGAGATTCGCCGCATTCATCGCGAGCTCGGCCGCACCACGATCTATGTCACACACGACCAGGACGAGGCGCTCTCGCTCGCCGACCGCATCGTGGTGATGAAGGACGGGCTGATGCAGCAGGTCGCCGCTCCGGAAGAGGTCTACGCGCAGCCCGCGAACCTGCACGTCGCGCGCTTCATGGGCTACCGCAACGTGATCACGCTGAGCGCTGGGACACGCGACGGTGAGAGGATCGCGCTCGAAGGCTCCGGACTGAAGCTTCAAGGGACCGTCAAGCAAGACCCCGGCGGCACGGCGGCGGTTGCGATCCGGCCGGAGGACTTGAGCGTCGGCACGGGCCCGAACACGATTACCGGCCGTGTCGAGAACGTCGAATACGGCGGGCACGACTCGCTGGTCGACGTGAAGACCGGGCAGGGCATTCTGCTTCACGTGCGCACCGGCGCGCGGGTCAAGGTCGGCGACGAGATCAATCTCACCGTCGCGCCGGACCGCGTGCTGGTCTATCCGGCCGAGAGCGGCGCATGAGCGCGCTTGCGGCGCGCCTCAAGCCCGATCCGGCGCTGCTGCTGGTCGCGCCCGCGGTTATCTTCCTGCTGCTCTTCTTCATCTATCCATTCGGCTACGGCTTCGTGCTGTCGTTCACGCCCGCCGAAGGCGACTGGCTTGCGAACTACCGGAAGTTCTTCTCCGACGAGCACCTGTGGCGAACGATCATCATCACGTTCCAGCTCTCGCTGCCGGTGACGATCCTCAACGTCGGGCTGGCGCTGCCGATTGCGTTTCAGCTGCGCCGCAAGACGCGCTACCAGCGCTGGGTCACGACACTGCTGGTCATTCCGATCACACTCGGCACGGTATTGATCGCCGAGGGCATGCTCACCTACTTCGGCCCGCGCGGCTGGCTTTCCCAGTTCCTGCAGCTTCTGCACCTCTACGACGGCCCGATCCGCCTCACGCACAATTTTGCCGGCGTGGTGATCTCGTTGGCGATTTCGGGATTCCCGTTCTGCTTCCTGTTGATGTTGTCCTACGTCACCGGCATCGACCCGACGCTCGCGCGCGCGGCGGCCACGTTGGGCGCCGGGCCTTTTCAGCAATTCCGCCAAATCTACCTGCCGCTGCTGATGCCAGGGCTCGCCATCACATTCTGCCTTGCCTTCGTGCAGGCTTTCTCGGTGTTTCCCTCCGCCGTGCTGGTCGGCGCACCGTCGGGGCCGACGCGCGTGATCTCGCTCGCCGCCTATGAGGCGGCGTTCGAGCAATACGACTACTCGATGGCGTCTGCGGTCGCGATGATCATGGGCTTCTCGCAGCTCATCGTGGTGGTGATCGTGCTTGCGCTGCGCCGCTCGCTCTACCGCGGGCCTGTGGGCGGAGGCAAAGGATGAACGCGCGCCAGCATTGGTTCTACCGCGTCTGGAGCGGGCTCCTCCTCGGCCTGATGGCGTTCTTCATCGTCAACATCGCCCTGATGGTCGCTTCCGTCGCCGTCAATTCGCTCGCGCGGCGCTGGCTCGGAACCTGGCTGCCCGAGGGCTACACGACCAACTGGTACGCCGCAGCCTGGAAGGAATTCCAGCTCGGCGACGTGCTCTGGGTCACCGCGGAAGTCGTGCTGGCCGTCGTGGTGCTCTCGATCGTGATCGGCGTGCCGGCGGCCTATGCGCTCGCGCGTAAGAACTTCGCCGGCAAGAACCTGGTGATGCTGCTGTTCATCCTGCCGCTGATCATCCCGCCGATCACCTACGGCATTCCGATGGCGACCGTGATGTATCAAGCGCATCTCGGCGGCACGCTCTGGGGCGTCATCCTCTCGAACCTCGTGCCGGCGCTGCCGTTCGTCATCCTGGTGATGACGCCGTTCATCGAGCAGATCGACCCGACGCTGGAATCCGCCGCGCGCGTGTTCGGCGCCGGCACGCTGCGCATCTTCTGGCATGTGCTGACCCCGCTGCTCATGCCCGGTATTCTGGCGGCATCATTGCTGGTGCTGGTGCGCACCATCGCGATGTTTGAATTGACGTTCCTCACCGCGGGACCGGATTCGCAAACCCTGGTGGTCGCGCTCTACTACGCGGTGTTCGCCGCCGGCGTGCGCGCGCCGCAGTCGGTCGACGCGATGGCGATCGTCTATATGGCGCTCACGATGGTGTGGCTCCTGATCGCGCTGCGCTTCGTCAATCCGACGCAGCTGGTCAGCCGCGTGAAGGAGCAGAAAGCTTAGGCGATCACCCGCTCCTCCGCGATCGCCCGGCAATCCATCTCGTATTCGAGATCGCGCACCGGCGGGCGGGCGTAGTGCCAGGTGAGGCCGGCACGGGCGGCGCCGCGCCGCACGATTTCATCGGCGAGGAAGGGGTGCAGGTCGTGCACGGTGTAGACCTGTGTGGCAGTCGTGTCGGCCCAGGCATAGCCGAGCAGCGAGAGCCGCCGCTCCATCTCGCCGAGCACGAAGCGGGCTTTCTCGGCGATCGCATCCGGCGAGGTCTCGCTGAAGCGCACCGTGTGATCGCGGTAGTTGCCCTTGCCCTCAACAGCCTCCCCGCTGCCCGCGACGATGAATGTGGGCGACGGCCCCTTCGTCGCGACCGTGAAGCAGAACGCATGGAAGGACGGCTCGCTCGGCGGGTCGGTCTCGGGACAGACATTGCTGCGCGCCACCGGGTTGGTGTCGCCCTGCATCACGTTCCATTTCCGTAAAGTGCCGGCGTAGATCTCGTTGAAGGCGCGAAAGCCGTCCTCGGTGAAGGGCGCGGGCGAGCGCAGTTCGCAGGCGCAGAAGGCGGTGAGCGGCCGCCCGGCCTCGCGGATCACTTGCTCGACGCGTGCAAAGCCCTGCGCCAGCGGCACCGGCCGATGAAACCGCACGCGCATGATCGCGAATCCCGGTTCCGCGGCGACGCCGCCCGAATACTGGAAGACCGCCGGAATGTAGCGATACCCGCCCGCCGCGAACGCCGTCATGTCGCCTTCCCGGAGTGTCGAACCCTGCACGAAAGTAGGGCACGCTGCGGCAGGGCGCTGCCATTGACAAGGGAGTGCGGTGCTTCGCACACTCAAAAAAACAAGAATGCCATCCGTGGGAGGACATGATGATCCGCGTCATCGCGAAACTGTGCCTTGGAGCATTTGCCGCCGCATTCGCGACCGGGGCGCTTGCCGCCGACATCAAGATCGGCGGCATTTACGATTACACCGGCCCGTTCGCCGGCGGCGGATCGAAGGCGGCGGCGACCGGCAACAAGATCGCGATCGACCTGATCAACGAGCGCGGCGGGGTCGAGGGCAACAAGATCGTCTTCATCGCCGCGGACGCGCAGTCGAAGACCGATGTGGCGATCAATGAGGCCGAGCGGCTGCTCAACGAGCAGAGGGTCGACCTTATCATGGGCGTGTTCTCGAGCGCGCACTGCGTGCCGCTCGCCGCCAAGGTCGACGCTGCGAAGAAGTTCTTCTGGATCAACACCTGCGTCGCCTCGGCGGTGCTGAAGGGCCGCAATTTGCAGTACGTGTTCCGCCCGCAGGTGCATTCCGACCAGTTCGGCGAAGCCTCGTGCATCTTCCTCGCCGAGAACGCGAAGTCGAAGCTCGGCAAGGAGGTCAAGGACCTCAAGGTCGCGATCATCAACGAGGACGGGCCGTACGGCGTCGGCGTTGCGATGGGCAACGAGGCAAAGTGCAAGTCGCTCGGCATGCAGATCGTGCACAAGGAAGCCTATTCGGCAACCGCGACTGATCTCTCCGCGCTCGTCACCAAGCTGCGCCGCGCGCAGCCCGACGTCATCCTGCACACCGGTTACAACCCGGACATCACGCTGTTCCTGCGCCAGTCCAAGGAAGCGGGACTGAAGTTCGCCACGCTGATCGGACATGGCGCCGGCTACAGCCAGCTCGACAAGCTGGTCGAGACGTTCGGCGAGGACATCAACTACTTCTTCAACGTCGACCCGGTGGCGGCGCAACTGCTCGACCCGAAGAGCCTGAAACCCGGCCTCGGCGACCTGACCGCCGAAATGGTCAAGCGCTACAAGGCCGAGACCGGCGTACAGGACGTGCCGCCGCACGTCTCGATGGGCTTCAACAATGCCTGGATCTTCCTCACTGACGTGCTGCCGCGCGCGATCAAAAAATACGGCGGCTACGACCCGGAGGCGCTGCGCAAGGCTGCGCTTGAGACGGACATTCCGGAAGGCGGCACCACGCAGGGCTATGGCGTGAAGTTCTTTCCGCCGGGCAGCGAGATGTCCGGGCAGAACGAGCGCTCTTCGCCGGTCGTGATGCAGTTCGTGAAGGGCGAGACCAAGGTGGCCTGGCCGGCGTCGATCAAGACGGTCGAGCCGACGTTGCCGCTACCGAAGGGCCATGCCTACGCGCGCTGATACTCGTTGAAACCAAACAAAGATTGATTCCGAGGGAGGACTTGATGACGTGTTCCACCGCGAAACTTTGCCTTGGACTGCTCGCCGCCGGGTTCATGGGCGGCTCGGCGCTCGCGCAGGATATCAAGATCGGCGCGATCTACGATCTGACCGGCCCCTTCGCGGGCGGCGGATCGAAGCCGGCTCAGATCGGCAACAAGATCGCCATCGACATGATCAACGAGCGCGGCGGCGTCGAAGGCCACAAGATCGTGCCGATCTTCGCCGATGCGCAATCCAAGATCGATGTGGCGATCAACGAGGCTGAGCGGCTCCTGAACGAGCAGAGGGTCGACGTACTGATGGGCGTCTACTCGAGCGCGCAATGCGTGCCGATGTCCGGCAAGGTCGACGCGGCCAAGAAATTCCTCTGGATGAACGTCTGCATCTCGTCCGCGGTGTTCAAGGACAAGAACCTGACCTATGTGTTCCGCCCGACCATCCACTCGGATCAGTACGGCGACGCCACCTGCTCCTACGTCCACGAGAACGCCAAGAAATTCGGCAAGGACGCAAAGGACATCAAGATCGCGATCATTCACGAGGACGGCCCGTACGGCGTCGGCGTCGCAGTCGCTTCCGAGGAGCGCTGCAAGGCGCTCGGCTTGCAGATCGTGCACAAGGAAGGCTATTCGGCGACCTCGGCCGACCTTTCCGCGCTGGTCACCAAGCTGCGCCGCGCGCAGCCCGACGTGATCGTGCATGCTGGGTACAATCCCGACATCACGCTGTTCCTGCGCCAGGCCAAGGAAGCGGGCCTCAAGTTCAGCGCGCTGATCGGCGAGGGCGCGGGCTACGGCCAGATCGACAAGTTGATCGAGACGTTCGGGAAGGATGTGAACTATTTCCACAACGTCGATCCGGTCGCAGCCCAGCTTCTCGATCCAAAGACCTTGAAGCCGGGCGTTGGCGACATCACGGCCGAGATGGTGAAGCGCTACAAGGCCGAGACCGGCGCGACCGAAGTGCCGCCGCACGTGTCGATGGGCTTCAACAACGCCTACATCTTCCTGACCGACGTGCTGCCGCGCGCGATCAAGAAGTACGGCGGCTGGGATCCGGAAGCGCTGCGCAAGGCGGCGCTTGATACGGACATTCCGATGGGGGGCACCACGCAGGGGTATGGCGTCAAGTTCTTCCCCCCCGGCACCAAGATGGCCGGGCAGAACGAGCGCTCGACGCCGGTTGTGATGCAGTATGTCGACGGCCACACCAAAATTGCCTGGCCGACGGCGATCCAAACCATCGATCCGGTGCTGCCGCTGCCCAAGGGGCACGCCTACGCGCGATAGGACGCTGTCGTCGTCCGCGAAGGCGGACGACCCAGTAAACGCGGACATCGCATGAAGCGTTGGTCTGCGTTTACTGGATGCCCCGCCTTCGCGGGGCATGACGCCACAAAGTACTGCTCGGAAGTCCCCACATGGCGATGTTGAGCGTCTCCGGCCTGACCAAACACTTCGGTGCATTGCGGGCGGTCAACAACGTTTCGTTGGAGGTGAACGAAGGTGAGATCCTCGGCCTGATCGGGCCGAACGGTTCGGGCAAGAGCACCACGTTCAACTGCATCGCGGGGCTCTACCCGCCAGACGCCGGGACGATCGCGTTCGAAGGCGCGGATATCACCGCGCTCACATCGAACCGCATCTGCCACACGGGGATCGGCCGCACATTCCAGATCCCGCGGCCGTTTCGCAATCTCACGCTGCTCGAGAACGTCGCGACCGCGGCGTTCTTCGGCCAGGATCGCGGCAAGAGCCGTGCCGATTGCTGGCAGCTTGCCGAGGAGGCGCTGGCGACGGTCGGGCTGCCGACCGACCCGCGCGTCACCACGGATGGGCTCGGTGCAGCCGCGCTGAAGAAGCTCGAGCTTGCCCGAGCGCTTGCAACGCAGCCGCGCCTCCTGCTTGCCGATGAAAGCCTGAACGGCCTCGATCACTCCGAGATGGAGCAGGCGGCCGACATGCTCCAGCGCATCCGCCGCGAAAAGGGCATCACCATTGTGTGGGTCGAGCACATCATGGGCGTGCTGATGCGCGTGGTCGATCGCGTGGTGGTGCTCGACCACGGCGAGGTGATCTTCACCGGCGCGCCGAAGGATGCGCAGAACGACAAGCGCGTGGTGGAGGTTTATCTGGGGAGCGAAGCCGTTGCTTGAGCTCTCCAATATCGATGCCGGCTACGGCACCTTCCAGGCGCTGTTCGGCATTTCGATGTCGGTCAAGGCCGGCGAAGCCGTCGCGGTGATCGGCTCGAACGGCGCCGGCAAGACGACGCTGCTGCGCGTCATCTCCGGTTTGCTGCCGGCATCGTCCGGCGCCATGACGATGGAAGGTGCGTCGCTTCGAGAGATCGCGCCGCACAAGATCGTCGAGACCGGCATCGCGCACGTGCCCGAGGGACGCCGCCTGTTCCCGCGCCTCTCGGTCGAAAACAATCTGCGCATCGGCGCCTACATCCCGGCCGCGCGCGAGAAATTCGCCGAGCGGCTTGCGTTCGTCTACGAGCTGTTTCCCCGTTTGAAGGAGCGGCGCACCCAGCTTGCCGGCACGCTCTCCGGCGGGGAACAGCAGATGTGCGCGATCGCGCGCGCGCTGATGAGCGGGCCGAAGCTCGTACTGCTCGATGAGCCCTCGATGGGCCTCGCGCCGGTCATCGTCGCGCAGGTGTTCGAACTGGTGCGCAAGCTGCGCGGCGAGGGCTACACGGTGCTGATCGTCGAGCAGAACGTGCGCCAGGTGCTGAAGATCGTCGATCGCGCCTATCTGCTCGAAGTCGGGCGAATCAAGGCGGGCGGCTCGTCGCAGGAGCTCGCCGCGAGCGACGAGATCCGCAAGGCGTACATGGGGATTTGATGGCAAACTCCAATGTCATCCCGGCCGAGCCTCAAGCGCGTTTACGCGCGTCTGCGACGCGCTATGGCGAGAGCCGGGACCCATTTTCCCAAAATCACCGGACCGCGTACGACGCGCAATGGGTCCCGGATAGCCGCTGCGCGGCTTCCGGGATGACAGGCGAGGTCTGGTAATGGACTGCCAGCTCGACATCTTCTTCCTCGAAGCGATCCTCAACGGCCTGCTGCTCGCCGGGCTGCTCGCGTTGCTCGCGCTTGGGCTCAACCTGATCTTCGGCGTCATCGACGTGGTGTGGATCTGCTACGCCGAGTTGATGATGGTCGGCATGTACGGCATCCACCACGCCTACAAGGCGGGAGCGCCGTTCCTCGCCGCCGCGATATTCGGCATCGTGCTGATCGCGCTCGCTGGCGTGCTGCTGCACTATCTGGTCATCCGTCCGGTGCTCGATTCCGCGCCGATCAACCAATTGCTCGTCACCGGCGGCGTGCTGTTCGTCCTGCAGGCCGCCGCCACCATGGCGTTCGGGATCGACTTCAAGAACATCGGCATCCGGCTCGGCTCGGTCAACGCCTTCGACATGTCGTTCTCCTATTCGCGCATCGTCACCTTCGGCGTCGCGATCTGTACGATGTTGCTGCTCTGGGTCTTCCTCCAGCGGAGCTACATCGGCATCGCCATCCGGGCGATCGCGCAGGACCGGCAGATCATGCCGCTGATGGGCGTCGACCAGCGTAAGGTCTATCTGGTGACGTCGGCAATCGGCGGCGGCCTGGCGGGCCTGGCTGCGGCCCTGATGGTGCTGCAGTTCGACATCTATCCGCAGATCGGCCTGCAGTTCGGCCCGCTGATCTTCATGATCTGTGTGCTCGGCGGCCTCGGCAACATGATCGGCGGCTTTATCGCGGCGTTCATCATCTCGCAATTCATCGCGGTCGGCTCGTCGTGCTTCGCGACCGAGTGGGGCTACGCCATCGCCTTCCTGTTCTTCATGGTGGTGATCTTCATCAGGCCGCAGGGCCTGTTCGGGGGCAAGTCGTGAAGCGCATCCCGAAAACCGCGCTGATCGGCGTGCCGCTGCTGCTGCTGTTGCCGTTCGCGGTGCGCTTCCTGTTCCCCGCCGCCGAGAAATACTACCTGCATCTCCTGATACAGATCCTGATCTGGTCTTTCATCTACACCGGCTGGTCGCTGATGGGCCGCTTCGGGCTCACCTCGCTCGGCCACGGCGCGTTCACCGGCATTGGCGCCTATGTGATGGTGCTGCTGTGGAACTATGCCGGCATCACGCCGTGGATCGGCATTCCGGTCGCCGTCGTTTGCTCGGTCGTGGTCGCATTGCTGGTCGGCTATCCATGCTTCCATCTGCGCATTGTCGGGCACTATTTCGCGCTGCTGACGCTCGCGCTCACCGAGTTCGTGCGGCTCGTCATCGTGGGTCTGCGCGAGTACACCGGCGGCTCGCTCGGCACGCAGCCGCGCCGCTACGGCGACGGGATTTCGCTTTATGCGCTGCAGTTCGAGCCGGACCGGATGCTCTCCTATTACGTCGCCCTCGCGCTCTGGGCGGTCGGCCTCTACATCTGGTGGCGCGTCGATCGCGGCATGGACCGCTATGCGCTCGATGCCGCCAGCCAGGACGAGGATGCGGCCGCCTCGGTCGGGATCGACGTCACGCGCGAGAAGCTGAAGATCACCGCGATCTCGGCCGCGATGTGCGCGGTCGGCGGCGCGATCTACGCGCAGTACCAGATGTACATCGGCCCGGACACGATCGCGGGTCTCGGCGTGTCGCTCAATATCGTGTTCGCCGTCATCGCCGGCGGCATGTGGGTGATGCTGGGACCGACCGTCGGCGCGGTCTTCACGCAGGTGCTCTCCGAGGTGCTGCGTGTCTCCATCCAGGGCTCAGCCACGATGCAGTTGATCTTCGGCCCCGCCGCACTGGCGCTCGACACGCTGATCTACGGGCTCTTGCTGATCCTGTTCATCATCTACATGCCGAAGGGGATTCTCGGCACGCTGCTGGAATGGCGGGAGAAGAAGAAAGACGGCCCGCTCGTCCCCGCGAAAGCCAGGACCCAGCCTTAGAACACTGGATGCCCGCGTTCGCGGGCATGAGTGGAAGAAACTACTTCGTCTCGGTCTTGAACGCCTTGGCGACGATGCGCCAGCCGTCCTTGGTCTTGAGCAGTGTCAGATAGTCGATGAAGAAGCGCGGCGGCAGCGCGCATTCGACCTTCGCGAACGCGGACACCGGGCCGGACTGATCGATCGTCACGATGCGGTCGTGACGCGGCAGCCCTTGCGATTTCGCGGAGGGGCGGCCGCGCACCATCTCGAGCCATTTCTCGCGCGGGACATCGATCACGTCTCCATTTGATTCCGAGTAGAGGTGCGAGACAGGATGAAACGCCTGCGCGATCTTGTCGATATCGCCTTCATGCAGGCCGTCGAGATAGGTCCAGAGCGTCTTTTCGATCGCGGCGGTTTCGCTGCTCATCGTTTTCTCCCTCATTCAATCCTCATGGTGAGGAGCGTTGCGCAGCAACGCGTCTCGAACCATGGCGCACGTTGCCATCCTTCGAGACGGCCGCTTCGCGGCCTCCTCAGGATGAGGTCAGGCGACTTTGGCGACCGCCTTGCGGTTCAGCGGCGCGACGTGCAGCGCGGTGATGCGGTTGCGCTGTTTCTTCAGAACACGAAAGCGGAAGCCGTGGAAGGTGAAGCTCTGGCCGGCCTCGGGGATCGCGCGCGCCTCATGGATCACAAGACCAGCGATGGTGGTCGCTTCCTCGTCCGGCAGGCTCCAGTCCATCAGGCGATTGAGGTCGCGGATCGGTACCGCGCCGTCGACCACCACCGAGCCGTCCGGCTGCGGCTTGCAGCCGGTGACCGTGACGTCGTGTTCGTCGGAAATGTCGCCAACGATCTCTTCCAGAACGTCTTCCAGCGTCACCAGCCCCATCACCTCGCCATACTCGTCGACCACGAGCGCGAAATGCGTCTTCCGGCGGCGGAACGCCTTGAGCTGCTCGGAAACCGGACGAATGTCGGGGACGAACCATGGCGGACGCGCGAGCGCCACGACGTCAACCTTGGAAAGGTCGCCTTCCGCAGCCTGGATCGCGCGCAACAAATCCTTGGCATGCAGGATGCCGATGATGTTCTCGGCCGACTCGCGCCAGAGCGGCAGCCGGGTGAACTGCGCGGCGAGTACTTGGGCGACGATTTCCTCCGGCGAGTTATCGGCGTTGATGGTCTCCATCTCGGTACGGTGGACCATCACATCGCGCACTTCGAGATCGCTGAAGCGAAACACGTTGTGCAGATACTCCGCTTGCGAGATCGGCATCTTGCCGTGCTCGGCGGACGCGTCGACCAGCCCTTCGATCTCCACGTTGGTGAGGATCTCATGCTGCGGGGCCTCCTCGATGCCGAGCGCCCTGAGGATGGCGCGCGACGAGGTATTGAGCAGCCAGTTCAGCGGATAGAACAGGACGTATGAAACGTGTAGCGGGTAGGCCACCCAGAGCGAGACCGGCTCCGGCTTGCGGATCGCGAGTGTTTTCGGCACCTGCTCGCCGACGACGATGTGCAATGACGAGAAGACCAGGAAGCCGACCAGGAACGACGTGAGGTGCAGCGCTCCCTCGGACATTCCGAGCGGCATCAGGATTGGCGTCAGCAAGGCCGCGACGGTCGGCTCACCGACCCAGCCGAGGCCGAGCGACGCCATCGTGATTCCAAGCTGACAACAGGCGAGATACGCCTCCAGACTTTGATTGATCCTCTGAACAAGGCGTGCGCCGAAGCGGTTCTCTTCCGCCAGCGCGGCAATGCGGAATCCGCGTGACTTGACCAGCGCGAATTCCGCCGCGACGTAGAACGCATTGGCGGCGAGCAGAAAGACTGCAAGCAGCAGATTGACAACGGTCTCGTTCATCGGAGGCGGCCAAAGCTCATCGGGACAGCGTCTCGGCCAGAAACGCGCGGACCTGCGCGGGGTCGACATCGTTCGCGATGAACGCCTGCCCGATGCCGCGGGAGAGGATGAAGGTGAGCTTGCCGCGCTTCACCTTCTTGTCTTGCGCGATCAGGTCCATCAGGCGGTCCACGGTGACGTTCAAACCAGGCACATCGCGGATGTGGGTCGGCAACCCGACCGCCGCAAGGTGGTGCGCCACGCGGCCCACATCGTTGCCCGGGAGCAGACCGAGGCGCGTCGAGAACTCGAACGCGCAGACAATACCGAGCGCGACCGCTTCGCCGTGCAACAGCTTGTCGGAGAATCCGGCCGCCGCTTCGAACGCGTGTCCGAACGTGTGGCCGAGGTTGAGCAGCGCGCGCTCGCCGGTTTCGCGCTCGTCGCGCGCCACGACACCGGCCTTGCCACGGCAGGCGATTGCGATCGCATGCTCGCGCGCAAAACTTCCCGAAGAGCTGCCACCGACGAACACATCCTGCCAGTTCGCTTCGAGCCAGGCGAAAAAGCCCGCATCGCCGAGGAGCCCGAATTTCGCGACCTCGGCATAGCCGGCGCGGAAGTCGCGTGGCGGCAGCGTGTCGAGCAGCGCCGTATCGGCAATCACCAGGATCGGCTGATAGAAGGCCCCGACCAGGTTCTTGCCGTGGCGCGTATTGATGCCGGTCTTGCCGCCGACCGAGGAGTCGACCTGCGCCAGCAGGGTGGTCGGCACCTGGACGACATCAAGCCCGCGCCGCAGGATCGCCGCCGCAAAACCGCTGAGATCGCCGATCACGCCGCCGCCCAGCGCCACCACGACATCGTTGCGCTCGATGCGCGCGTCGAGCAGCCGGTCGCACACGTCTTCGATCATGCGCCAGCTCTTTGTGGCCTCGCCCGCCGGCACGATGACGGGCACGGCGCGAATGCTGGCGGCCGCCAGTGCCGCCTCGGCGGCCTTGAGGTGATGCTTTGCCACAGTTTCATCGACCACGATGGCGGCCGAGGCGCCCGGCTTCAGCGCCGCGATGCGCTTGCCGAGCTCTGTGATCAGCCCGCGGCCGATCGCGATGTCATAGGCGCGATCTCCCAGCGCCACCGGCACCGTGATCTCGCCGGCCTTGAGCGGTGCGGTCATCATGGCGCGGCCTCGACCGGTGCCGGCGCCGCCACGCCCAGCACGCCCGCAAGCTCGGTGACGATCTCGGCGACGATCACCTCGTGCGATACATCCCGCGACATGACCGTCACGTCCGCCTCGGCATAGACCGGATAGCGCTCGCTCATCAGGTGGCGGACGCGCTGCGCCGGGTCGCCCTGCAGCATGGGACGGTCGGCCGTGGCGCGGCGCTTGACGCGCTTCATCAGCACGTCGAACTCGGCCTTGAGCCAGACCGAAAGACCCTTGGCGTGGATCCCGGCGCGCGTCTCGGCGTTCATGTACGCGCCGCCGCCGGTCGCCAGCACCTGCGGGCCGCTTTCCAGGAGCCGGGCGATGACGCGCTGCTCGCCGGAGCGGAAATAGGGCTCGCCGTAAGAGGTAAAGATCTCCGCGATGGTCATGCCGGCCGCGGCCTCGATCTCGGCGTCCGCATCGACGAAGCCGAGCCCCAGCCGGTGCGCGAGCCGCCGCCCGATCGAGGACTTGCCCGCGCCCATCATGCCGACGAGCACGACGGAACGCCGCCCGAGCGCGGCCACAAGGGCTGCCTCCAGCGGTGCAAGCACCGTGTCATGTGTGGGGACGTCGTCCATGGGGCCGGCGAAATTCACTTTGTTTGCCGGCAAGCGTATACCGCGGCGACGCTACGCTTGCCAGTTTCGCCGGAACGTGTTGGTTATTGGTTTCCGCCTCAATCTGCGGGCCAGCGAGCCGATTCGGCGGATTGCGGACAGTCGAGTTTCGGACAATGCCGAGTTTGATCCGTCTCCTCATGGTCGTCGGCCTTTTGGGCGGCGCGGCCTACGGCGCCATGTTTGCGCTCGCCAATTTCGTGCAGCCGAAACAGCGCGAGATGAGCATCACCATTCCGCAGCAGCGGTTGACCAAGCCGAATTGATTCCGCTCCAGCGCCAAGCGCGCTAGACCTTCATGCGGGACGATTCGCATGAAGCCATCCGACGAGCGGCTGATCGACCTCTATCTCGACATGCTGGCGGCCGAGCGCGGCGCTGCGGCCAACACGCTGGAAGCCTACCGGCGCGACCTCTCCGATTTTTCCGCGGACCTCACTGAACATGACAGCAGCATCGCGAAAGCCGGCAGCGAGAATATCCGCGACTATCTCGGGCGCCTTTCAGGCCGCGGATTTTCGGCTGCGTCGGTTGCGCGGCGGTTGTCGGCGATCCGCCAGCTCTACCGGTTCCTCTACGCGGAAGGGAACCGCAAGGACGATCCGGCGGCGGCGATCGAAGGCCCGAAGCGTGGACGAACGCTGCCCAAGGTGCTGTCGGTCAGCCACGTCGATCAGTTGCTCGCGACCGCGCGCAAGGGGATTGGCCATGGCGCGATTATGCGGCGCGTGCGCGCCGCGCGGCTCAACTGCCTGCTCGAGGTGCTCTACGCAACGGGGCTGCGCGTCTCCGAGTTGGTGGCGCTGCCGGCCTCCGCCGCGCAACGCGACCAGCGCATGCTGATCGTGCGCGGCAAGGGCAACAAGGAGCGGCTCGTGCCGCTGAATGAATCCGCGCGCGTAGCGATGCGCGACTATCTGGCGCTGCGCGAGGAGGCTGCAAAGGGCAGCAAAGGCGCGGCAAAGGCCGCGAAGTGGCTGTTTCCCTCATTCGGTGCGAGTGGCCATCTGACCCGGCAGCATTTCGCGCGCGACCTGAAAGCGCTCGCCGCCACGACTGGCCTGCGCGCCAAGCAGGTCAGCCCGCACGTGCTGCGCCACGCCTTCGCAAGCCACCTGCTGCAGAACGGCGCGGATTTGCGCTCGGTGCAGACATTGCTGGGCCACGCCGACATCTCGACCACACAGATCTACACGCACGTGCTCGAAGAGCGGCTGAAGAGTCTGGTGCGCGACCTGCATCCGCTGGCGGAAACCTGAACGGCGGGTAGATATTGCGGTTCAATGTGTTATGTTGTGTACACAATGAACAGCACGACACTGACGGTCAGAATTTCTCCCGGCGTCAAGAAGCGGCTTGGGCGTCTCGCGGATCGAACCCGGCGGACCAAATCTTTCCTCGCTGGCGAGGCGATAGCCGACTTCGTTGACCGGGAACTGGCCATCATTGATGGCATCAGGCGCGGCATTGAAGACATGCAGGCCGGCCGCGTCGTTCCACATAAACAGGCGATGCGCCGTTTGCGGGTAATTGTTGCTCGTGCCGCCAAGGCTAAGGTGTGAGCACCGTCGTTTGGTCTGAAAACGCGCTCGATGATCTGGATTCAGCCATTGCCTACATCGCCGCGGACAACCCCATTGCCGCGCGGAAAGTTCTTGAGCGCATAGACGCGGCTACAGATGCCATCGGGCAGGTGGCTACTGGCCGACGAGGCCGTGTTGCGGGAACCTACGAGAAGTCTGTTCGCGGGCTTCCCTACATCATTGCTTACGCGATTCAACCGTTGCCGGGCGGACGCGAGCGCATCGTCATTCTGCGAGTGATTCATGGAGCTCGCAATTGGCTGCCGGACGAGTGGCCGAAATGACCTTGCATTCCCCTTCGCTTGACTAACCACCCCCTGCGGGCCAGTTTCCCTGCGCCGCGGCAATTTCCTCATCGGCTCCCTATATTTGAGGCGCGATGCGCTCCTACCTCGACTTCGAAAAGCCGGTCGGCGAGCTCGAGCAGAAGATCGAGGAGCTGCGCGCCATGCAGGCGAGCGGCGATGTCTCGGTCGCAGACGAGATCGAGCGGCTGGAAGCCAAGGCGAACGAGACGCTCACCGAGCTTTATGAAAGCCTGACTCCGTGGCAGAAGACGCAGGTCGCGCGCTGGCCGACGCGCCCGCATTGCCTCGATTACGTTGCGCAACTGATCGCCGACTTCACGCCGCTCGCGGGCGACCGCAAGTTCGGCGAGGACGAGGCGATCGTCGGCGGCTTCGGCCGATTCGACGGGCAGAGCGTCTGCGTCATCGGGCAGGAGAAGGGCTCATCCACCGAGAGCCGGCTCAAGCACAATTTCGGCATGGCGCGCCCCGAAGGCTACCGCAAGGCGGTGCGGCTGATGGAGATGGCCGACCGCTTCGACATCCCGGTGATCGCGCTGGTCGACACCGCGGGCGCCTATCCGGGGATCGGCGCAGAGGAGCGTGGACAGGCCGAGGCGATCGCACGCTCGACCGACGCCTGCCTGATGCTCGGCGTGCCGAACGTCGCGGTGATCCTCGGCGAAGGCGGCTCGGGCGGCGCGATTGCGATCGCGACCGCGAACCGCGTGCTGATGCTGGAACATGCGATCTACAGCGTGATTTCGCCGGAGGGTGCCGCCTCGATCCTGTGGCACGACACCGCCAAGGCGCAGGACGCCGCCACCAATATGAAGATCACCGCCGAGGACCTGATGCGGTTCGGGGTGATCGACGAGATCGTGCCGGAACCGGTTGGGGGCGCCCACCGCGACCCCGCGGCGGCAATTGCGGCGACCGGGACCGCCATTGGCAGTGCCCTGTCCGACCTGTCGGCCATGGACCGGGACAGCGTCCGGCGCCATCGCCGCGAGAAATTCCTGAATATAGGCAGGGTCTTATGACCTAACTTTGACCCGGATTTACCTTTCGTTCACCATATTTGTGCTCGAAGGCGAGATGAGGATTTGGCCTGCCTTGTGATTGCCTCATCTTTAAGGATAACGGATACCGTAGTACGGGCCTGCCTGGACCGCTTTTGGGACTACGGGTCGGGGAGCATGGGGTTGAAGTTTTCCGGTTACGTGCGGGGCTTGATGACCTCCGCGGCGCTCGCCGCCGTGGTGGCGCTTGCCGGCTGCGAGACCGATGGGCTCAACACGACCCGCGCGATGAAAGAGCTCTCGGCCGAGACGCGCGCCGAGCTCTTGCAGAAGAACATGCCGATCGAGTCGCCCATGCTGGTGCGGCTGTTCAAGCAGGAAGCCGAGCTGGAAGTCTGGAAGCAGGACGCGGCGGGCCGCTACGAGCTGCTCAAGACCTATCCGATCTGCCGCTGGTCCGGCGAGCTCGGTCCGAAGGTCAAGGAAGGCGACCGGCAGGCGCCCGAGGGTTTCTACACGATCACCCCGGCGCAGATGAATCCGAACTCGCAGTTCTATCTGTCGTTCAACATGGGCTACCCCAACGCCTATGACAAAGCCTGGGGCCGCACCGGCGCGCACCTGATGGTGCACGGCGATTGCTCATCGCGCGGCTGCTACGCGATGACCGACGACCAGATCAGCGAGATCTATGCGCTGGCGCGCGAGTCGTTCTTCGGCGGGCAGCGCGCCTTCCAGGTGCAGGCCTATCCGTTCCGCATGACGGCCGTGAACTTCGCGAAGCACCGCAACAACCCGAACATCCCGTTCTGGCGCATGATCAAGGAAGGCAACGACCACTTCGAGCTGACGCGCCAGGAGCCGGTCGTCGAGGTGTGCGAGAAGCGCTACGTGTTCAATCCGCAGGCGCCGCAGAACTTCACGCCAGCGAACAACGGCATCAAGATCGGCACGCCATGGGGCGGCTTCCGCGATCAGCAGACGCAAGCTGTCTCGCTCAGGTTCAATCCGGCCGGCAAGTGTCCGGCCTACGAGGTGCAGGCCGACGTGCTCATGGCGCTGAAGGAAAAGCAGCAGCAGGACAACGCGCAGATCGCATCGCTGTCGAACCGCTTGTCGGCTGCACCGGTCAAGACCGGGCGCGACGGCGGCATGCATCCAACCTTCCTCGCCAAGCTGAAGCCGCAGGAGATACGCGAGCCGGACGGCACCGTGCGCTACATGGTTGACGAGAACGCCAAGAAAAAACTCGGCACCTACGTCAACCCGCCGTTCGAGACGCATCCGATCGATAGCGAACCGACGGGCACGGCGGTTGCGAGTGCGAAGGGTGCCGCGCCGCAGACGAAAGGTCAGTCGAGCACCTACATGACGGCGGCAGCGGAATCGAAGCCCGCGCCTGTGCCCTCACAGGCCCGTGCCTTGTCGGACTCCGGCAGCGGCGGCGCGCTGTCCGGGCTGTGGCAATCGGCCAGAGGCTGGTTCGGCAGCGACGATAAGGACAAACCCGTGTCCCCACCGGCCGCCAAGGCCGCGACATCCGCTCCCGCCCCGAAGGCGCGGCCACAGCCCGCGGCGGCGAAGGCGCAGCCCGCCGCCAAGCCTGAGCCTGAGCCTGAGCAGACTGCGCAGGCCACGCCGGCGCCGACGCCCGCACGCCAATCTGCGGCGAGTGGCTCGAGCCTGATGAGCGGGTCTACGCCGACAGTCCCGGTCGGCAGCTTCGATCAGCGCTGGGGCGCGGTCCGCTAGAGCCTATTTGCCGTTTGATTTGACCCACACCTTGGTGGCGGTCGGACCGGTGTCGCCGAGACCCTCGACGTAATAAACCTCGTCGCCTCTTTCGAGACGCTCGAAGTTGCCGGAGAGCAGGCTGTTGCGATGGAAGTAGAGCAGGCCGCCTGACGCGGTCAGCAGAAATCCGAAATCCTCGGCCGGCGTGAGCTCGGCGATCTGCCCGAGCCGTTCGCCGGCGGCCTCGTGCGTGCCGGGCCCCGTGCGGTCGGTGAGCCGGTCCTTGTAGCGCGACAGCCGGTCTTCGGCGATGCGGAAGGCTTCGTTGATCGCGTTCTTGAGATCGGGCGCCTGGAATTTGCGCTGCAGATGGTCGGGCTCGTGCGCCACCACGATGTCCTTGTGGCCCGGCACGCTGATCTCGATGCGCACGACCGGCGGGATGGTGTGGTTGGCATTGTCGTTGCGCTGGTCGACACGCACCCGGCAGGTGATCAAGCGGTCGTAGATGTCCTCGAGACGTTCAATGTGGTCGAGGATCTGGTCTTCGGCCCAGTCGACCTTTTCACAATTGTGGAAAGCGATTTCGGGCCGGATTTGCATGCGCGTCCTCGCAACCTGTCGCCCCCGGCAGAGTCAACGCCGGGCATAAATTTTGGTTCGAGGATGGACCTCATCCTGAGAGCCTGGCCGAAAAAGAGTGAGGTGATTCCAGCCCTTTGTGATTCCGTCGGATTTGCGAAGATTCGATGGAGGACACAATGTCGTGGACTGAAATCACCCGGGCGCAATATCGGC
>JBAVXH010000113.1:0-1896 GCA_049698215.1 Xanthobacteraceae bacterium | reverse complement strand
GCGCAAGACTTGATCGCCGCAGCCGCGCGCCGTCGGCAGCGGGCGTAGGGCGATAAGCGCAGCACGTTGCGCCGCCCGCATCATGCGGCGGCGATGAGGCGCAATGCGCTCAGCCTCGCGCCGCTTGTTGCGCCCTGCGGCTGGCCGCCTTGCGTCGCTCGTATCGTCTGCGTTTGTAAATCGGCTTAGGCTTCGCCGGTCCGACCTCCTCGATCGCGCGCCAGAATTTCTCGTTGCCCTTTTTGGTGATGCACACCTTGATGCGGTGTGGCGGGGGGCCGTGCCCGCAGCTGTGCGACAGCTCGCCCGCGATCATGCGGTCGCACATCACGTAGCCGTGCAGATAGAAGCGGTTGGCCTGGTGGTTGATGCCGCCGCTGATGTTCGACCAGTGCCAGCCTTTCACATCGCCAAGCCGGTAGGCGGCGTGGCGATGGTCGTCGAACTGGCGGCGAACCCAGACGATCGGGCCGGGCTCGGCCGCGAGCGCGGTTTCGTCGCGAGCGCGCTGGCGATCCTCCCACGTCTTGAACAGGCGCCGCTTCTCGGAAAAGAACGGATGCTGCTGGACGTAAGGGACGCAGATGTTGGTGCCTTCACCGGTCGCCCCCATCATCAGTTCGAACGGATCGCCGCCGGTTTCGATGGCGCGGTCGATGGCGTCGCCGGCCGCCTGTCGCAACTGTGCCTTTCTCTCCGCGCTGCGTTCCATGGGGGCAACGATAATTGACGTCGCACGGCTTTCGCAACGGCGGCGCAACGTGCTTCGCTTATTGCGCCCTACGGCCTATATTTCCATCGGGCGCGCGATGCTGCGAGCTATGTCGTCTGCCTCGGCGCGGGCAACATCACGCAATGGGCCTATGCGCTGCCGGGCGAGTTGAAGGCGTTGGGATGACGTTGCGGGCTACAGTGGAGGGCACTATTCTATCGTCATGAACAAAGCGCTTCGCGATCAGGTGATGCAGCTGCCGGCGGAAGAACGGCTGGAGCTGATTGACGATCTTTGGGACAGCCTTCATCCCCCTGGCTCACTGCGGCCCGGTGAGCCTTTTGTGCTGACGGATGAGCAGAAAGCGGAACTTGATCGCCGGCTGGAAGAATATGAACGTCATCCCGAACGCGCTGAGCCTTGGGAGGTCGTTCGTGCGCGCCTTTGGGCGCAGTTTGATAAATGAAGCGGACGCTTGTCGTTGCGCCTGAAGCTGAGGCCGAAATCAATCAAGCCAAAGAGTGGTATCTAAGCCAAAGCTGGCTGGCCGCGGCACGCTTCCGCGAGGCTGTTGACCTCGCAATTGAAACGATCGAGCGAAATCCCGAGCAGTACCAAGTTGTATATCGCCAGACTCGGCGCATGCTAGTGGACGAGTTTCCATACGCGTTGTTCTACACTGTCACGGAAACACTGGTCACCGTCGTATCCTGCTTCCACACGGCGCGCGATCCGAAGCTGTGGCGATGACCTTTCCCGACATCGTCCCTGATCTCAAATCCGCGCTCCCCAATCTCCGCGGCCGGCTGCTCGCGAACGAGCCGTTGGCCCCGCTCACCTGGTTCCGCGTCGGCGGACGCGCGCAGGCGCTGTTCATGCCGGAGGACGAGAGCGATCTTAGCTATGCGCTCGCCAATTTGCCGCGCGAGATTCCCGTCACGGTGATCGGCCTCGGCTCGAACCTGATCGTGCGCGACGGCGGCGTGCCGGGCGTCACGATCCGGCTCGGGCGCGGCTTCAACGAGATCAAGGTTGAAGGCAACCGCGTGCGCGCCGGCACCGCGGCGCCGGATCTGCGCGTCGCCAAGGCCGCGCAGGAGGCCGGTATCGCCGGATTAGCGTTCCTGCGCGGCATTCCGGGCGCGATCGGCGGCGCGCTGCGCATGAACGGCGGCGCCTATGGC
>JBAVXH010000112.1:0-1755 GCA_049698215.1 Xanthobacteraceae bacterium | reverse complement strand
AGGACTTCGAGCAAACCATTGCCAGCTCAGAGGCCTGGTTCCTCATCGCATCCGCCAAACTGTTATCCAGACGCCTCGCAAGAGCCTCTGCCGCAGCATAGAATTTTGAGTCAGACTCTGAGGAGCGATCCCAAAAGCGCGTCCACGCGCGTCTGCGACGCGCTATGGGATCGCGTCTCGAAGGATGGCCACGATTGAGTTTCTGGCCATGGTTCGAGACGCGTCGCTTGCGCGACGCTCCTCACCATGAGGGTCAGACCCGCGCCTTCACCCACTCCGCGATGATCTGCGCGGGGCGATGGCGATAGTCCGGTCCATCCTCGAAATAGTGATTGCCCGGGATCAGCTCCAGCGTCTTGTCCTTTGAGCCAACTGCATCGAACATCTTGCTCGCATCGCTCAGGAACACGCCCATGTCGGCGCGGCTCTGGATCACCAGCGCCGGGATTGCGAACTTGGCGAGTTGCTCCGGCCCCTGGCACTTCGAGGTTTCCAGGCTCCACATCGAGAGCCAGCTGCGCAGCGTGCAGGCGCGGCCGAGCCCGAAGCCACGATTCGCCACCGCCGGATCGCCGCGATAGCAGCCGGGCACCGTGCGGTCGGACGGATCGATGCGCCCGTCCATGAAGCGCAGGTCCGCCCAGGCGCGGAACAGCGGAAAGAGATAATCCGGAATGCCCGCCGCATTGAGGCGCTTCAGCTCCGCCTTGCACCAGTCGGTGATACGCTGGTTGCGCGCCTTCTGCGCGGCACGATAGCGCGTGACGAATTCGTCCGAATAGGGCGGGCCGTTCTCCTTGTTGTACATGTTGAGCGACTGGTCGGTCGCGACCGGATCGCGCTCGTCGGTCACCGACGGATCGAGCCAGTTGGTCAGCACCTCCGGCCGCCCCGAATGCGCGTTGAGCGAGATGTAGAGGTCGGTCTTGGGCAGGCTTTCCAGCGCCGCGCGTGCCGCACCCTGCATGCCAGGGCTAAGCGTCGGCGCGGTGGCTTCGGCCTGATACGCGCCCATCAGCGAGCCGCCGCCCGAATTGCCGAGGATCACGACGCGCTCGACGCCCTCACCGCGCAGCCACTTCACGCCCGCGCCAATGTCGATCAGCGCATGCTCCAGCGTGAACAGATCCTCGGCGCCGCGGTAGCGCGTGTTCCAGCCGAGAAAGCCGTAGCCTCGCGTTGCGATGTAGGGCGCGAGATAGTGCTCGCTGAAATCGCCGTTGTAGTGCGTCGCGATCAGCGCGACGCGCGGGCGCTCGCCCTTGCGTGTCCAGTAGATGCCCTGGCAGGGGTGGCTGCCGACTTCGCCGCGCGGCGCGGTCGCCGACGGCAGGCCGACGAAGCGCGCGTCACATTGTGCGGCGAGCTTGTCGTGTTCGGCATTCGTTGCCGCACGCGCCTGCGCCGTCCCCTGCCCGACACTGACCTGCGCACGCGCGTGGCTCGTGCCGAGGCCGAGCGCGATGCCGGCTGTGCCGATAAGCGCCGAACGGCGGTCGATGCGCATGGAATCCTCCCGATGATTGTATGCAGGCTCGCGCCTCGGTGTGGGCGGGTCAACGGTGTTGGAGTTGTGCAGCCAAAGCTCCGCCGGCCCGTTCGAGAGGGGGGCGGGTGCCCCTTCGTCCGTTTCCGCTCCCCGAAAAAGTGAGGGGAGCAGAGCGCCGACAGGCGCTGGTGCGGAAGCGCCGCACCCGTGGTCCGCCTCGCGGTAGGACCCATCTCGGGATCGCCCGAGATGAGGGCCGGATCGCC
>JBAVXH010000111.1:0-15119 GCA_049698215.1 Xanthobacteraceae bacterium | reverse complement strand
CCGCCAAGCTGCTGCGCGGCGCGAAGCGCATGCGCGTGACATCGCCCGGCGGCACGAACCTGGACGTGGACATGACCGGCGCCCCGACCGTCGGCATCTGGGGCTGGACCGAGAAGCCCGGCACGCTCGCGCATTGGCCGGGCGGCATCGTGGTGAGCTTTCCCAAGGCGAACAGCGTCAACGGCACGCTGGTGCTCGACCGCGGCGACGTGAACCTCACGTTCAAGCGTTACCTCGAATCGCCGGTGCGGCTCACGATCGAGAACGACTACGTGACCAGGATCGACGGCGAGGGCGCCGACGCCGAGATGTTCCGCTCGTATCTGGCGGCGTGGGGCGACCGGAACGCCTATGCGGTCTCGCATGTCGGCTTCGGGCTCAACCCCAAGGCGCGCTACGAGGCGCTCGCCATGTACGACCAGCGCGACACCAACGGCACCGAGATCCGCGCGGTCGCGGGCAATTTCCTGTTCTCGACCGGCGCCAACGAGTTCGCCGGCCGCTACACCGCCGGGCATTTCGACCTGCCGGTGATGCGCACCACGATCGCGGTGGATGGGACTGTGGTGGTGAAGGATGGCGTGGTGCAATTCTGACCTCATCCTGAGGAGCGCCCGAAGGGCGCGTCTCGAAGGATGGCCACGAACAACGGTGCTTGCAGCCATCCTTCGAGGCTCGCTGCGCTCGCACCTCAGGATGAGGTTCGTGAGTGCGGCGCGGTTAGAGCACCGGCGGCCGGTTCAGCCCGAAATGCCCGAGCAACTCGACGAACGCCTTCAGCCGCGCGCGCCGGTACGCCTCCACATCCAGCCCCTCGTAATTCAGGAACCCCGCGCCGTCGCGCAGGCCGCGGCGGCCCTCCGCCATGTTGCGCTCGACGATCTCCGGCGCGGCGTAACGCTCGCTGCCGAGCGCATCCTTCATGTAGCGGCTGGCGTAATAGAGAATATCGCCGCCGCCCCAGTCGATGAACTCGAGCATGCCGAGGGTCGCGAAACGGATGCCGAAGCCGTACTTGATCGCCTTGTCGATATCCTCCGCGCTGGCGACGCCTTCCTCGACCATGCGCGCGGCCTCGTTCATGGCCAGCGCCTGGATGCGCGGGACG
The DNA here is from genome assembly GCA_049698215.1 of Xanthobacteraceae bacterium. GTDB lineage: Bacteria > Pseudomonadota > Alphaproteobacteria > Rhizobiales > Xanthobacteraceae > PALSA-894. The sequence continues at coordinate 14,011 of JBAVXH010000111.1, read as the reverse complement.
ATGTAGCCGGGACGCGCCGCGCACACGACCGGCACCTTGCCGACGGATTCGAGCAGCGCCTTCAGCCGCGCCGTGACGGCGGGGTCGGTGTGCTGGCCGGGCGAAACTTCAACCAGCGGCACGAGGAAGGCCGGATTGAGCCAGTGCGCGTTGAGGAAGCGTCCGGGATAGTCGACCGCGCCGGACAAATCGTCGACCAGAATGGTCGACGTGGTCGATGCGATGATCGGCGCTGGGCCCGCAAGCTTCGCGGCACGCGCCAGCGCGTCACGCTTGAGGTCGGGCACCTCCGGCACGCCTTCGAAAATGACGGTGGCGGAGGAGAGCGCTGCTTCTGCACCTTTCTCAGGCACAACGGACACGCGCGCCATCAACGTTTCGACGTGCGCTGCCTCGAACAGACCGAAGCCCGCGAGCGTGCCGAGTACATTGCGCACCTCGTTCAGCGCGTCGTCGGAGAGCGTCTTGAATGCGGCATCACCACGAGCCTTGAAATCGACGAGCGATACCGTGTGCCCCGCATAGGCGAACACGACCGCGATGCCGCGCCCCATGCGGCCGGCGCCGAGACAGGCAATGGGTTCATGCTCGGTTTGCTCCCTCCCCCCTTGAGGGGGAGGGTTGGGGAGGGGGGTCATGCGAGTCCGTCCCGCAGGAGCTTCTGCAACTCCCGTCGATTCAGATTTCTGAGCCCGAGTGACGCCAGCGTCCGCCCGGTCCGCATGAAATCCTCGCCGCAGATCGCCCCGCCGATCGCAAGGAACGCGCGCGCCAGCGGCGTCGGCACGCCGGCCAGTTCGCCGACCGAGACAAGGAAGGATAGCCCGATGCGCACGTCTTCGAGCATGTAGCGATGCTGCGTCAGCACGATGTGCTCGCGCCAGTCGCCCGAGTCGGTGAGCTTGTCGTGGCTGCCGCGCCCGTACATCCACTCCTCGCCTTCGCGTGCATAGTGGTTGGCAAGCGGGAAGTGCGGCGCGCCGTAGCCGAGCGCCTCGCGCACCGCGATGCGTTCCGCATCGAGCGCATCGGTGACGCGGCGCACGGAGGCTTGCGTGCCCTCTTTGTGGATGTCCCAGCGCTCGAAGTGCTCCAGCGGAGCGGCGTTCATCACGATGAGCGGCGGATGGATGATCGGGCCCGCGTTCATCAGTGCGGCGGAGAGCGCGTCGCCGCAGTCCTCGATCACGCCGGGAAACGCGCGGCCGATGACGGAAAGCGCGCGCTCTTTCCGCGTCAACGGAAATACGCCGGTCGGCAGGCGTTTTGCGCGGATCGTTATCGCGACCTCATGCGGTCCGTGCTTGCGGGTGAGCCAGGGCAGAGTCCCGGTTTCGGCGAACCCCACGTTGGCCTTGTTGCCGGCATCGTGCGCGGTCTTTGCAAAGATGAAGGAGCCGAAGCTGCCGGGCGGGAGGAACACGACCTGTCCGTCGGTCAGATGCGGCGCGAGAGCGCGCGCGATGTCGTGCTGCGCGGTGGCCGGGGCAGGGCAGAGGATGAGCTCGGCGCCGCGGACGGCCTCGGCGATGTCATTGGTCATCAACGCGGGCTTTGCCTCATGCCGCCCGCGGAAGTCCTTCACGATGATGCCGCCGCCCGCCGCGTTGTGTGCCTTCACGGCCGCTGCGTCGCGCCGCCACAGCCGCACCTCATGACCGGCGAGCGCGAAGACGCCCGCGGCCGCGAACGAGCCGTTGCCGCCGCCGAGGACCGCGATTTTCATGGGTCGTCATGGCCCGCCAACGGGTCCGCGCAAGGCGCGGCCCGATGACAGGCTCCGACGGGCCATCCAGTAAACGCAAGTCTCACGTCACAAGCTCCCTTCGTGTTTACTGGATCACCCGCCTTCGCGGGTGATGACGGGGTCCCGTTCGCGCAACACGAAATGCTGCACCTTGCCCATGGCGTTGCGCGGGAGCGAATCCACGAAGACGTATTCGCGTGGCACCTTGAAGCGCGCAAGCTGCGTCAGCAGGTGCGCTTCCAATGTACGCGCGTCGCAGGTCGCGCCCCCGCGCCGCACCACGTAGGCGACCGGCACCTCCTGCCACTTCGGATCGGTGCGGCCGATCACGGCGGCTTCGGCCACATCGGCATGCGCGATCAGCACGCGCTCGACCTCGGCCGGATAGATGTTCTCAGCCCCCGAGATGATCATGTTCTTCTTGCGGTCGTGGATGAAGAAGTGCCCGTCGGCGTCGCGCGTGCCGATGTCGCCGGAATGATACCAGCCATCGCGCAGCGTCTCGCGCGTCGCCGCCGCATTGCCCCAGTATTCGAAGAATACGTTCGGCCCGCGCACCACGACTTCGCCCGCAATGCCCGGCGCGGCTTCATGGCCCGCATCATCCACCACGCGTGCTTCGCACACGAGGCCGGGCAGGCCGGTCGAACCCGCGCGCTGGTCGCCGCCGGCACGCGTATAGACCGCGACCGGGCACGTCTCGGTCGAGCCGTAGACCTGCAGCACCGGCACGCCGCGCGCCGTGAACGCATCGACCAGGCCTTGCGGCACCTGCGTCGAGCCAGTGGTGAGCGCGCGCAGGCAGGTGATGTCCGTTTCGCGCCAGCGCGGATGCTCGATCACAGCCTGCATGGTGGCCGGCACCAGTACGGTCAGCGTGGGCTTGTCCTTTGCGAGCGCATCCAGTGTCGCGTCCGGCGCAAAGCGCGGGTGCAGCGTCACGGTTGCGCCGAGCTGCAGCGCCGGCGTGGTCTGGATATTGAGCCCGCCCACATGAAACAGCGGCAGCACCGTCAGCACGTGGTCGGCCGCCGTCATGTCGTGCATGTGCTGGCTCATCACGGCATTCCAGACGAGCGCCTCCTGCCGCAGCACCGCGCCTTTGGGCCGCCCGGTGGTGCCGGAGGTGTAGACGATCAGCAGCGGCGACGAGAGATCGACATGCGGATTGCGGCCGTCGCCGCTGCCGGAGGCGAGCAGATCGTCGAATGCCATGTCATTCATGGGCGCGAAGTCGAGGCCGACGATGTGGACGTTCGGCAGCGCCTGCTTGAGGGGCGTTATGACGCCCTCGAAAGATCGCTCCACGACCAAGGCCTTCACCGATGCATCCTGAAGAACGAACACCTGCTCCGGCACCGCCAGCCGCCAATTCAGCGGCACCAGCATCGCGCCGAGCCGCGCACAGGCATAGAGCAGCACGAGGTAGTCGGGATGGTTGAGCGACAGGATCGCAACGCGGTCGCCGCGCGTCACGCCGAGCTGCGATTTCAGTGCGCGTGCTACCGACGCGATGCGCTGGGCAAAGACCGAATAGGTGAGGGTGTTGCCGCCAAAATGGATCGCCGGCTTGTCGGGCGCGAACGCGGCATTGCGGTCGATCAGGTCGGAGAGGTCCATCGCCCAAATCTCACCGACGTCATACCCCGCGAAAGCGGGGTACCCAGTAAACATCGAATGGGAGTTTTGCACGCCGAACGTGTCCCACACCGGCTGCAGTGTTTACTGGGTCGCCCGCTGGAGCCTGTCATCGGGCCGCGCTTCGCGCGGACCCGTTGGCGGGCGATGACGACACCGCTTGCAGTACGCTCAATCATCCTTCTCGCCCGGCTCATACAGCGTCTCGCGCCCGAGGCGGTCGAGGCAGATTTCCGCGGTCCACGGCAGCATCAGCGAGCCGCAGCGGCTGTCGCGATAGATGCGCTCGAGCGGCAAGGATTTCAGCATCGCCTGCCCGCCGCAGGTGCGGAGAGCTTTGGCCGCGAGCGCGTTCGCGTTCTCCATCACGGTGTGCTGCGCCGCATAGGCGCGCAGCACCTGCTCCTTGGTGGGGTTGGCGCGCGCCTCGCTCACCGCCTGGAACCAGAGGGTCTTGGTCTGCTCCAGCATCACGCGCATCTCGGCGACGGCGATCTGCTTGGTCGGGAACATGCGCCGCTTGACCGGCGGCGTCCCCGGCGCCTCGCCGCGCAGATACGCGACGGTGAAATCGTAGGCCGCCTGCGCGAGCCCCATGTAGGTCGGCGAGAGCGTGAGAAACATATGCGGCCACGAGGTCGCGGCGCGGAAGTAGACGCCATGCGGCATCAGCAGTTCGCTCTCCGGCACGAACACGTCCTTCATCAGCAGCGTGCGCGAGACGGTGCCGCGCATGCCGAGCGGGTCCCAGTCGCCGACGACGCTGACACCCGTCGCGTTGGCCGGGATCGCCAGATAAAGCGTGTTACGCCGGCTTGCCTCTTCGCCCGCCGCGCGCTCGGTGCAGAGAATGCCGTAGTAGTCGGCCGCGCCCGAGAGCGAGGCGAAGATCTTCTTGCCGTTGACCACGAAACCGCCATCGACGGGCTTTGCCTCCGTGCCGAAGGCTGCCGCGCCCGCCGCCGCCGCGCCGCCTTCGGAGAAGGGCTGCGAATAGATCGCGCCGCTCTCGACGATGCGGCGGTAGTGCGCCCCGCGTGCCGCATTGTGCGCGGTGCGTTCCTCGCCGCTCATCTCCAGATCGTCCGCGAGCGCGCCGGTCCACAGTGTGGAGCACACGTGCATGTTCCAGGAGAGCGCGGTCGCACCGCAGTAGCGCCCGAGCTCGGCGGCGGCGAGGCAGTAGGCGCGGAACGAGGCGCCGAGCCCGCCATGCTGTTTCGGCACGCAGATGCGCAGCAGCCCCTCGGGGTGCATGTCGCGGAAATTCTCGATCGGGAAGGTCGCGTCGCGGTCGTGCTGCGCGGCGCGGGCGCTAAGCACGCGCGCGCCGAAACGGCGCGCCTTGTCGATCAGCGCGGCCTCCTCGTCGCCGAGCCGGAAGGCGTCAGGCGCAAAGATCGGCGCATCGCGATCGTGACTGTCGAGGGTCGAATGGTTCATGCGGCGAGACTATCAGGCCGCCTGGCGTTTTCCAGCGAAGTGGGAACCGGTTCGCTGAAGAAAACGCGTCATTCAAGAATCGCCAAGCGCATGATCGAGAAAACTGAAGACCGCCGCGTCGAATGCGGCGGGCGCTTCCAGGTTTGGCATGTGGCCGCGGCCTGCGATGCAGAAGTAATAGGCACCGGGAATCTTAGCTGCCATCTTCTCCACGACCTGCACCGGCGCATTGCGGTCGTGCTCGGCGGCAAGGCAAAGCACCGGCACCTTGATCTTCGGCAGGTTCGCGCGCTCATCGAACGTCACGAGGCATTTCACCGCCGCGCGGTAGGTCCGCTCCGGCACCGCCGCGTATCCCTCGATGAACAGCGCGCGCCCGGCAGGATCGGCGTCCGGCGCCATGAGGCCGTCGGCGGCACGCGCAGCGTTCTCCGCCATGGTCTTGCCGGCATCGAGCGGGGCGAGCCGATCCGCCACGAACTTCTTCTGGAAATCGCCCGCCGGATTGCCGAAGGCGGGCGACGTGCAGGAGAGGATGGCGGCGCGGTAGCCATCCGGGCGGCGGTGCAGCAGCGTCTGCACCACCATGCCGCCCATCGAGTGGCCGACGAGTACGGGGCGATCAAGTCCACCTTTTTCGATGGTGGTTTCGACATCCTCCGCGAGCGCGTCGAACGTCATTGCATCGGCTGGCGCGCGTCCGCCGTAGCCGAGGAGATCGAGCGCAAGCGGTTGATAGCCGCGGGCGGCAAAGCTCGCGATCTGCGGCGCGAACGAGCGCGCGCCGCCGCCGATACCATGCAGGAAAACGACCGGGATCATAACGGATTGCCCTCGCGTGCCGGCGTCGTTGCTTCGCCGAGCGTTTGCATCAGCCGGTTGGCCCAGGCGAACATCGCGACCGCATGGGTGAGATCGAGAATCTCGAGATCGCCGAGGCCCTGCGCGCGCAGCGGCGCCGCATCCGCAGGCGTGATTGCGGCGGGATCGCGGGTCAGCTTCGCCGCATACTCCACGATCGCCTTCTGGCGCGGCTCCAGCGAGGCCTGCTCGCCGTCGGTCTGGAGGCGCTGCATCACCTCGGGCGTCTTGGTCAGTTCGGTGAAGCGCTTGGCATGCACCGAGGCGCAATAGGCGCAGCCGTTGATGCGCGACGCCACAACCACCCCAAGCTCGCGTTCCGCGCGGGGAAGTCCCTTCGGGCCGAACATGATCGCGTTGTAGAGCGGCGAGCGCTGCTCCAATGCTTCCGGATCGTGCGCCAGCACCAGCGAGTAGGCGCCGACCCCACGATTCGATGGCGTGATCTTCAGCGCGGCGCGTTGCACATCGGTGGCCGCGTCGAGATCGACCGGCGCGAGCCACGGCTGCCAGTCGAGCTCGCCCCGCGTGAAGTCGCGCATCGGCCTCGTCATGCGGCACCTTTCAATATCCGCAGGCCCGCAAGAACGCGCGACTGGAAGTTCACATAGGCGATGAGCTGCGACAGCGAGACGACCGCATGCGAGGAAAGGCCGGCGGCCAAAAGGTTGTCGATGTCCTTGCGCTCGGCGCTGCCGGGGCCCCGCGTAACCAGGTCTACATGGGCAAGGACCGCGTCCCAGCGCACCTCGGTGATGCGCGCACTGCCCTCCACGGTCCTCCCCAGCGTCCCGTCCGGATCGAGTGTCGCAAGCCGGGCCCGGTAGTGCTCGCTCAGCACGGTGTCGCGCAACAGCGTGGCGACGCGCAACGCGCCAGCCGCGCGCTCTGCGCGGGTCAGGCCGCCATCGTCCAGCGGCGAGAAAATCACATCGTCGCTGCCCTGCAGATGCTTCACCACGTCGGGCCGCTGTCGGCGCAGCGCAGCGAGCGGCGAGCCATCGGCAAGGCCGGCCAGCGTGTCCATCACGTCCGGGTTTCCGTCACTCATGTCTTGGCCTCGGCCGGCTCGTCGGCAAGGAATTTTCTGACATCCTCGTCCAGCACGTACTCGTCGCCGCGCAACTCGGGATTGCTCCAGCCGATGAGCCGCTGCCAGGTGCGATGATGATCCTCGCTGAACAACCCGTTCACGACGCCGCGCGCGGTGCGTTCCGCCCCAATGCTGATCGCCGGGATATCGCCCGAGATCGGCCCGTGGCTCATGGTGGCCGCATAGTTGAAGCAGTGGATGCGGCTCACCCAGGCCGGTGCGCCGTCGTGCGGCAGAAATTCGAAGTGCGCGCCCAGATACGGGTGCTCCGCCTGCGCGTAGTCGAGGCCCGCTGACGGGGCGAAATGATCGCCCCAGAGCTGCACGTGCGGCTTGAGCGCGGCGAATTCCGGCCGCTGGGTCCAGTCGACCGCAAGGCCCGTTGCCAGGATCACGCGATCGAAGCCGAGCCTCCCGCGCGTCGTATCAAGCACCACGCGGCCATCGCGAATCGCCGCGCCGCGTACGGCGCAGCGCGCGACAATCGAGAAGTTCTTGTGCCGGCTGCAGCGCAACATCGAGTTGCGTGGCGCCGGCACGCCCTGGTCGTCGACGTAGTTCACGATGTCCCATTTCTCCGCATCGGCGAGGCTGTAGAAGCCCTGCCAGAAGCCCGCGCTGCCGATGCCCATGTTCTTGTTGACGCGCGGCACATCCGCGCGCCGCACCAGCATGGCGGCGTGCGCGGCCCCATGCTCGAGCGCTTCCGCCGCGCAGTCGCATGCGGTCGATCCGGCGCCGATGACGCCGACGGTCTTGCCCCGCATCTTCGCAAAATCAATCTCGCCGAGCGAGTGCATGACAAAGCGCGGGTCGAGCCCGCGAAAAATCTCCGGCGTGTAGGGCCCGCCGAGCCCGTCGCGGCCGTTCGCCAGCACCACGCGGCGCGCCGCGACTTTGCGCGTGCCCGCCGCCGACCGCAGGGTCAGCAGGACAAGCTCTCCGTCGCCGCCGATGTCGGTTAGCTCGGTGCCGTTCTCGACCGGCACGTCGATCATACGCCGGTACCAGCGCAGATAATCCATCCAGTGCAGCCGCGGGATGCGGTAGAGCTTGCCCCATTCGGCCGCGCCGAACTGCGCCTCGAACCAGGCGCGGAAGGTGAGGCTGGCAAACTGAAACGACGGTCCGGAAAGCTCCGGGGGCGAGCGCAGCGTTTCCATGCGCGCGGTCGTCGCCCAAGGTCCTTCGAAGCCTTCCGGTGCTCGGTCGAACACGCGCAGGCCGCGCACCGCCTGACATTTCAGCGCGAACGCGGCGGCGAGCCCCGTCATGCCGGCACCGACGATCGCAACGTCCAGCACCGGTCCGTGTTGCGGATGGACGCACGGTTCGAGCCAGTCCTTCGCGGGCGGCAGCGTGAGCAATTCGAGGTCGCGCCGGAACCGTGCTTCAAGCCCGGTGAGCGACGTGTCGGAATCGGGCTTGCGCTGTTCCGTCATCAGGCGATTGTGGCACTGCGTTGCACGGTCGGCTACGCTTTAGCCGGGCAGGGGACCGAATGAAATACTCCGTCTTTTCATTGCTGCGGGAGGCTTTTCGCGGCCACACCGGGTGGACCCCGGCCTGGCGCAAGGCTGAGCCGAAGGCGGAATACGATGTGGTGATCGTCGGCGGCGGCGGGCACGGGCTTGCGACGGCCTATTACCTCGCCAAGGAGCACGGCATCACCAATGTGGCGGTGCTGGAGAAGGGCGCCATCGGCTCGGGCAACGCCGGGCGCAACACCACGATCATCCGCTCGAACTACCTGCTGCCCGGCAACGAAGCCTTCTACGAATGGTCGATGAAGCTCTGGGAAGGGCTGGAGCAGGACTTCAATTACAATGCGATGGTGAGCCAGCGCGGCGTGCTCAACCTCTATCATTCGGACGCGCAGCGCGACGCCTACGCGCGGCGCGGCAACGCGATGCGGCTCTCCGGCGTCGATGCCGAGTTACTCGATCGTGCCGTTGTGCGGCGCATGGTGCCGTACCTCGATTTCGAGAACGCCCGCTTCCCGATCCACGGTGGCTTGCTGCAGCGGCGCGGCGGCACGGCGCGGCATGATGCCGTGGTGTGGGGCTATGCGCGCGGCGCCGATATGCGCGGCGTCGATATCATCGAGAGCTGCGAGGTGACCGGGATCGATATCCGCGACGGCCGTGTCACGGGACTGGACACGACGCGCGGCGCGATCAGGGCAGGCAAGATCGGGTTGGCGGTCGCCGGCAATACCTCGCGCGTCGCGTCGCTCGCCGGTCTGCGGCTGCCGATCGAGAGCCACGTGCTGCAGGCTTTCGTGTCGGAGGGCATCAAGCCGGCGATCGACAGCGTTGTGACGTTCGGCGCAGGACACTTCTACATCAGCCAGTCCGACAAGGGCGGGCTTGTGTTCGGCGGCGATATCGACGGCTACAACTCCTATGCCTGGCGCGGCAACCTGCCGGTCATCGAGGATGTGATGGAAGCCGGCATGGCGCTCTGGCCGGGCCTCGGGCGCATCCGCATGCTGCGCCAATGGGGTGGGTTGATGGACATGTCGATGGACGGCTCGCCGATCATCGACCGTACGCCCGTGGAGGGCCTCTATCTCAATTGCGGCTGGTGCTACGGCGGCTTCAAGGCGACGCCGGCCTCCGGCTGGTGCTTCGCGCATCTGATCGCGCGCGACGAGCCGCACGCGGTCGCCGCGGCGATGCGGCTCGATCGCACGATGACTGGCGCGCTGATCGACGAAAAGGGCGCGGGCGCCCAGCCGAATTTGCATTGAGGTTGCGTTGCGTATCCCCTGTCCCTTTTGCGGTCCACGCGGAAACGAGGAGTTCAGCTACCTCGGCGACGCGACCGTGCGGCGCCCCGATCCGGCGGCGCCGGACGCGACGGAGGCGTTCCACGACTACGTCTATCTGCGCGAAAACCCGTCCGGCCTGCATCAGGAGCTCTGGTTTCACGGCGGCGGCTGCCGCTCGTGGCTGATCGTCACGCGCAACACGCGCACGCATGAAATCAGCGACGTGACGTTCGCCCGGCGCGGGGGCGACGCGTGAGCTCGCATCGTCTGCCAGGCGGCGGGCTGATCGATCGCGCGCAGCCGCTGTCGTTTTCCTTCGACGGGCAGGCGTACTCGGGGTTTGCCGGCGATACGCTTGCCTCCGCGCTGATCGCGAACGGCGTCAAGTTGGTCGGGCGTTCGTTCAAGTATCATCGCCCGCGCGGCATTTTGACCGCGGGCTCGGAAGAGCCGAATGCGCTGGTCGAATTGCGCACCGGCGCGCAGCGCGAGCCGAACACGCGCGCGACGACCGCGGAGCTTTACGACGGATTGATCGCCGCCAGCCAGAACCGCTGGCCGTCACTGGCATTCGATGTGGGCGCGATCAACGACGCGCTCGCGCGCTTTCTCCCCGCCGGTTTCTACTACAAGACCTTCATGTGGCCGGCGAAGTTCTGGGAGGCGGTGTACGAGCCGCTGATCCGCCGCGCCGCAGGGCTGGGCCGGGCGGCAGGCGCCGAGGATCCCGATCACTACGAGAAGGCCTTCGCGCACTGCGACGTGCTGGTGATCGGCGCGGGTCCTGCCGGCCTGATGGCGGCGCTGGCGGCGGGGCGCGCGGGTGCGCGGGTGATTCTCGCCGATGAAGACTTCCGGCTCGGCGGACGGCTGCTGGCCGAGCGCACCGAGATCGACAGCAAGCCGGGCGTCGAATGGGCCGCGCAGGTCGAAGCCGAGCTCGCGTCGATACCCGAGGTGCGCGTCATGCGCCGCACCACGGTTACAAGCGTGTTCGATCACGGCCAGTACACGGCGATCGAGCGGGTCAACGATCATGTTGCGATGCCGCCGGAGCATGAGCCGCGTCAGCGGCACTGGAAGATCGTGGCGAAGCGCGCAGTGCTGACGGCGGGCGCGCATGAACGCTCGATGGCGTTCGGCAACAACGATCGCCCCGGCGTCATGCTGGCGAGCGCGGTGCGTGGCTACATCAACCGCTATGCGGCGACGCCCGGCAGGCTCATAGCCGTCTTCACCAACAATGACGACGGCTGGCGCACGGCGGCCGACGCGCATACAGCCGGAATCGAGATCGCAGCCGTCATCGACTCCCGCGCCGAGCCCCCGGGCGAATCCAGCACGCTCGGCGTCAGGGCAATCACGGGCGCTCGGGTTTCGCACGTCCATGGCAGGCTCACCGTCGAGGCGATCGACGTGATCGAGCACGGCCGAACGACGAAAATCGAATGCGATGCGCTCGCGGTCTCGGGCGGCTGGAATCCGGCCGTGCATCTCACCTGCCATCTTGGCGGCAAGCCGGAATGGACCGAGGAGATCGCAGCCTTCACGCCCGGCACGCTCCCTCCCGGCATGCACGTCGCCGGTGCGGCGAACGGCGCGTTGACGCTCGGCCAATGTCTCACCGGCGGTATGGCCGCGGGGGCAATGGCGGCGGTGGAGTGTGGTTACCCGATGGCGTCGATCGCGCTTGCGCGTGCGGACGATGAGCCTGCATCGCTCGCGCCGCTCTGGCACGTGAAGGACAGCCGCGCCAAGGCCTTCGTGGATTTCCAGAACGACGTGACGGTGAGCGACATCGCGCTTGCCGATCGCGAGGGCTTCAGTGCCGTGGAGCACCTGAAGCGCTACACCACGCTCGGCATGGCGACCGATCAGGGCAAGATCGCGAACGTGACCGGGCTTGCGATCCTCGCCGAACTCTCGGGCCGCAGCATTCCGCAGGTCGGCACCACCACCTATCGGCCGCCCTATGTGCCGGTGAGTTTCGGCGCGATGGCCGGCCACCATCGCGGCCGCGACTTCCGCCCAATCCGGCTCACCCCGTCGCATCAATGGGCCACCGAGCGGGGCGCGGTGTTCGTCGAGACCGGCGCATGGCTGCGCGCGCAGTATTATCCCCGCGCCGGCGAGACGGACTGGCTCGAGACCGTCAACCGCGAGGTGACGGCGACGCGCGGTAGCGTCGGCGTTTGCGACGTCTCGACCTTCGGCAAGATCGAGATCGAGGGCGCCGCCGCCGCCGTGTTCCTCGACCGCGTCTGCGCCAACACGTTCTCGACGCTCGCGGTCGGCAAGGCGCGCTATGCGCTGCTGCTCCGCGAGGACGGGTTCGTGCAGGACGACGGCACAGTGGCGCGGCTCGCGCCCGAGCGTTTCGTCATGATGAGCACGACCGCGAATGCCGCGCGCGCCATGCAGCACCTCGAATTCTGCCGTCAGGTGCTCTGGCCGTCACTCGACGTGCAGCTCGTCGCCGTGTCCGAGCAATGGGCGCAGTTCGCCGTCGCAGGCCCGCGGTCGCGCGACGTGCTGCGCAAGCTCGTCGACGAGAAATACGACCTCGGCGACAAGGCATCGCCACATCTCGGCGCGCGCGAGGTGACGGTTGGCGGCATCGGCGCGCGGCTCTATCGGCTGTCGTTCTCGGGCGAACTGGCCTACGAGCTGGCAGTCCCGGCGCGCTATGGCGATGCGCTGATCCACGCCATCATGGCGGCGGGCGAGGAATTCGCCATCACGCCCTACGGCACCGAGGCGCTCGGCGTAATGCGCATCGAGAAAGGACACGTGTCGGGCAACGAGATCAACGGACAGCTGACCGCGCGCGATCTTGGGCTCGGCCGTATGGTGTCGGCGAAGAAAGACTGCATCGGCCGCGTGATGGCGCAGCGCCCGGCTTTGCTGGCGGAAGATCGGCCGGCGCTCGCGGGATTCCGCCCCGTGGACCGCAAGGCGCGGCTGCGCGCCGGCGCGCACCTCATCCCTGTGGGCGCTGCGGCCACGATCGAGAATGACCAAGGCCACATGACCTCGGTCGCGTTCTCACCCATGCTCGGCCACTGGATTGGGCTTGGCGTGATCGCGCGCGGACCGCAGCGCATCGGCGAGCGCGTGTGCGCCTACGATCCCGTGCGCAACGGCGATGTCGAGGTGGAAATCTGCAATCCGGTGTTCTTCGATCCCGAAGGGGCGCGGCTGCATGGTTAGTCTTGCTGCACGCTCCGCGCTCTCGGGCATTGCGGTGCCTGGCCATTACGGCCGCGCCGACCGAACCGGCGTCGTGATCGAGGAACGCACCGACTTCGGGTTCGCCGGCGTCACCTGCAAGCACGGAAAGCACTTCGCGCTGATCAATGCGGTCAACACGGCCTTCGGGATCGTGCTGCCGGACGGACCACGCCGCGTCTCGCGCGGATATGTCACGTTCGCAGGTGTCGGTCCGGATCAATGGATCGCGAGTGCCGGCGGCGCGGATGCCGTGGGGTTCGCCGCGCGGGTACGCGCGCGCATCGGGCCCTTCGCGGCGGTGTCGGACCAATCGGACGCGCGGCTGGTGCTGCGCGTCAGCGGGCCGCGCGTGCGCGATGTGCTTGCCAAAGGCGTGCCGGTCGACCTCCATCCCAAGGCGTTCAAGCCGGGCGACATCGCCTGCACGGTGGTCGGCTATATCAACACGCAGATCGACATGCTGGACGAGGCGACGTATCAGCTTGCCGCGCCGCGCAGCATGGCGGGCAGTTTCTGGTCGTGGTTGACCGCAGCCGCTGCCGAGTTCGGTTACGAAGTGAGGGGCTCGTGACGCATCCGCTCGACCCGCTGTTCCGCCCGCGCAGCCTTGCGATCATCGGCGCGTCGAGCGACCCAACACGCATCGGCGGGCGGCCGGTGCGGTTCACCAAATACGGCTTCAAGGGCGCGATCGTTCCGATCAATCCGAACCAGAAGGAAATCCAGGGTCTGACCGCCTACGCGTCGATCAAGGATGCGCCGGGCGAGATCGACCAGGCGATCATCGCAGTGCCGGCCAAGGCGGCGATGCAGGCTACTGACGACTGCATCGCCAAGGGTGTGAAGGCCGCCGTGATGTTTTCGTCCGGCTTTGCCGAGACGGGCGCGGAAGGCCGCGCAATGCAAACCGAACTGGCGCGGCGTTGCGCGGCAGGCGGCATGAAACTGGTCGGGCCCAACAGCCTTGGCATGTTGAACACGCGCATCGGGCTCTACTCGACCTTCTCGTCCTACTTCGATCCGCTCTGGCCGCGCATCGGGCCGGTCGGCATCGTCAGCCAGAGCGGCGCATTCGGCACATACTTCCTCGCCATCGCCGCGGAACGCGGGCTCGGCTTTTCTCATTGCGTCGCGACCGGCAACGAGGCCGATGTCGATGTCGCCGAGTGCGTCGACTGGTTTGCCGACGATCCCGACACCGGCGTGATCATGATCTACCTCGAAG
>JBAVXH010000110.1:0-10667 GCA_049698215.1 Xanthobacteraceae bacterium | reverse complement strand
AGGACTTCGAGCAAACCATTGCCAGCTCAGAGGCCTGGTTCCTCATCGCATCCGCCAAACTGTTATCCAGACGCCTCGCAAGAGCCTCTGCCGCAGCATAGAATTTTGAGTCAGACTCTGAGGAGGCCGCGCAGCGGCCGTCTCGAAGGATGGCGGCAAACTCCCCGCCTACGGCCATCCTTCGAGACGCCCTCGCTTCGCTCGGGCTCCTCAGGATGAGGGCCAGGGGCTCAATCGCTCGACAAAATCACATTCTTCAGCAGCGGATAGATCTGCGCTTCCCATTTCTTGCCGGAGAACACCCCATAGTGGCCCACGCCGGGCTGCATGTGGTGGCGCTTGCGGTAGGGCCGGATCGATGAGCACAGCTCCTGCGCGGCGAGCGTCTGCCCGACCGCGCAGATATCGTCCTTCTCGCCCTCCACGGTGAACAGCGCGGTGCGCTTGATCGCGCGCGGCTCGACCGGCTCGCCGCGGAATGTCAGCGTACCGGCCGCCAGCGCGTATTCCTGAAACACGAGGCGCACGGTCTCAAGATAGAACTCGGCGGTCAGATCGAGCACGGCGAAGTATTCATCGTAGAACGCCTTGGTCTGCGCGGCCTTGGCGACCTCGCCCGCGACGAGATGATCGTAGAGTTCCCTGTGCGCCTTCACGTGGCGGTCGATGTTCATGCTCATGAAGGCGACGAGCTGCACGAAACCCGGATAGACGCGGCGGAACGCGCCCGGATAGCGCAGCGGTACGCTCGCGATCAGGTTCTGCTCGAACCACGCGATCGGCTTGGAGGTGGCGAGCTCGTTCACCTTGGTCGGATTGACGCGGCAGTCGATCGGCCCGGCCATCAAGGTCATCGAGCGCGGTTGCGCGGCGTTGCCCTGCTGCGCCATTACGGCGGCGGCCGCGAGCGTCGCAACGCAAGGCTGGCACACCGCCACCACATGCGCGCCCGGACCGATAATTTCGAGAAACTTGATAAGGTGTTCGACATAGTCGTCGAAGCCGAAGCGACCCGCCGCAAGCGGCGCGTCGCGCGCATTGTGCCAGTCGGTGATGTAGACGTCGTGCTCGGGGAGCATCGTCTTCACGGTGTTGCGCAGGAGCGTCGCGAAGTGTCCCGAAAGCGGGGCGACCAGCAGCACGCGCGGCTGCGCGGCTGCGCGGCCTTTGGCGAAATGCAACAGCGTGCCGAACGGTGTCGCGTAGGCCGCCTCCTCGCGCACCGGCAATTCCTCGTTGCCGACCATCACGGTCTCGATGCCGTAGGACGGACGCACATGGGTCAGCCCGGCGCGCGCGATCAGCTCATAGGCGGCGGTGAGATTCTTCAGGACCGGGCCGGAATAGCCGTTCAGCGGCGCAAACGCCTGCAAGGCCGCGCCCGCGAAGGCCCGCACCGGCACCATGATGTCGGAATGCGCCTGATACGCCTGGTAGAGCATGCCTTCGCCGCGAGACGCGGCGTCCCCAGTTCAAAAAAGCTCAACCCGGCAGGCAAAAGGCTAGTGCATTTTCTGCTGCACTGCGAGATAATTATCGGCAGGGTGGCCATGCGTGGATAACCCGCCCTTGCCGGGGCCTGTCGCGGCGCGAGCCGCGGGACGACTTTTACGCGGCGGCGCTTTTGCGCCGTCCGGCAAGAGGGGACGTGATGGCCGACGCTGTTCTCACCATCAACAGCCGCAATTACGGCTCGTGGTCGCTGCGCGGCTTTCTGCTGTGCCGCATGGCCGGCCTCGACTGCGCGATCGAGATGTCGAGCCTCGACGATGCTTCGGCGCGCGCCGAGCTGCTTCTGCTCTCTCCCTCGTTCCTGGTGCCGTGCCTGACGCACGACGGCATCAAGGTATGGGACACGCTGGCGATTGGCGAATACCTCAACGAGCTGAGCCCGGAATCCGGGCTGCTGCCGAAGGAGCGCGCCGCCCGCGCGCATTGCCGCGCCGTGTCCGGCGAAATGCACTCGGGCTTTTCCAATTTGCGCTCGGCACTGCCGATGAACCTGCGCGCGCACTATCCGGGCTTCAAGGTGTGGGCCGGGGTGCAGGCCGACATCGACCGCGTCACCGCGATCTGGCGCGAGTGCCTGGCGACATACGGCGGGCCGTTCCTGTTCGGCGAGACGCCGACCATGGCGGACGCGATGTACGCGCCGGTCGGGACACGCTTCCTCACCTACGACATCAAACTCGATAGCGACTGCGCCGCCTACTGCGCCACCATCATGGCGCTGCCCGCGATGCAGGAGTGGATCGAGGACGCGAAGAGCGAGCCCGAGGAAGTGGAAGAGCTTGACGTGGAGTTCTGAGCTAACCGGCGAATTCCAGCTCGACGAACAGGTCGGTGATCTTCGGTTTGATGCCGACCTTCTGCCATGAAGATTTCGCGGGATCCTTGGCCGGATTGCATTCAGACGGATTGTCGTTGTCCATCTGAAGGACCCGATTGTGGGTCCGTTCCACCAGTTTCTTGAACAAGTTCGTGGCCGGCATCTTCCAGCCGTTCGGTTTGGTGATGTTCGGGTCCTGCTTGTGCACCGGGATCATGGCCACCAGATCGGGATGTGTCATCTTCTCGAAGGCCTGCACCAGGGTCGCGTTATGGCTCGCGTGGTGACCCACCTTGTAGAACACGGTGCGCGCCAGCAGATCGTCAAGCGTGACACCGGCCTTTTCCCATTTCACTGTCGACCAGCTCAACCAGTTCCCCGTCTGCGCATCGGCTGCGAACAGCAATACCTTGCGGCTCTCGACCAGTTCGATCGCCAGCGCGAGGCTTGAATTGTTGGTGAAAGTGTCAAGATAGAGCGCAAGCGACTCAGCCTGATTGAGCCAGTCGCCGTCGATCCGCCGCGCTAGATTCTCGGCATTGCTGCGGTAATGCGCAATGAGAGGCTTGAGCGGAGATCGCTTCAAATCGTTTCCGGACTTCTTGAAACTGCCGCCAAACGGGTACTGGATTTCATCACCGGTCGGGGCGCGTTTGCGGTTGCCGAGGGCGTCGACAAGTTTCTTTGCGGATTCCGCGTGCGCCGCAAGCGAGCGCGCGGAAAGAGCGCTGGCCGCAAGTGAGTGATCGTAGCTTTGGCCTTTTTTCGGATCCTTGTCGTAAAGCAGGTCGTGCTCGCGCGGCGGGCCGAGGACATAGACGCGAACACTTCCCGGCGGCATCCCGGGCATGTCGATGATCTTCCCCGGATTGAGGTATTTGGTTTCGCCGAGACTCTTCAGGACCTTGACGCCATCCGCCGGAACGACCGGCGGACCTGCTGCGCCCAACGCGGTGCCGTAAAAGCCCAGCACATCGTCCAAGACCTCGCGAACGCGCGAACCGGCGGCGGCGGCGACCGGCCCGGTGAGTGCCTGCCTTGCGTCGGTCAGCGCTATATGAAGGTTGGCGTGATCCTTGCCAATCTTCTTCGCATCGGCATCCGACGGATCGTCGAGCCAGGAGAGCCATACTTGCTTGACGCCCAAACCCTTGAACTTGTCCTTGCAATGAACAAAGCCGCTCAGATGGTCGTTGTGCTGATGCGTGCCGACGATAACATCAAGCGGCGCGCCATCGAGCTCCGTGTCGATCGCGTCCACGATGGTCTTAATCCGGTCGACCGAGGGCTTGCCATTACGAAACGAGCCGCAGTCGATCAGCATCCGGCTCTTCGCGGTACCCGCCGCGAAGGTCAGGAGGAAACAGTCTCCCAGCTCTTCGAGCCGGTACATGCGCACAGCCGCCGAAGCTTTGCTCATCGGGCCAACTCAATGCTGGTGTAGCAGGTTGAAGTTGATATTGCGCTCGCGGCTGTCATCTGCGTAGAGCGAAGCGGACGATGAGGGGCCGCCTGTTTCGCCCAACAGATATCTCCTCTGCCGCTCGAAGCGTTCGTAGCTCTTCACATTCATTCGCACCGCAAACGATACCGTGTTCGACTTTCCGAGTTCGAGCACGAGCTGGCATCCGCCGCGAAAGACCATTTCCTGCGGCTTGTCCTTCGTCCCGACATCCATGGTTACGCGCTGGGTCAGCGAGATGATGATCTGCTCAATCCGCTGTCCGGTTTCACGCCCCTCGCGGAAAGCGGGGCGCAGCAGGTGAATTTCGATCAGCGGTACGTAGGCGTTGTCAGGCTTTCCTTGGCGCGTAAAGCGAACGTTCTTTGAGTCAGCTCCAAAGAGCTGCGAAACCGGCTTGCTGGTGAGCCCGAGTTTGTTGAAGAAGCGTTCGCGTACCGACGGAGGCAGCTTGTTGGCATTTTTCCAGATCAGATCGTGCAACTGCGCTCGAGCCCGCCGCGAGTATCGAAAGATCTCATGACGGTCTTCCGCCTCGATCACCAATCGCACCAGCGGCTTGATCTGGTCGACTATCCAGCTCAGCGCGCGGTGTTCCGCCGGCGTGAAGTCGGGACTGCTCCAACGCAAGCTTTCGATTGAGAGCGTGGTCACGCGATCTGGAAAGATTCCACGCGCGCGAAATGCCTCGATCAGTGCGACTCGAAAGCCGTTTTCATCAGCCGGGGCGGCATCGATGTCCGCCGTAATGAGGGCGCGCAGATAATCGCCAAACGAAATATCGTGCGGCGGGCAATAGTCGAGCGCGCGGATGCAGATCAGCAACAGGTGTTCGGCAATCTGGCAGGCTTCGGCGGCCAACCGGCGCACGAGATCGCGGTTGATGCTGCCCTCGGGCAATACGCCGGTGCCGCCCGTTGCGATGCGCAGAAGGTCGCGGGAGCGAAAGTCATAAACACGTTGGAACGCATCGAATACGGTGGCGACCAGCACGGCGCCGCGATCGTGGGCCTCTACATTCTTCTGGTAGTCCGCCGGGTCCGGTTGGATCCGCTCCCATTCCTGCGTGCCGTCCGCCTTCTTGACCCACCTGCCGATCATGTGGCGCAACGCGCCGCGATTGCCCTGGAGCGCTTCGCCGAACTGCGTCGCGAGCTCTCCCAGCACACTGAACTTGTCGAGCCGCCCGCCAGTTTTGAAAAGCTGGTCCTCGATCAAGTCTCGGAAGGTAAAGCGCTGCAGAAGCGCAACGATGTCTGCGAACCCTTCGTGAAAAGCCGGAACGTCCGCATTGGTATTCTCGAGATAGCGCGGATGGAGCGCATCCAAAATCGCATGCGTCATCTCGTGTGCGACGATATCGGGGCTGAGGCAGGTGAACACGATGCCGCCCGGATAGTTCGCGCCCTGATACTGGTCGGCAGCCGTGAAGTAGCCAAATAGCAGAGCCCGCTTCTGGGAATCGTAATAGGCGTTCGCCTCGCGCATTGCATGCGGATAGATGCGCAGCTGTCTGATGAATCCGTCATTCTTGGGCGTGGATCTCGGTCCGTGCCAATTGATCCTGCGGCCGAGCGCGCGCTCGAAATGCCGGATCGTCTTCATCGCGACAGCGTAGACGAATTGTTGATGGAACTGAGGATTGCCTTCGCTCGGCGCCAGTCCCTGCTGGGAAGCGACCCTCTCGTTCGAGAGATCGACTGGCTCGTACCAGCAGTCGCTCGCCGGATCGAAGTCCATGACGGCGACGTACTCGCCGATCGGACCCGGCTCCACTTCTTCAAAGGGAATACGATAGCAAACTTCGCTGATTGCGGCGGTATCCAGCCGCGTGGAGAAGCCTGGGTCGAGGGCGTACCCACGAAGATAGCGGTAGGGAGGCCTTGGAACCGTCGTCTCTTCTCGCTTCATGCACAAGTTGTGACTGCATTTCTAAAAGAATGCAAGCAACGGGGCGAAGAACCACCCTCGCACACCCTAAGCTCCGCCGAAAAATCCTCGACGTTCATGCGCGGTTTCCGATGCGCGAGCCCGAGGAAGTCTTGACGCAGAGTTTTGGACGACGTGCCTACTGCGCACTGCTGCGCGACCAAGGGCGAAGGTGCCTGCGGCCGCACGCGCCATCGCGCGTCCAGCCCAGCCACATCGAAATCAAGAAAGTGGGTAGATCTAGTATCCGCGCCGCCGCTCTTTCTTGGCCGCCTTGCGCGCAGCGTAGCGGGCGTCGCGCGCGGCTTTCTGCTCGGCGAGAAGCGCGGCCTGCTTGGCTTCCTCCTCCTCCTTGAGCTGCGCCATGATGGCGGCTTCTTCGGCCGCGATACGCGCGGCTTCCTCGGCGGCCTTGCGGGCCTCGCCGGCTTCGCGTTCGGCCTTCAGGCGGGCAGCTTCGGCGCGGGCGGCTTCCTCGGCGGCCTTCTGGCGCTCCCGTTCCTCCTCGCGCTGCCGGCGCGCCTCGGCGACCGCCCGCAACTGGGTCTGCCGCTCCTCGTATTCCTTGTCGCCGGGTCCCGGCTGCTTCTTGAACCGCTCAAGCAGGGTTTTCTTCGCTTCCGCAGACCGATCGAGGCGGTCCTGCATACTTGAGCCCTTGGGGCCGCTCCACATTCCTATTCGCTCCATTTCGGGTCACGGCTGCGACAAGCGCGGACGTCGCACGTCGGCGAGCCAATGCTGATGTGAGGGCGATTCGTTTAGCGCGCAAGACGCTCTGACGCAACTGCCTGCGCCATAACTTTCCCGCGAGTCAGCGATGCAGCCAGCGCCCGATGCGGTCCACGGCTTCGCGCATGTCGGCGGCGGAACCGGCGTAGCAGAAGCGCACGAAGTGCTTGCCGTCGACCGGATCGAAATCGATGCCCGGGGTGGCGGCGACGCCCGCCTCCTCCAGCATGCGCTTGGCAAAGTCGAGGCTGTCATCGGTGAAGTGCGACACATCGGCATAGAGGTAGAACGCGCCGTCGACCGGCAGGAACCGAGTAAGCCCGGCCTTCGGGAGGCCTTCCACCAGGATCCGCCGGTTCTCCTCGTAGCCGTGCTTGACCGCCTCCATCTCGTCGCGCCCATCGAACGCCGCGGCCGCCGCGACCTGCGACAGTGTCGGCACCGAGATCGCGAGGTTCTGCTGCAATCGCTCGATCGGCCGCACCAGCGCGTCCGGCGCGACCATCCAGCCGATGCGCCACCCGGTCATGCAGAAGTACTTCGAGAAGGAGTTGATGATCACGGCATTGTCGGAGAATTTCGCCGCGGTCTCGGCCGGGAACGCATAGTCGAGCCCGTGATAGATCTCGTCGGAGATGAAGCGGATGCCCTCGCCTTCCGCCGCCGCGATCAGTTCGGCGAGCGCGTCGGGACGCATCATCGTGCCGGTCGGATTGGCGGGGCTTGCGACCAGCACGCCCTTGAGCGGCGCGCGCCGGTGCGCCGCGAGCAGCGCGTCGATGGTGATCGACCAGCGTGTCGCTTCCGAAATCGGAATCAGCACCGGCTCGCAGCCGAGCGCGGTGAGGATGTGACGGTAGGGCGGATAGCCCGGACACGCGACCGCGACGCGATCGCCCGGTTCGAACAACGAAAGAAATGCCAGGATGAAGCCGGCTGACGAGCCGGTGGTCACCGCGATGCGTTCCGGTTCCACCGTCACGCCGTGAGTCTCGGCATAATGACGCGAAATCCGCGCGCGCAACGCCGGGATGCCGAGCGCCTGGGTGTAGCCGATGTCCGCCTTGTCGAGCGCGCCCTTCGCGGCCGCGATCGCGGTGCGCGGCGCGGGCGCTGCGGGCTGGCCGACCTCCATGTGAATCACATGCCCGCCAGCCGCCTCGATGCGCGCAGCAGCCGCCATCACGTCCATCACCATGAAGGGCGGAACATCGCTGCGCGCGGACGGCACCAGGAGGCGGTGCGCGGTATCGAGCATCAAGCGTTCTCCTGAGATTCCAGTCGGTTATGCCGCCTCGCTCGCGCCGCAATCGGCAGGCTTGTGGTCCGGCGGCGGCGCCGTGAAGCGCGATGCGGCGCGCGTTGACCCCAACCGCCCGGGTCCCTAGTTTGCGGCGAAACAGCGATTTGGGATTCCGGATGGCCGGCGAGACACCTAGCAGGGCGCGCCGCGCGATGCCAGCATCGCGCGCAATCGCAATCGCCACTGCGACAGCGCTCGTGCTCGCGAGTCAGCCCGCGCTGTCCCAGCCCAAGGGCGGCCCTGCCCTTCCGCTCATCCGCGACGCCGAGATCGAGCAGCTGATGCGCGACTACACCGCGCCGATCCTCAAGGCGGCGGGCCTCGCGCAGCAGAACGTGCAGGTCGTCCTGATCAACGACCGCGCGTTCAACGCCTTCGTGATGGACGGCCGGCGCATCTTCGTCAACGTCGGCGCGCTCTCCAATGCAAAGACGCCGAACGAGATCATCGGCGTGCTGGCGCACGAGACCGGCCACATGGCCGGCGGTCATCTGTCGCGACTGCGCGAGCAGATGGCGAACGCGCAGACCGCCGCGATCATCGCGATGCTGCTCGGCGTCGGCGCGATGGCCGGCGCCGCGACCGCAGGGGGCTCCACCGGCGCGAATTTGGGCCAGGTCGCTCCGGCGCTGATCCAGGGTCCACAGGAAATGATCCGGCGCACGATGCTCTCTTACATTCGTGCGCAGGAAGAGGCGGCGGACCGTGCGGGCGTGAAATTCCTCAACGCCTCGCAGCAGTCCGCGAAGGGCATGTACCTGACCTTCAAGCGCTTCGCCGACGACCAACTGGTGATCTCCTCGCGCATCGACCCCTACCAGCAGACACATCCGATGCCGCGCGAGCGCATGGCGCACCTGGAAGACCTGATCAAAACCAACGGATTTTGGGAGAAGGCCGACCCGCCCGAGCTGCAGGCCCGCCACGACATGATGCGCGCAAAGCTCGCGGGCTTCCTCGACCGGCCGGACACGGTCGCGCGGCGCTATCCCTCGACCGATACCAGCCTGCCGGCGCGCTATGCGCGCGCGATCTCGGCGTACCGCACCAGCAATCTGTCGGGTGCACTGACGCAGATCGACGCTTTGATCCAGGCCCAGCCGAACAACCCCTACTTCCATGAGCTCAAAGGCCAGGCCCTGCTCGAGAGCGCGCATCCCGCAGAGGCGCTCGCGCCGCTGCGCCGCGCCGCCGCGCTCGCCCCGAACGCCACGCTGATCCGCATCATGCTCGGCCAGGCGCTGATCGGGACGGGCGAGAACAAGCATTCCGATGAGGCGATCTCGCTGCTGCGCGTGGCCATGCAGCGCGAGCCGGAGGTTCCGGAGGTCTACTCGCAGCTCGCCATGGCCTACGGCCGCAAGGGCGACCTGGCGGACGCCGATCTTGCCTCCGCTCAGGCGGCGCTCGCGCGCGGCGACCAGAAGACGGCACGGGAACTTGCGGCACGCGCCAAGACCCGCTTCCCGACCGGCTCGCCCGGCTGGGTCAAGGCGGACGATATCGTCGGATTGAAGGAAGCCAGATCGGGATTGTTCGGCAGCCCGAAGTTTACCATCGGCCCCGTCCAGCGCGGGCGGCCCACAACAGGACCCACCGAATGACCCGCCTTATTCCGCTCGCCCTTGCTCTTGCGCTTGGGGCCACGCTAGCGCCTGCCCAGGCGCAGAGCGTCTCCACTCCGCAGCGCGCCGAAATCGAGAAGATCATCCGCGAGTACCTGCTGGCGCACCCGGAGGTGCTGCAGGAGGCGATGGCCGAGCTCGAGAAGAAGCAGCAGGTCGCCGAATCCGAGAAGGCGCGCGGCGCGATCAAGAACCATTCGGAGGCGCTGTTCAATTCCCCGCGCCAGGTCGTGCTCGGCAATCCGCAGGGCGACGTCACGTTCGTCGAGTTCTTCGACTACAACTGCGGCTACTGCAAGCGCGCGCTCAACGACATGGTCGAGCTGATGAACAAGGATCCAAAGCTCAAGGTCGTGCTGAAGGAATTCCCCGTGCTCGGCCCGAGCTCGGTTGAGGCAGCGCAGGTCGGGGTCGCGGTGCGGATGCAGGACAAGACCGGAAAGAAGTATCTCGAGTTTCACCAGAAGCTGCTCACCGGCCGCGGCCAGGTCGACAAGGCCAAGGCGATCGCGGCCGCCAAGGAGGTCGGACTCGACGTTGCGCGCATCGAGAAGGACATCAAAAGCGACGAGGTGGCCAAAACCCTCGAGGAGAGCATGAAGCTCGCCGAGGCGCTGGGGCTCAACGGCACGCCGAGCTATGTGATCGGCAACGATGTCGTGATCGGGGCGGTCGGGCTTGCGGCGCTCAGCCAGAAGATCCAGGCCGCGCGCCAGTAATTCCATGGCGAAGACGATCTACGTCCTCAACGGCCCGAACCTGAATTCGCTCGGGACACGCGAGCCCGAGAAGTATGGCCGCTCGACGCTAAAGGACGTCGAGAAGCTGTGCCGCAAGACGGCCGCGCGCTACGGGCTGGAGGTCGAATTCCGCCAGACCAACCGCGAGGGCGAGCTGGTCGACTGGTTCCACGACGCGAAGGCGAAGAAAGCCGCTGGCATCGTGATCAATCCGGCCGGGTACACCACGACATCGATCGCCATCCTCGATGCAATCCTCGCGGTCGCCATCCCGACGATCGAGGTGCACATCACCAACATCCATCAGCGGGACGAATTCCGCCAGCACTCCTACGTCTCGAAGGGTGCGAGGGCGGTGATCTGCGGCTTTGGCGTCGAGGGCTACGCGCTTGCCATTCACGGGCTGGCGGGCTTGATTGGTGCCAAGGCAAAATAGTCTCGTCTCACCACAACCGGGCGACATTTTGAGCGAACAGGATCTGATCCGCGAGCTGGCGAAGCTCATCGACGAAACCGGCCTCAGCGAGATCGAGGTGGAGCGCGAGGG
>JBAVXH010000109.1:0-3409 GCA_049698215.1 Xanthobacteraceae bacterium | reverse complement strand
GCCGCGCCCTGCGCGGTCTTGCTCTGCTGTGCGGCCTGCTCGGCGTTCTGCGTGTTCGGATAGACGGTGCGGACGTTCTTTTTCGGCTCGCTGTCGCGCGCGACGCCTTGGTGCACCGCCGGATCCTTGATCCGTTCGATGTTCGAACTCGTCTGCGCAATGGCACCAGTGATCAGCACGCCGACCGCCGCGGCGCCGAGAAGAAGGTTGGTTCTCATCTCCGCCTCCTCTGAGCCCGTCCGCCATCCTTCGTTCGGACAACTCGATGTCTGGACTCGCGTTCCGGGAACGCGCGCAAAGCAACGGGTTCCCTCTCGCGAGGGAACCCGGAACAAGAGGCGAGCGGATTCGAATCGAGAACGAACGCTGAGCTCAGCTTCCGTTGCGCGGCGCGCGATGCACTACGTCACATCCATCACACACTCGCCGAGCCCATCAACCGCGAATCCGCAGCGGTCGCCCGGGGTGATTGAGAACGTCGGTATGACGCTTCCCGTGATAATCACCATGCCCGCCTTGAGATCGCGCTTGCGCTCGGCAAGCAGGTTGGCGAGCCAGGCCAGCGTGGCGAACGGATTTTCCGATTGACCTTCGCCGATCTGTTTTCCGTTGAGCGTTTGGCGCCCGGTGACGCCGATGATTGCTTCCGGGTTCACCGCCTTCGGCGCGCCAATCACGACGCCACCGTTCCAGCAATTCTCCACGATCATCGAAACCGCGTTGGTCTCGGTGTAGACCGCGTTGCGGTCCTCGATCAGCTCGTAGGCTGGCATCGCGCCCGCCACGAACGGGACTACGCTCTCTGCCGTCCACGGCGCCTTTGCAGCTGACATTTCCTGCCCAAGCTTGAGCGCGATCTCGCTCTCGATGCGCAGGTTGATGAAGTCGCTCTTCGCAATGCGCGCCGGTGAAGTATGGATCGTGCGCGCGAAGATGGCGCCGCCGCAGGGGTGCGTGATCCCCATCAGTTGCTGCATCACTTTGGTGGTGGTGGCGACCTTCACGCCGCCGACCGGTCCGTACACCGGCTCGGCGAGACGGTGATAGACCTCCTGCGCCAGATAGGCTTCGGCGATCGAGGTCGGCTTCAGCGCATCAGGAAGATTGACGAAATTCTTGCCCCCGCGCCGTGCCTCCCACATGTGCTGCGCTATCGCGTCGAGCCGGCTCATGATCCCTCCTCTTGTTTGGCCCTGATGATAGCGATGCGTCATGCGAGGCGGAAGTTGCCTGGCAATTGGGCAGCCATGCGCGCCGCTTTCTGCTAATCCGTGTCCATGTCGGTCACCGTCAGCCTGCATCACGTCACGCGCTATGCGTATGACCGGCCGGTCTCGCTCGGCCCGCAGATGATCCGGTTGCGGCCGGCTCCACATGCGCGCACGCGCACGCCGAGCTATTCGCTCGACGTGACGCCCGCGCAGCATCACGTGAACTGGCAGCACGATCCGCACGGCAACTGGGCCGCGCGCTACACATTCCCGGAAAAGACCCAGGAGTTCGCCGTCATCGTCGACCTCACGGCGGAGCTTGTGCCGGTCAATCCGTTCGATTTCTTCGTCGAGCCCTATGCGGCCAATTTTCCGTTCGTGCTGCCGAACGAGCAGGCCCGCGAGCTTGGCCCCTATCTAGAGACCGAACCCGCCGGGCCGCGGCTCAAGGCTTTCATGGCCGAGATCCCGCGCAACTGGACCGGCACGGTGCCGTTTCTGGTCGACCTGAACGATCGTGTGCGACGCGCCGTGAAGTATGTGACGCGCATGGAGGAAGGGACGCAGACGCCGGACCAGACCCTGCAGTCCGGCAGCGGCTCGTGCCGCGATAGCGCGTGGCTGTTGGTGCAGTCGCTGCGCCATCTCAAGCTGCCGGCGCGTTTCGTGTCGGGATACCTGATCCAGCTCAAGCCCGACGTCGCGCCGCTCGAAGGTCCCGCGCCGGAGCGTGACAGTGCCGATCTGCATGCCTGGGCCGAGGTGTTCCTGCCTGGCGCCGGCTGGGTCGGGCTTGATCCGACCTCCGGGTTGTTCGCGGCCGAGGGCCACATCCCGCTCGCCGCAACGCCAAACTTCCAGTCCGCCGCGCCGATCACCGGCACGGTCGAGCCCGCCGAGGCGAATTTCTCCTTCGAGATGAGCGTGACGCGCGTCTCCGAAACGCCGCGCGTGACACAGCCCTTTTCCGAGGCGGCGTGGGCTGCGCTCGATGCGCTCGGCGAAAAGGTCGATGCCGATCTCTTGGGCGCCGATGTGCCGCTCACCATGGGCGGCGAGCCGACCTTCATTGCGGTCGACGATTACCAGTCCGCGGAATGGACCGTCGCGGCGCTGGGGGCGGAGAAGCGCCTGCGCGCGGACGAGTTGGTGCGGCGATTGCGCGAACGCTTCGCGCCGGATGGCCTGCTGCACTACGGCTCAGGCAAATGGTACCCGGGCGAGGCAACGCCGCGCTGGGCTTTCTCGCTCGCCTGGCGGCGCGACGGCAAGCCGATGTGGCGCGATGCGACGCTGATTGCGCGAGAGAGCGAGACCCGCCCGGCGAGCGCGGACGATGCACGGCGCTTTGCCGAAGCTGTGGCGCTCGAGCTCGGCATCAAGGCCGAGCGCGTGCAGGCTGCCCACGAAGATCCGGCACACTGGCTCATCGAAGAAGGCAAGCTGCCGGTGAACGTCGATGTGCTTGATCCGAAGCTGTTCGACGCCGCCGCGCGTGCGCGCATGGTGGGCGCGTTTGAGAGCGGTCTCGGCGCGCCGGTTGCGTCCGTGCTGCCGCTGCTCCGCAAAGGCGAGACATGGGTGAGCGAAGCCTGGGAGCTGCGCCGCGAGAAACTGTTTCTGCTGCCGGGCGACCTGCCGGCCGGATCGCGGCTGCCGCTGGCATCGCTGCCGCATGTTGAGCCCGCCGACTATCCCATCGTGAGTTCTTCGGACACGACGGCACCGCCTCCCCTGCCCGATCCCGCGCCACCTCCGCCCGCAGAGGACGGCATCGTGCGCACCGCACTCGCGGTCGAGCCGCGCGACGGGCGGCTCTGCGTGTTCATGCCGTATGTCGGTGCGACGGAAGATTATCTCGCGGTCCTCAGGGCGGTTGAGGCGGCGGCCGTAAAGCTCGGCACGCCGGTGCACATCGAGGGCTACGCCCCGCCCGCCGATCCACGCCTCGACGTCATCAAGGTCACGCCCGATCCCGGCGTGATCGAGGTGAACTTGCATCCCGCGAGGAGTTGGCGCGAGCTTGTGGCAATTTCACAAGGCGTCTACGAGGACGCGGGCGCGAGCCGGCTGGGCACCGAGAAGTTCATGCGTGACGGACGCCGCACCGGCACCGGCGGCGGCAGCCACATCGTGGTCGGCGGAGCGACGCCCGCAGAGAGTCCATTTCTGCGCCGCCCTGACCTGCTCAAGAGCAT
>JBAVXH010000108.1:0-18389 GCA_049698215.1 Xanthobacteraceae bacterium | reverse complement strand
TGCGGCAACCGGGTCGGTGGCATCCGCCGCGACCAGCAGCGCCGGCCGGTCGCCGCGGCGCAGCGCACGCTCGAAATTCGCGGGAATTTCTACCGCGAACAGCACCGTGCCGGAGGCGAGCAGCCGGTCGAACTCCGCCTCGTTGCGCGCGACATGCGTCACCTTGAAGTAACGGGTGTTTCTCAGCGCCGCGAGGATCGAGCGGCCGACGTCGCTCGTCTCCTGCAGCAGCACAGCGGTCGGCAGATCGCGCGGCGTGGTGTTGATGGCGTAGCCGAACAGGATCAGCTGCATCAGCGGGATCATGATGATCATGCCGAACGACATGCGGTCGCGCTTGAGCTGGATGAACTCCTTAATCAGCATCGCGCGCGTGCGCAGCCAGAAACCCCGCGACGCCATGTGGCCGGCGGTGGTCATGCGGCGTCCTGGAAATTGTCGCGCGCGCGGCTCATCAGGTCGATGAACACGTCCTCGAGCGAAGGCTCGGAGTGCTCCCACGTGAACCGCGGATCGCTGCGATAGCGAGCGATCGCGGCCTGCAGCGCCGCCTCATCGCGCCCCGAAACGTGCAGACTGGTTCCGAACGGCGCCACCATGTCGATGCCGCGCGTGTGTTCAAGACTTACGGCGAGCTCGCCGAGCCCCTCACCGCTCACCACGTAGGTCGCGAGGTGCGACTGCGCGATCACCTCCGGCACGGTGCCGTGCACCAGCAGATGTCCGTAGGCGATGTAGGCGATCTCGTGACAGCGCTCCGCCTCGTCCATGTAGTGCGTCGAGACGAGCACGGTCAGGCCTTCGCCGGCGAGCGCATGGATCTCGTTCCAGAATTCGCGCCGCGCCTTCGGGTCGACGCCGGCGGTCGGCTCATCGAGCAGCAGCAGCTTGGGGTTCGGCAGCGTGCAGGCGCCGAGCGCGAGGCGCTGCTTCCATCCGCCGGAGAGCGAGCCCGCAAGCTGCTCCTCGCGGCCTTTGAGCCCGAGCCGCTCCACCATCGCGCGCGCCGCGCCGACCGGATTGGGCACATCGTAGAGCCGCGCGACGAACTCCAGATTCTCGCGCACCGAGAGGTCCTGGTAGAGGCTGAAGCGTTGCGTCATGTAGCCGACCTGACGCTTGATCTTGTCGGTCTCGGTCAGGATGTCGTAGCCGAGGCAGGTGCCGCGGCCTTTGTCCGGCGTAAGCAGGCCGCAGAGCATGCGGATGGTGGTGGTCTTTCCCGAGCCGTTCGGCCCGAGGAAGCCGTAGATCGAGCCGCGCTTCACCTGCATCGAAAGGTCATGCACGACCTCGCGCCCGTTGAAGGACTTGCTCAGCCCCTCAACCTCGATCGCGATGTCGGGCGCGGTCATTTGCCCGCCTCGGCGGTGCGCCCGGTCAGCGCGACGCCCACCGGCTGCCCGACGCGTAAGCCCTCCGGCGTGTCGGTGCGCGCCTCGACCATGAACACGAGCTTGTTGCGCTCCTCGAGGCTGTAGATCACCGGAGGCGTGAACTCGGCGGAGCGTGCAATGAAGCTCACGCGCGCGGCGATCGGTTTGGCGCAGCCGTCGCAAGTGACCTCGACCGTGTCGCCAAGCGCAATCGTCGGCAGCAGCGGCTCGCTGACGAAGAAGCGCACCTTGATGTTGCCGGGCGGCAGGATCGACACGACCGGCCGGCCCGCCGGCACCATCTCGCCCGGCCGATAATAGATCTGCTGCACGGCGCCGCTCACGGGCGAGACCAGCTTGCGCCGTGCGAGCTTTGTCTCGGCGGCAGTTTTCCGCGCTTCCGCCGCGGCCAGCGTCTGGCGCGCGGCGGCGATGTCTTCGTCACGCGCGGAAAGCCGCGCGACCGCGATATGACGACGGACTTCTTCCAGCGCCGCCTTGTCGCGATTGAAATTCGCCTTCGCGGTATCGAGTGCCGCCTGGGTGCCCGCGTTCCTGGCCGTCAACTGCTGCTGACGGTCGAACTCCGTGGTGGAAAGCTGCAGCATCGCCTCGGCGCGCTTTTCCTGTGCTTCCAGGACAGCGATTTCCTCATTGCGCTGCTGCGCGGCTTCGAGCCGCTGTAGTCGGGCCCGCGCCTCTGCGACCTGTGCGGAGGTGTTGTTCGCATCAGCCTGCTGCAGATCGGCATCGACGGAAAAGAGCGGCGCGCCGGCCGTGACCTGATCGCCCTCGCGTACCTTGAGCGTCTCGACCCGGCCCGTCTCATCAGGCCCGACAAACACGAAGTCGCCCTCGATCCAGCCCTGCAGGCGACCGTTGTTTGGATTGCCGCAGGCAGCGAGCGCGAGCGCCAACACCAGGACTGTGGCGCGGGCGAGCGTCGTCATCCCGCCCTCCCGCCGAACAGAATGTCGATGTGCGCACGCACCATTGCGTCGATATCAAGCGGCTCGAACTTCTCGAACATCGCATGCCACATGATGCCGACCAGCATCGGCGCGACGATCAACTGCGGGAAACGTGCAAGTGAATCGTTCGCGAGTTCGCCGCGCTCGGCCGCGCGCGCGAGGATCGGCCGCACGATGCTGAGCACGCGCTCGATCACCTCGTGATAGTAGAATTCGGCGATCGCGGGAAAGCGCGGACCTTCGTTCAGGATCAGCCGGATCAAGTCCTTGCGCCGCGTGCCGTAAACTTCGCGCACGAACGTCCCGAGCAGTCCCTCGACCAGCATGCGAGCCGGGACGTCGACGCCGCGCATCTTGTCCAGCATGCCCAACACCGGGTGCACCATCGAGCGCACCAGCTCCTGGAACAGCGTCTCCTTGTCGGCGAAGTAGAGATAGATCGTGCCTTTGGCGATGCCGGCGCGCTTGGCCACGTCGTCGAGCCGCGCACCCTCGTAGCCGCGCGCGGTGAACTCCTCGAGCGCAGCTGCCAGAATGGCGGAGCGGCGCTCCTCGGCCGCTTGGGTGCGGGCCGGCCGTGCGGTCTTGGCGGACCCTGACGCGCTGTCTGGCGTGCGACCGTCGCCGCCGGGAGGCCAATTGGCTGCTTCCGTTGGCTGAAGAGGAGATCTGGTCGTATGTCGCGGCATAGATCAATTCTGACTGACCAGTCAGTCATAATTCCACTGATAATGAATTGCAAGGGCCCGCGCGCAAAAAAACGCGACCCCGCCGGAGCGGGGCCGCGTCCAGATCGAACGCGATCCGGTTACTGCTGGGCAGGCGCCTTGGCCGGCGGGGCCGGTGTGGGCGGAATCGGCGCGGGAGCCGACTGCGTGGCTGGGCTATTTCCCGCGACCTTGGTCTGGTCGCTGCCCGGCGAGAAGAAGAACAGCCCGCCAACGATCACGGCGATCGCGAACAGTGCAATCAACGGGGCATATCCCGAACCCTCGCTCATCTCGGAATACCGGTTCGCATACGGGTCGCGCCCCAGATCACGATTGGGGTCATGGTCCAACATCGACATCGAACCCTCCACGGTTGGTCTTGCTGTCCCGGAAACGCACAGGGCGTGTGGGAGTTCCTGGCTCAATGCCCCGGGCGGAGGCATTCGGCACACAACTCACTGATTTTGCTGAGGGTTCCTGCCTTGCTTGCCGGGAAGGAGAGCCCTGCGATCCGCTACCCGCGCGAATCGCACACCCAGGCGCGGATCACGCAGGTTTTGCCACCGAACCGGTGGCATTGCTCCGCCGCAACGTTCTGTGCGTGCGCGAGCGTGGCAGCCTTGGCCCAGCCGCTCGGACCGCAGGCGTTCTTCGCGTCAATCGCGAAAGCCGCGCATGTCCTGGCAAAGCTGGTCACCACCTTGCAGTCCTTGCCCTTGCACTGCGCGCGGGCACGCTGTGCCGCCGCCTCGGCGGACAGATCGTTGGAGGAATAGCCGTAGGCGCCGCAGCGCCCGGTCGCGAGCGCGCCGGCGGCATGGGTCTCTACGATGGAAACAAGGATAGCGAGCGCGGCAAAGCATGCCGCGAAGCAAATGGTACGCATGAACGGGAGCCCCTCAGCCGTAACCCCGTGAGGAGCCTAGAATCAAAAATTTAAGCGGAACTAAACGGTCATCGCGGCGCGCACGGCCGTGAGCGCCTCGGGCGTGTCCACATCGGTCAGCGCCGCCGCATCTTCGACCGGCACTTCGACGACCGCCTCGGCGTAGCCGCCGATCAGATGCCGCGCGCCGATGTCGCCTTCCACCGCCATCAGGTCCGGAAAGAAACGGCGCGACCACAGCACCGGGTTGCCGCGCTTGCCCGCTATGGTCGGGATCGCGACCAGCGCGCCGCGTTCCGGGTCGAAGGCCGTGATCAACCGATCAATCAGCGCCGCACTCACCTGCGGCATGTCGCCGAGGCACACGACCACCCCATCCGGCTCTGCCGGCACCGCGGAGATGCCGGCCTTGAGCGAAGTCGAGAGCCCCCCGGCAAAATCCGGATTGTGCACGAACGTGACGGCTAAGCCGGCAAGCGCACGCTCGACGCGCTCCTTCTGGTGGCCGGTCACGACGATGACCGGCCGCGCGCGCGATGCGAGCACGTGCTCGGTCGCGATCCGCACCAGCGGCCTGCCGTTGATCTCTTCGAGCAGCTTGTTCGGCCCGCCCATGCGCGTGGAGCGGCCCGCGGCAAGCACCAGGCCGGCGATCTGATGACCCTTCTCCGGCGCGGGCTCGGCGCGCGGCTGCGGCCGCGTCACGATCTCCATCAAGAGCCCGCCGACGCCGAGCCCGGTGATGTCGGAGCGCTTGATCGGCAGTCCGGCGAGCAGCCGCATCAGGATCCAGTCGAAGCCGTTCTCCTTCGGCGAACGCGCGCAACCCGGCGCGCCGAGCACCGGCTTTCCCTTCGCTTCGGCGACGAGCATCAGGTTGCCGGGATCGACCGGCATGCCGAAGTGCTCGATGCGCCCGCCGATTTCTTCGACCGCAGCCGGGATCACGTCGCGCGTGTCGGCGATCGCCGAGGCGCCGAACACGACGACCATCTCGGCACCCGCCTTCAGCACCTCGTCGAGCGCCTTGGCCAGCGCCTTGGTCTCGTGCGGCACGCGCCGCTCGGCCACGATCAGCGCGCCCGCGGGCGCAAGCCGCTCCTGCGTCACCTTCAGGGTCTTTTCGATCACCTTGTCGGCGAGGCCGGGCAGCACGGTCGAGATGATACCGACCTTGCGCACCTTGAACGGCGCGACGCGCACGATCGGATTTGCGCCGCGCGCGGCCGCCAGCGCCTTGTCGCGCGCCGCACCCGCGACCGCGAACGGAATGATCTTCACCGTCGCGATCATCTTGCCGGCGACGACCGACGCATAGGCATCGAGCGTCGCAAACGTGATCGACGGGTCGACATCGTTGAGCGCGTCGATGCGCTCCTTGTCGACGACCAGCACGCCGGCCTGTTCGGCGAACAGGTTGGCGCGGCCCGTGAACGCGCGGTCCACGTGCACGCCCTCGCCCGCGACTGCGCCCGCGATCTCCGCCGCCGCGACATCCTCCGACACATCGCCCGGCTCGAGCCGCGCCACCACGATCTCGGGCACTTTCGCGGCTTCCAGCGCGGCGATCTCGTCCTTGCCGATCAACGTGCCCTTTTTGAGCGTGAAGCCGTTCTTGCGGATCGAATGGACCGCGATCGCACCTTCGGCTTCGCGTGGCGGCAGTGCCCCGAACTTCATCGCTTTCCCTCAGCCGTCAAACGCAGGCGGCTCGTGATTTCCCCCATGATAGCAACAGCGATCTCGGGCGGCGAAATCGCGCCGATGGGAAGCCCGATCGGCGCGTGGATACGCGCCAGCTGTGCGTCGCTGATGCCTTCTTGCTTGAGCCGCTCCACGCGCCGCGCGTGCGTCTTCTTCGAGCCGAGCGCGCCGATATAGAAGCAGTCCCGCTCCAGCGCATGCAGCAGCGCCGGGTCGTCGATCTTCGGATCGTGCGTAAGCGCAACGAAGGCCGTGTAGCGGTCGATACCGAGCGGCGGCAGCGCCTTGTCGGGCCATTCGGCGATCACCTTCACGCCGGGAAAGCGCTCGGCGCTCGCAAACGCGGTGCGCGGGTCGACAATAGTCACGTCGTAGCCGAGCAACGACGCGATCGGCGCGAGCGCTTGTGAAATGTGCACTGCGCCGGTGACGACGAGGCGCGTCGGCGGGACGTGCACGGTGAGGAAGACCTTGCCTTCGCCGGTCTCCTCGATGCCGCTCTTGCCGGAGCGCAGATGCGCCGCGAGCACATCCTTCAAGGGATCGGCGGCGACCTTGTCCTGCGTGACGAGGCGCTGCGCGCCGCTCTCCTGATTGGTGACGACGACCACCGCGCGGCGCGCGGCGCGTTCGGTGTTGAGGGCTTTGAGGATGTCGAGGCGCATGATTATTCGCTCTGTCCGCTCGTCCCCGCGAAAGCGGGGACCCAAGGCGAAGGAGAAGGAAAGAACTGGATTCCCGCTTGCGCGGGAATGAGCGGAGTATGGGGCATCACTCCACCTTCTCGACGAACACCCGGATCGTCCCGCCGCACGAGAGCCCGACCTTCCAGGCGGTCTCGTCGGCCACGCCGAATTCGAGCGTCTTCGGCTTGCCGCTCTCGATGACATCGAGCGCCTCCGTCACCACCGCGCCCTCGACGCAGCCGCCCGACACGCTCCCGAGGAAATTGCCCTGGTCGTCGATCACCAGGTTGGAGCCGACCGGCCGCGGCGCCGAGCCCCAAGTCTCGACCACGGTCGCGAGCGCGACCCCGCGCCCCGCCGCCTTCCAGTCCTCGGCGGCTTTGAGGATGTCGCTTTCCGTCGCGAGTGAGTCCATGTGTTTCTCCCTGTCATCCCGGCCAAGCGATGCACAGCATCGCGCGAGCCGGGACCTATCGTCGAAGTACGCGGATCTATGAGTCCCGGGTCTCGGCCTTCGGCCTCGCCCGGGACGACAACCATATAATCACGCCGCCCGCTTCAACCACTCCTTCGGGTCGAAGGATCGCCCGCCCGCGGCCGAGAGCGCGCGGCAAAGCTCCGCGATCGAATCGAGATTATGGATCGGCCGGAATTCGTCCACATAGGGTAGAATGGTGCGCACGCCGCGCGCCTTCGCCTCGAAGCCCTCGAAGCGCAGCAGCGGGTTGAGCCAGACCAGCCGGCGCGACGAGCGGTGCAGCCGGTCGATCTCGAATTCGAGCCGGTCGTCCGGGTCGCGCTCCAGCCCGTCGGTGATCAGCAGCACGATCGCGCCCTGGGTGAGCACGCGGCGCGCCCAGCGCTTGTTGAATTCGGCGAGCGAGGTCGCGATGCGCGTGCCGCCCGACCAGTCCACCACGCTCGCCGAGCACTGCGCCAGCGCCTCGTCCGGATCCTTCGACTTCAACGCGCGCGTCACATTGGTAAGCCGCGTGCCGAACAGGAACGAATAGACGCGCTTGCGCGCGTCGGTGACGGCGTGCAGGAAATGCAGGAACAGCCGCGTGTACTGGCTCATCGAGCCCGAGATGTCGAGCAGCGCCACGATCGGCGGCTGGCGCGTGCGCGGTCCGAGATACTTCAGGTCGATCAGCGCGCCGCCCGCCTTCATGCTGGCGCGCAGCGTGCGGCGCATATCGATGATGTGGCCGCGTCGGTGCGGGGCAAGTCGGCGAGTCTTGACCTCGTCGAGCGAGAGCACCAGCCGCTTGATCGCGTCCTTCGCCTGCGCGATCTCGGCCGCGCTCATCTGCGCGAAGTCCTTTTTCTGCAGCACCTCGCGGTCGGACACCGTGAGGCGCATGTCGAGCTCGATCTCGCGCTCCTCGGGCGGCTTCTTGTCGTTCATGCCGGCGAACAGCGCCTCCTGTACGCGCTGTGCGCCCGCTTCCGGAGCGTCTGGCGCGGCCGCGGGCGCTTGCGGTGAGAGCATCGCGAGCAGCTTGTCGAGATAGGCGCGCTTGCGGAAGAACATGCGGAACGCCTGATCGAACAGCAATGAATGCTCGTGCCGCTTCACGAACACCGCATGGAGCGTCCAGTAGAAATCCTCGCGCGTGCCGACTCCGGCCGCCTGCACGGCCGCGAGCGCATCGAGCACCGAACCGGGCCCGACGGGGAGACCGGCGGCACGCAACGCGCGCGCGAAGTAGACGATGTTCTGGGCGAGCCGTCCCTGCGGTGCGGTGTCGGTCACGTCCTACTCCGCCGCCCTCAACTCCGCATGCATCGCGTCAAGCAATTCCTTCGCCCGGGTACCTTCGATGCGCGCGATGTCATCCTGATACTTCAAGAGCACGCCGAGCGTGTCGGACACGGTCGCGGGATCGAGCGCCACCACATCGAGCTCGGCGAGCGCCGCGGCCCAGTCGAGCGACTCGGCCACCCCGGGCGACTTGAACAGGTCCTGCCCGCGCAGCGCCTGCACGAAGTGCACGACCTCGGCCGAGAGCTTCTTGGAAACACCCGGCACCTTGGCGCGCACGATCTTCAACTCGCGCTCGGCGGTCGGATAGCCGACCCAGTGGTAGAGGCAGCGGCGCTTGAGCGCGTCATGGATTTCGCGCGTGCGGTTCGAGGTGATGATGGTGATCGGCGGATGCTCGGCCTTCACGGTGCCCATCTCCGGGATGGTCACCTGATTGTCGGCGAGCACTTCGAGCAGGAACGCCTCGAAGGCTTCATCGGTGCGGTCGAGCTCGTCGATCAGCAGCACCGGCGCGCCCATCGGGTCGGGCTCCAGCGCCTGCAGTAGCGGCCGCTTGATCAGGAAGCGCTCGGAGAACACGTCATGCGAGAGCCGCTCGCGATCGACATTGCCTTCGGCTTCGGCAAGGCGGATCGCAATCATCTGTTCGGCGTAATTCCACTCGTAGACCGCCGCCGAAACATCGAGCCCCTCGTAGCATTGCAGGCGGATCAGCCGCCGGCCGAGCGTCTGCGAGAGCACCTTGGCGATCTCGGTCTTACCGACGCCGGCCTCGCCTTCGAGGAATAGCGGGCGGCCCATGCGCAGCGCGAGGAACAGCACGGTCGCAAGCGAGCGGTCGGCGAGATAGTCGGCCTGCCCCAGAAGGTCGAGCGTGGCGTCGATGGAAGTGGGCGGCTTGATGGGGGTCTTGCTCATCCGAAACAACCTACTCCGTCATGGCCAGGCCTGTCCCGGCTATCCACGTCTTGGTTCCCATACGAGAAAGACGTGGATGCCCGGCACAAGGCCGGGCATGACGCAGATAGGCACGTTTGCGAGTCTCGACAACCAGCCTAACCGTTACCGACATCTCCGCCAGATTCGGCATCCTCGCCCGCCGCGAAATCGTTCGCCCGCGCGACTGCGCGGCGCGCCATCACGCCGACGAGATGCGCGCGGTATTCGGCGCTGCCGTGGATGTCCGCGTTCATTCCGTCGGCCGGGATGGTCAGGCCGTCGAGCGACTTCGGCGAGAAGCGCTTCTTCAGCGCCTCTTCGAAGCTCGGCACGCGGAACACGCCGTTCGAGCCTGCGCCGGTCACCGCGACGCGGATTTCCGAGCCGCGCTTAGAGGCAAACACACCCACGAGCGCGAAGCGCGAGGCCTGGTTGCGGAATTTCTCGTAGCCGGCCTTCTTCACCAGCGGGAAACTCACCTTGGTGACGATCTCGTCAGCTCCAAGCGCCGTCTCGAACAGGCCTTTGAAGAAACCGTCCGCCTCGTGCTTGCCCTTGGTGGTGTGGATGGTCGCCCCGAGGCCGACGCAGGCCGCCGGATAATCCGAGTTCGGATCGTTGTTGGCGACCGAGCCGCCGAGCGTGCCGCGATGACGCACCGCCGGATCGCCGATCAGCCCCGCCAGATAGGCGAGCGCCGGGATGTTCTCCTTCACGACCGGCGAATTCGCCACATCCGCGTGGCGCGTCATGGCGCCGATCACGATCGAGCGGCCGCGCAGCTCGATGCCCGAGAGCTCCTCGGCGATGGCGTTGAGGTCGATCAGGTTGTTCGGCGAGGCGAGCCGCAGCTTCATGGTGGGGATCAGCGTCTGCCCGCCCGCCAGGATCTTCGCCTCTTCGAGCTTGCCGAGCATGTTGGAGGCCTGGCGCAGGCCGGTCGGACGGTGGAATTCGAAGTTGTACATGTTTGCTCTCCTAATTCATTCCGCCGCCTGGCGCGGCTGTGTCTTCTGCAAGGCGGCCCACACCGTCGCGGGCGTCGCCGGCATGGCGATGTTCTCGGTTCCGACCGCATCGGTGATGGCATTCATCACGGCGGCCGGCGCTGCGATCGCGCCCGCCTCGCCGCAGCCCTTGATGCCGAGCGGGTTCGACGGGCACTTCGTCTCGGTGGTGTCGACCTTGAACGACGGCAGGTAGTCGGCACGCGGCATGGCGTAATCCATGTACGAGCCGGTCACGAGCTGGCCCTCCTTGTCGTAGACAGTACCTTCGTAGAGCGCCTGTCCGACACCCTGCGCGATGCCGCCGTGCACCTGGCCTTCCACGATCATCGGATTGATGATGGTGCCGAAGTCATCGACTGCGGTCCAGCCGACGATATCGGTGTGACCGGTCTCCTGATCGATCTCGACCTCGCAGATGTGGCAGCCGGCCGGGAAGGTGAAGTTGGTCGGATCGTAGAACGCGCCCTCCTTCAGGCCCGGCTCGAGCTCTGCGCCGGTGAACTTGTGCGCGATGTAGGCATTGAGCGAGACATCGCCCCATGCGGCCGACTTATCGGTTCCGGCGACGGTGAACTTGCCGTCCTTGAACTCGATGTCGCCTTCGGCGGCTTCGAGCATGAAGGCCGCGACCTTCTTCGCCTTCGCCTCGACCTTGTCGAGCGCCTTGACGATCGCCGTCATGCCGACCGCGCCGGAGCGCGAGCCGTAGGTGCCCATGCCGAACTGCACCTTGTCGGTGTCGCCGTGCACGATCGCGATGTTCTCGATCGGAATGCCGAGCCGCTGCGCAACGAGCTGTGCGAAGGTCGTCTCGTGGCCCTGCCCGTGACTATGCGAGCCGGTGAGAACTTCGACCGAGCCGGTCGGATTGACGCGAACCTCGGCCGACTCCCATAGCCCGACGCCAGCGCCGAGCGAGCCGACCGCTTGTGACGGCGCAATGCCGCACGCCTCGATGTAGGTCGAGTAGCCGAGTCCGCGCAGCTTGCCGTTCCGTTCGGACTCGCGGCGACGCTTGCCGAACCCCTTCACGTCGGCGATCTCCTGCGCCTTCTTCAACGAGGCGTGATAGTCGCCCGCGTCATAGGCCATGATCACCGGCGTCTGGTGCGGGAAGGTCTTGATGAAGTTGCGCTTGCGCAGGTCCGCCGGGTCGATGCCGAGCTCGCGCGCGCCAACCTCGATGAGCCGCTCGACCACATAGGTCGCCTCCGGCCGCCCTGCGCCGCGATACGCATCGACCGGCACCGTGTTGGTGTAGACCGCATCGACCTCACAATAGATGTTCGCGATGCCGTACTGGCCGGAGAGCAGCGTCGCATAGAGATAGGTTGGCACCGACGACGAGAACGTCGACATATAGGCGCCGAGGTTCGCGATCGTCTTCGCACGCAGCGCCGTGATCTTGCCCTCGGCATCGAACGCCATCTCGGCATGCGTGACGTGATCGCGCCCATGCGCGTCGGTGAGGAACGCCTCCGAGCGATCCGAGACCCATTTCACAGGCCGCCGAATCTTGCGCGAAGCCCACAGGCACACGACTTCCTCGGGATAGATGAAGATCTTCGACCCGAAGCCGCCGCCGACATCCGGCGCGATGACGCGCAGCTTGTGCTCCGGCGCCATACCGACGAACGCCGCGATGACGAGCCGCGCGACATGCGGGTTCTGCGAGGTGTTCCAGAGCGTCAGCGCATCGTTGCCGGCATCGTAATCGCCGATCGCCGCGCGCGGCTCGATCGCGTTCGGCACCAGCCGGTTGTTGATGATGTCGAGCTTGGTGACGTGGCTCGCGCTCTTGAAGGCGGCCTCGGTCGCCTTCTGGTCGCCAAGATGCCACTGGTAGATCGTGTTGTTCGGCGCCACGTCGTGAATCAGCGGCGCACCAGCCGCCTGCGCCTTGGCGGGATCGGCAACAGCCGGCAGCACCTCGTAGTCGACCTTGACGTTCTCGGCAGCGTCCTCGGCCTGGTCGAGCGTCTCGGCGATCACCACGGCGACCGCGTCGCCCACATGGTTCGCCTTGTCGGCCGCGATCGCGGGATGCGCCGACATCTTCATCGGCGTGCCGTCCTTGGACGTAATGGCCCAGCCGCAAATCAGATTGCCGATCTTGTCGTCGGCCAGGTCCTTGCCGGTCAGGATCGCGAGCACGCCGGGCATGCCCTTCGCGGCGCTTGCGTCGATGCTCTTGATCTTCGCGTGTGCATGCGGCGAGCGGATGAAGTGGATGTAGGTCTGGCCGGGGCGCGTAACGTCGTCGGTGTACTGGCCCTTGCCGGTGATGAACCTGAAATCTTCCTTGCGGCGGACTGCCGCGCCGATCCCGGTCGCGCTCATGGCGTCTCCTCCGTCGGGATGCTGCGAAATTTCGAACGCTGCCTCTGTCGGGCAGCTTTACGCCATCGCCTTCGCGCCGGCGGCAATCGACTTCACGATGTTGTGGTAGCCGGTGCAGCGGCAGATGTTGCCTTCGAGCTCTTCGCGGATCGTCTTGTCGTCGAGGGTGTGACCCTTGCGGTTCACCAGGTCGACCGCGGTCATGATCATGCCGGGCGTGCAGAAGCCGCACTGCAGGCCGTGATTGTCGCGGAAGGCTTCCTGCATCGGGTGCAGCGTGCCGTTCTGCGCGAGCCCCTCGATGGTGAGCACGGTCTTGCCCTCGGCTTCCCAGGCAAACATCGTGCAGGCTTTGACCGCCTTGCCATCGACATGAACGACACAAGCGCCACATTGCGAGGTGTCACACCCGACATGGGTGCCGGTGAGCCGCAGCCCCTCGCGCAGATACTGAACCAAAAGGGTGCGGGCGTCGGCATCGGCGGTGACGGCCTTGCCATTCACCGTCATCGAAACCTTCGGCATAGAGCTCCTCCTCAAGAGCGGGCCCAAAGGGCCTCATTTTGATGCCCGATACCGCTTACGGCGGCATCTGGGGGCGAAATCGGGGCGTTTTTGCCTGAAATCGCAGTCTGGAACAAGAATGACTCTGAACCCGGGAGGCCCGCAAGGTCAAGGGACACGGGATCACTTGCCCGCCCCGCGCCTTACACCTGTGAGCCCGTTGGAACCTCGGTCGCAGCCCACCGTTGTGTGGCCAACAATGGAGATGGCCATGGGCGAAAGAGCACGGCGGCTGAAGTCAGAACTGGCAGCCTTGGGTGAAGACGATCTCGGGAAACGGGACGCCTGGATGTTCGCGCCGCTGGTGATGGTGGTCGCGGTTCTCCCCATCGCGATCGTGGCGATCGTCAGCGCGAGCCTCTATTTCGCGGCGCACACGGCCGATCGCTATGGCGGATCGTCCTTCGCGAGCCGCTTCGAGAACGTCTATACGCGCTGATCCTGTGACGGGCTAAACGACCATCCAGCCGCCAGGATGCGCTCCAGGGCTGACGCTGCCAGCCCAATGGCCGTTCACGACGAGCCAGACATCCGTGTCGTTGGTCGCCGGATTGAACCACGCGACATCGCTCGTGCCGTCCTTGTTGAAATCGCCCACGCCCGCGACCTGGTAGTTGCCGGGATGAATCCCGATCGTGGTGCTGCCGGCCCACTTCCCGTTGTTGAGCAGCCAGATGTCCGTGTCGCCCGAGGTCGAGTTGTACCAGAGCACATCGGCGGTGCCGTCCTTATTGAAGTCGCCGGTGCCGGCGACCTGATAGCCCGCTGGATGCGTCCCGATATTGACGCTGCCGGCCCACTTTCCATTGTTGACCAGCCAGACATCGGTCTCGCGGGTCGACGGATTGAACCACAGCACGTCGGTCGTGCCGTCCTTGTTGAAGTCACCGGTACCGGCGATCTGATAACCGGCCGGATGCACCCCAATAGTGCTGCTGCCGGCCCACTTTCCATTGTTGACCAGCCAGACTTCGGCTTCCATCGTGGATGGGTTGAGCCACAGCACGTCGGTCGTGCCGTCCTTGTTGAAGTCGCCGGTGCCCATGACCTGAGAGCCAGCCGGATGCTTTCCGATGGTGACGCTGCCAGCCCAGTGGCCATTGTTCAGCAGCCAGATATCGGTGTCGCGCGTGGTCGGGTTGAACCAGAACAAGTCGGCGGTGCCGTCCTTGTTGAAGTCGCCGGTCCCCGCAAGGAAGTATCCGGCCGGGTGTGCGCCAATATCAACGCTGCCTGCCCAATGACCGTTGTTGAGGAGCCACGTCTCGGTATTGCGGTTGTTCTGATTATACCAGATGAGATCCGACGTCCCATCCTTGTTGAAGTCGCCAACGCCGTGCCCGCCGTTCGCCCCGGTCACCGTGGAATACTCGATGACGAATCCGGTCGTAAACGCGGGGTCGCGCAACGGAGCAACATCAACCCACCTTCCGTCAGCTCCGAACAGCCCGTAATTCTCGCCGGTGCCACCGTTCGGTTCGCCCGGAGCCCAGTTTGTGTACTGCAAGGCCGCGCCGGCTTCGGGTCCCGTCGCCCATGTCCAAAGGCCTTCGTGGCCGGCATCCGCTGCACCGAAGAGCGCTCCGCTGAAGCCCGGGGTGAGGTGTCCGGAAATCACGTTGTTCGTGATAAAGGCGTTCTCGGAGTCGCTGCCGATCGTGGCCAGATAACCACCCATGGCAGTGGCCATGGCGGCGGC
Source organism: Xanthobacteraceae bacterium (assembly GCA_049698215.1). Lineage (GTDB taxonomy): Bacteria > Pseudomonadota > Alphaproteobacteria > Rhizobiales > Xanthobacteraceae > PALSA-894. The sequence goes on along the minus strand of JBAVXH010000108.1, from coordinate 3,736 downwards.
TTGGTCCCATGTAAATGCTGCGCCGTTGAAAGAAATGTATCGGTAGCTGTGCCCGTTGCCGGCAGCGATGAGGTTGCTGTCTCCATTATCCTGCGAACCTCCGCCTCCGCCGCCACCTCCGCCTCCGCCGCTCCCTGGCGTGAATGAGATGCCGAATGTGTATTGAAAATAGTTCTCCCACGGCTGCTGGATTGCGATGACACCAGCTCCGCTGATCGACGTGGAATATGACGAACTGTACATGGCGACGTAATAGTCGCCAGCCACCAGCTGCTGAAGACGGCCGTCACCCGTGGTCTGCGCAAAGCTGCTGCCGATGTTGCCCTGCGGGGGTCCGAGCAAATAGGCCTGCATTCCCGCAGGCGTCGAGATGGCCACCTGCCCGTCGACCGCCAGCGTGAACTTGTAATAGTCGACGCCGTCGTTCACGAGCCGGCTGGACGTGTTGACCGTCAGCGCTCCTGAGGAGGTGACTGATCGGTCGAAGAGCTCGTAGAAGGAGCCCGAGAATTGCGCTTGCGGGGTGTTGGTGGAAAACGTGCGCAGGAATTGTGCTGTCGATTGCGAACTGCCCGCCGGATCGCTGTAATTCGATGGAGTTTCGGGCCATACAATCAGGCCGAAGGCATATTGACCGCCCGCACCTGAAGGCTGAACCTCAAGATAATACTGCCCGATGGCCACGTTGTCGCGGTGAACTGGCGGACCAATCGGGTTGGAGCTTTCATTGCTGGTGAGCAATGTTCTCGCCGAATTGTACAAATTCATCCACGAGGACGTGGAGGGCGTCTCGTACCAGTAGATATGAACGTCCCAATTGCTCGCGGTGTTCTGGAACGTGAAATATTCCAGGTTGGTGGGTGATTGGTTCGTGATCGTCCTGAGGCCGGACTGATACGTCACGAAGCGATGAGTCGATTGGTCGAGGAATCCGTAATTGCCAATCGATGTTGCGGTTTCAAAGGTGTTGTGAAACGTCGTGGTCGCCATACTGCTTGTTTCTCCATACTCGGAATTCGCCGGCGCGAGCACATCGGTGACGAACACCGGTCCCGCCGCTTCACGCGTTACGGCGGCCCCGATGTTGGGAATCAATCGAATTTGGTGAAGTCAGTCCCTGGACGCGGTGGTCCTTCTAATCGTCAATACAATAAAGCGCACGATAGCGCTTTACTCAGCGTCAGCCCGCTGCCCAGTTCTGAGGATAATTTGTTTCAAGTCAAGCACAGCGCGGCAACGGCGAAGACAAAACACAGTAAAACGAGAACCGGGGTCTCTCTTTGAGGTCCAAAGTTCCTCAAAGGAACTTCGCGGCACAATATTTGATAACGTGAAACCGTGCTCGTCGATTTTCACGACAGGCGGCACCCCACGATCCGCGTAGCCACATTAAGAAATCAGCTCGCGCATCGCGCGCAGCGCGGCCACGTATCCCTTGGCGCCGAGCCCGGCGATGATCGCGGTCGCGACCTTCGATACATACGAGTTGTGATACATCGACTCGCGCTTGTGGATGTTCGAGATGTGCAGTTCGATGATCGGGCCGGGAAACATCTTGAGCGCGTCGAACAGCGCAAGCGAGGTGAACGTGTAGGCGGCCGGATTGATGATGATGCCGGCACCCTTGTCGATCGCCTCGTGCACCCAGTCGATCAGCTGCGTCTCGCTGTTGGTCTGGCGGAATTCTATCGCTTGCGCGCCGGCCTCGGCGCGGACCATCTCTTCGACCTGCTTCAGTGTCGTGGAGCCATAGATGTGCGGCTCGCGCGTGCCGAGACGATTGAGATTCGGGCCGTTGAGGACGTAGATCGGCTTGCTCATTGTTCTTTCCGTTGATTGAAGTTCAGCCCTTGTAGCCCATCATACGCGGCAGCCAGAGAACGGTCTCAGGAATGAAGGTGATGATGGCGAGCGCGACGATCATCGCAATCACGAACGGCATCGTGTCGCGGATGATGTGGCGCAGCGGCGCGCCCGAGATCGCCGATATGATGAACAGCAATAGACCATAGGGCGGCGTCACCAGCCCGATCATGATGTTGAACACCGCGACCACGCCGAAGTGCACGAGATCGATGCCGAGCGCCTTGGCGGTCGGGATGAAGATCGGCAGCACCACGAGGATGATGGTTGAGCCTTCGAGCAGGCAGCCGAGCACCAGCAGAATGATATTGACCCAGAACAGGAAGGCCCACGCGGTGAAATCGTAGCCGGCGAGCAGGCCCTTCACGGTCAACGGGATCTGCTCGATCGTCACGACGTAGTTGAACACGAGCGCGCCTGCGATCAGCATGCCGATCGAGGCGGTCGCGCGCGAGGAGTTGAGCACCGCCGCGTAAGTGTCCGCCAAACTGATATTGCGATACCAGACGGCACCGACGAGGAAGGCGTAGGCGGCGGCGACCGCGGCGGCTTCGGTCGGCGTCGTGATGCCGCTGTAGATGCCGCCGAGCAGGATCACCGGCATCAGCAGCGCCGGCATCGCGATCCAGGTGACGCACGGCCATTCGCGCAGCGGGATCGGCGCCTCCACCGGATAGTCGTGCCGGTGCGCCTGGATGGTGTTGATGACCATCTGGGCGAGCGCCATCAACAGCCCCGGGATGACGCCGCCGATGAACAGATAGCCGACGGAGGTATCCGAGATCAGCGCGTACAGCACCATCGGGATCGACGGCGGAATGATCGGCCCGATCACCGCGGATGCCGCGGTGACCGCCGCCGCATAACTCACCGGATAGCGGTTGTTGCGCGTCATCATGTCGATGCTGATGCGCCCCGTGGCGGCGAGATCGGCGATCGCCGAGCCGGACATGCCGGCGAAGATAATGCTCTGCACGATGTTGATGTGGCCGAGCCCGCCGCGGAAACGGCCGACCAGCATGTCGCAGAAGCGCAGCAGCTGGTCGGTCATCTTGCTGACGTTCATCAACTCGGCCGAGAACAGAAACAGCGGCACAGCGAGCAACACGTAGCTGCTGTAAAGGCCGTTGAGGATCTGTTCGGCCGAGGTGCCGAGATCGAGGCCCGCGAGCAGCAGATAGAGGATCGAGCCCGCGATCATCGAATAGCCGATCGGCAATCCGAGCAGCCCGAGACCGAGGATCGTGATGATGCAAATGCCGAAGGGACTGACCATTGCGCTCATAGCGCGGACCCCGCGCCGATCTGGATATCGGGCGGGTGCCCGCGCAGCGCGCGCCACGTCAACGCTGCGTAGCGGATGATGGCGCCGACCGAGAACACGATGTAGATCGAGTAGAGATAGTCGAGGCGAATGCCGAGATAGGCGGACTTTTCGACCTTGAGGAACAGCACATAACTGATGACCGCGGGCAGTGCGATGCCGAGCAGCACGATCGCCGCGATGCCGGTGATGACGGTGCAGACGCAGCGGGCCTTGTCGCTGAGCGAGCTGTAGAAAATGTCGAAGCGGACTTCGTCCTTTTCGCGCAGGACGAAGACCGCTCCCCACAGGGTGCACCAGATCCACGCGATCAGGCTCGCCTCTTCGGTCCAGCCGAGCGGGTAATTGAAGACGTAGCGCGCGACGATCGTGAGAATGAAACACAGGAACATGATCAGCAGGAAGACTGCTGACACGTTCTCGGCGCGCCGGCGCAGCCAGCGCGCAGCGGCCACAAGCCTGTCCCAATCCATCACGATCCCCCGCCCGAACGACGCCGGCCGCTATTCGGCGGCACCGTTCCACCGTCGGCAAAAAGCTCCGCTTACT
>JBAVXH010000107.1:0-1914 GCA_049698215.1 Xanthobacteraceae bacterium | reverse complement strand
GGCCTCTTCCGGTGCGATCTGGCGCAAGGCGCCGCTTTTGCGGCTGAAGCTCATGCGCGCGCAAACCACATTCCCGCGCACACACGTGATGCCGTCGCTTACCTGACCGGTCGTGACGCCGCCGCCGCCGCTGACTTGGTGCGCGCGCTACGTGCGCGACTGGACAACGGGGGTTCTGCAGACGCGCCGGCCTACGAGCGGTGGCGCTGTGAGGTGCGCCGCGTCTTGTCAGCACACTGAGGTTCTTCATGCAGCCGTTCTTGCGAAGACATGCGGCAAAGCTTGCGACGAGCCTGCTCGTGCTTCTCCTTTACGTGCTTGCGGTCCCGCGCGATCTGCCAGCGAACCAGATGGGCGCACTTGCAGCGCCCTTCCGCTTCCAGAAGATGGAGCTGTTCCCCGCGCCGAGCGGTCGGCCTCTCCGCACCGTGCGCGAAGTGCATCCTGCTTTGCGCCATCTCAACGCCTGGATCTCCGCGGTTGGGGCCGCCGTCGCATTTGCCGACATGGATGGCATCGGCCGCCCTGCCGACATCTGCTTAGTCGACCCGCGCAATGACAGTGTCACCTTGATGCCTGCGCCGGGTACCGGCGCCCGGTACGAGCCGATCCTGTTGCCGCTTCCGACCGATGGTTACGATCCGGCGACCATTGCGCCCATGGGATGCCTGCCGGCCGATGTGAACGAGGATGGGAACATCGACCTCGTTGTCTACTACTGGGGGCGTACCCCCATTGTCTTCCTGCAGAGGGGTGGCAGCGGTCCGCTCAGCGCATCGCATTTCAAGGCGGTCGAGCTGGTCGCGGCGCGCGAGCGCTGGTTCACGAACGCAGCTCTGTTCGTCGATGTGGATGGCGACGGGCATCCCGACCTGGTCTTCGGTAACTATTTTCGCGACGGCGATCGCATTCTCGATCCGCGTGCGACCGACTCCGTCGAGATGCAGCATTCGATGTCGCGCGCCTACAACGCAGGCCGCAACCGTTTGCTGCTCTGGCAGTCCGCGACCGTCGATAGCGTTGCGTTCCGCGACGCAAGCGACGCATTCACGCGCGAAATGGCGGGCGGCTGGACCCTCGCGCTTGGCGCAGCCGATCTGACCGGCGATCTGCTGCCGGAGATCTACGTCGCCAATGACTTCGGGCCGGATCGGCTCCTTCTCAACAAGTCGAAACCCGGAAAGCCGGAGTTTGCGATTGTTGAGGGGCGCCGCGACCTGTTTACGCCGCGCTCGAAGGTGCTGGGGCGCGACTCTTTCAAGGGCATGGGAGTCGATTTTGCCGACGTGAACGGTGACGGGCGCCTTGCGATTGCAGTCAGCAACATCTCGCAAACCTACGGTTTGCTCGAGAGCAACTTTCTCTTCGTCCCGACCGGAGAGACGGGTGCGTGGCAGAGCGGCGTTGCGCCCTTCCGCGATGAAAGCGGCCCGCGCGGTATTTGGACTTCGGGTTGGGGCTGGGACGTAAAATTCGCCGATCTCATCAACAGTGGGGTGCCCCAGGTTCTCCAGGCATCCGGCTTTCTCAAAGGCGACACCGATCGGTGGCCACAGCTGCAAGAGCTGGCAACCGGAAACGACGAGCTCTTGAAATATCCGGCCTCCTGGCCTCGCCTCGGGCCCGGCGACGACATTTCCGGCATGACGAGCCACGACCATCTCTTCGTCGCCGACGCGTCCGGGCGCTACCACGACATCTGGCCGTCACTTGGCCTCGATCACGGCACGATCTCGCGCGGCATCGCGACCGCTGACGTGTACGGCGACGGCCGGCTTGCGGTCGCGGTCGCGCGACAATGGATGCCCTCCCTGTTCCTTCGCAATGTCAGCCCCGCGCCGGGGCATTGGCTGGCGCTCGACTTGCGGCTGCCCGGCGCGGTCGGCGGGATGCGCGCAGCGATCGGCGCGACCG
>JBAVXH010000106.1:0-4037 GCA_049698215.1 Xanthobacteraceae bacterium | reverse complement strand
ACGCCTGCGCGCCGCAGGAAAACCCGCCAAGGTCGCCCTGATCGCCCTCGCCAGAAAGCTCATGCTCATGGCAAACGCCATCCTGCGCGATGAAACCCAATTCAAGCCCGCTTAACACAGTTGCCGGGTCTCGCTTCGCTCGCCCGGGATGACAATTGAGTATGTGGCACCGCCAGCCATATTCGCGACGCCCCTACCCCGCCGCCGCCACGGCCTTCCGAAACCGCAGCTTCAGTTCCACGCCGTCCTTGGTGGGCAGCACGCGCGGCGGATCGTCGGCCGCGATGTGCACGCGCGCAAACAGTGTCTCGTTCAGCGAACCCAGCTCGCCCGCCAGCCTCTTTAGTCCCGCCTCATCCGCGACCTCGTGCGCGCGCGCGATGCCGCAGGACTTCGCGACGCCGACCAGATCGACGCCCTTGTCGGTGTGGCTTGCCTGCATCCCGGTCTCGCCGTAGCGCTGGTTGTCGAACACGATGACCGCGAGATTGTTCGGCCGCTGCACACCGATGGTCGCGAGCGAGCCCATCCCCATCAGCATCTCGCCGTCGCCGGTGATCACCGCGATCTTGAGCTTCGGCCTGGCGAGCGCGAGGCCGAGCCCGATCATCGCTGCGCCGCCCATCGCGCCCCAGAGATAGAAGTCGGTGTCCTTCTCGCCGAGCGAGGCCATGTCGTAGGTGCACGAGCCGAGCCCCGGCACCACGAACAGATCCTTCGGCCGGTTCGCCATCAGGGTGGCGATCGCGTCGCGGCGCTTGAGCATCACTTCACCCACACCTTGCGGCCGATCAGCTTCTGCGAGAGCAGCACGGCGACCGCGAAGTCTCCGCCGAAGGCGAGGTCGGCCGCGGCCTGCGCGGTGTCGGCCACGTCCTCGGGACGGTCGGCGCGGTAGCACTTCACGCCCATCACGGTGAGCACGGGCTCGGTCGCCTGCGACATCGGGACTTGCCACGGATTAAACTCGGCCCACTCGCCGCGCATCGTGATGAAGGTGAGGAACGGAAAGCGGCAGGTGTTGATCAGCGACAGCATGTTGATGCAGTTGCCGACGCCGCTCGACTGCATCAACAGCGCGGCGCGCTCTCCGCCGAGCCAGGCGCCGGCCGCAAGCGCGACGCCCTCCTCCTCGGTCGAGAGCACGACGTCGCGGATGTCGTTGTCGGCTTTGCAGCGCTCGATCAGCCGCGCATGGCCGGCGTCGGGCACGTAGCCGACCTGGCGCACCTCGGCGCGCTTGAGCACATCGAACAACTGATCGGGCCAGCCCGTCTGATTTTCCACCTAGCGGCCTTCCTTGTCGTTCACGTCGCGCTCCTGCGCCGAATCCTCAGCTGATTCCGCAGCCGGGATCGCGTATGCGCCCGAAAACCAGCGATGGAGATCGACATCCTTGCAGCGGCCCGAGCAGAACGGCCGAAAGCGCTCGGCCGCGGGCTTGCCGCAGGTGGGGCAGGGATTTGCAACGTAGGCTGCTTCGGCCATGCCATCCAGATAAGGCCTGCCTTCAGGCCTTGCAAAGCCGAAATGCCGGCGGCGAGGTCCTCATCCTGAGGAGCAGTCCGTAGGACCGCGTCTCGAAGGATGGCGGCAAACTCCGTCGCGTGGGCCATCCTTCGAGACGGCGCTGCGCGCCTCCTCAGGATGAGGCCGGAGTCACTTCGAACTCACCCCGCCGTCGATCACCAGCTCGATTCCCGTCACGTACTTCGCCTCGTCGCTCGCGAGGTACACCGCGCCCCACGCCACATCCCACGCCTCGCCGCCGATGCCCATCGGCACCTGCGCGGCGCGCACGCGCCACATCTCCTCGATGTCGCCGCCCGCGTAGGACTGCGCGAGGCCGGCCGAGTGCGCGACCATCGGGGTCTGCATCAGGCCCGGCAGGATCGCGTTCACGCGCACGCGCTTGCTCGCATACTCGACCGCGGTCGTTCGCGTCAGATGCAGCAGCGCGGCTTTCGAGGCGTAGTAGGACGCGTAGGGCACGCCGGTCCAGCGGATGCCGGCGACCGACGAGATGTTGATGATCGAGCCGCCGCCCTGAACCACCATCAGCGGGATGACGTGCTTCATGGTGAGGAACGCGCTCTTCAGGTTCACCGCGAGAACGCGGTCCCACTGCTCCTCAGGCAATTCGACCACACCACCGATCTCCGCGATGCCCACGTTGTTGTCGAGCACGTCGATGCGGCCGAAGTCGGCGATACAGGCCTTCACCATCGCCTCGACGTCATCGCTCTTCGTCACATCAGCGCGGAACGGCAGCGCGAGCCCGCCTTCGCGCGAAATGATGTTCGCGGTCTCTTCTGCGGCCGCGAGGTTCATATCGACACAGAAAACCTTCGCGCCTTCCCGCGCACAGGCGACCGCGGTCGCCTTGCCGTTTCCCCAGCCCGGGCCGATCGAGCCTGCGCCGACGATCAACGCGACCTTGTCTTTCAGGCGGTTAGCCACTGGCCTTCTCCCTTCGTTTCGCGTCGAGCTCGCGCAATTCGGTTTTGAGGATCTTGCCGTAGTTGTTCTTTGGCAGGGTATCCACGAACACGTAGTCCTTGGGCCGCTTGAAGCGTGCGATCTCGCCGAGACACAGCTCGTCAAGCTCGCGCGCCGGCACCTCGCCGACCACATAGGCGACGGCGACCTCACCCCATTCGGGATGCGGACGCCCGATCACCGAGGCCTCGCGCACGTTTCCGTGCTTGAGCAGCACCTCCTCGACCTCGCGCGGATAGATGTTCGAGCCGCCCGAAATGATCATGTCCTTGGAGCGGTCCTTGAGCGTGAGGTAGCCGTCCGCGTCGAACACGCCGACATCGCCGGTGTGCAGCCAGCCGCCGCGCATGGTTTGCGCCGTCGCCTCGGGGTTTTTCCAGTAACCCGGCATGACCACATCGCCGCGGCAGATGATCTCGCCGACCTCGCCCACCGGCAACGCATTGTCCGCTCCGTCCGCGACCTTCACGTCGAGGCAAGCATAAGGCCGGCCGGCCGAGCCGAGCCGCTCGAGCCAGTGCGGGTGATTGCGGTCCGCGATGTCCTGCCGCGACAGCACCGTGATGGTCATCGGGCTTTCGCCCTGCCCGTAAATCTGCGCGAGGCGCGGCCCGAAGCGGTCCAGCGCCCTGAGCGCATCCTCGACATACATCGGGGCGCCGCCCCACACGATGGTGCGCAGGTTCTTCGGGTCCGCACCGCCGGAGAAATCCACAAGCCGCTTCACCATGGTGGGTGCGGCAAACATCGACATCCCGCGCCAGGTGGCAAACATGCGGAAGATCTCGTCCGGCTCGAAGCTGCCCGACTCCGGCACCACGTTGATGCCCATGCGCGCCACGTGCGCCATCATGTAGAGCCCGGAGCCATGGCTCATCGGCGCGGCGTGCAGGATGGAATCGCCGGGCGCCGCGCAATCCACTTCGGTGAGGTACGCAAAGCTTGCCTGGGCGAGATTGCGATGCGTGAGCATCGCGCCTTTCGGGCGGCCCGTGGTGCCGGAGGTGTAGAACAGCCATGCGAGGTCATTGCCGTCGCGCGGTTCGACCGGCATCGGATCAGCGGCGAACAACGCCTCGTACTTGTCGCTGCCGATCACGATCAGCCGTTCCAGACTCGCGGGCGTATGCGGCGCGACCTCCTCGTCGAGGCCCGGTGTTGCGAAGCAGACGCGCGCGCCCGAATGTTCGAGGATGTAGCCAAGCTCGCGGCCGTGCAGCTTGGCGTTGGCCGGCACCGCGGCAAAGCCGCCGTGCCAGATGCCGTGAATCGTCTCGACGTACTCGACGCAGTTCTTCGCGATGATCGCGACGCGGTCGCCCGGCTTCAGCCCGAGTGCGTGCAGCGTATTGGCCAGCCGCGCGGAGCGGGCGGCAAGCGCGCCGTAGCTCTGGGTCACGCGCGATCCGTAGCCGACCGCCGGAAGGCCGGGGTGACTGAGACCCGCGCGATGAAGCCATGCGGCGATGTTCATACTCTGCCCTCATCCTGAGGAGGCCGCGCAGCGGCCGTCTCGAAGGATGGCCAAGAACTCCGAT
>JBAVXH010000105.1:0-2903 GCA_049698215.1 Xanthobacteraceae bacterium | reverse complement strand
AACCAGAACACCTGCATCAACCAGCGCCCGCTGGTGAAGGTGGGCGATCTCGTTCACAAGGGCGACATCATCGCGGACGGTCCCTCGACCGACCTCGGCGAGCTCGCGCTTGGCCGCAACGTGCTGGTCGCGTTCATGCCGTGGAACGGCTACAACTTCGAGGACTCGATCCTCCTCTCCGAACGCATCGTGAAGGACGACGTGTTCACGTCGATCCACATCGAGGAGTTCGAGGTGATGGCCCGCGATACCAAGCTGGGCCCCGAGGAAATCACCCGCGACATCCCGAACGTCTCCGAAGAGGCGCTGAAGAACCTCGACGAGGCCGGCATCGTCTACATCGGCGCCGAAGTGCGCGCGGGCGACATTCTGTGTGGCAAGATTACGCCGAAGGGCGAAAGCCCGATGACGCCGGAAGAGAAGCTCTTGCGCGCGATCTTCGGCGAGAAGGCCTCCGACGTGCGCGACACCAGCTTGCGCGTTCCGCCGGGCGTGCAGGGTACCGTCGTCGAGGTGCGCGTGTTCAACCGCCACGGCGTCGACAAGGACGAGCGTGCGCTCGCGATCGAGCGCGAGGAGATCGAACGGCTCGCCAAGGACCGCGACGACGAGCAGGCGATCCTTGACCGCAACGTCTACGGGCGTCTCGCGGAGCTTCTGGAGCGCAAAGTCGGCATCGCCGGGCCGAAGGGCTTCAAGAAAGACACGCATCTGACCAAGGCGGTGCTTGAGGAGTATCCGCGTTCGCAGTGGTGGCAGTTCGCCGTCTCCAACGACAAGGTGATGGCGGAGATCGAAGCGATCCGGAAGCAGTACGACGAGAGCAAGAAAGGCCTCGAGCAGCGCTTCCTCGACAAGGTCGAGAAGCTGCAGCGCGGCGACGAGCTGCCGCCCGGCGTGATGAAGATGGTCAAGGTCTTCGTCGCGGTGAAGCGCAAAATCCAGCCCGGCGACAAGATGGCCGGCCGCCACGGCAACAAGGGCGTGGTGTCGAAGATCGTGCCCGTCGAGGACATGCCGTTCCTCGAGGACGGCACGCACGCCGACATCGTGCTCAATCCGCTCGGCGTGCCGAGCCGCATGAACGTCGGCCAGATCCTCGAGACGCATCTCGGCTGGGCTTGCGCGGGCTTGGGCTTGAAGATCGGTCAGGCTGTCGATGCCTACAATGCGAAACACGACACCAAGCCGCTCAAGGAGATGCTCAAGAAGGTCTACGGCGAAGATGAAACCATCAAGTCGCTCGGCGAGCAGGAGCTGATCGAGCTCGGCGGCAACCTCCGCCACGGCGTGCCGATCGCGACGCCGGTGTTCGACGGCGCCAAGGAGAGCGACATCGAGAAGATGCTCGATCTCGCGGGCCTCGAGCATTCGGGTCAGGTCACGCTGTTTGACGGACGCACCGGCGAGGCTTTCGATCGCAAGGTCACGGTGGGCTACATCTATATGCTCAAGCTCCACCATCTCGTGGACGACAAGATCCACGCGCGCTCGATCGGCCCGTACTCGCTGGTCACGCAGCAGCCGCTCGGCGGCAAGGCGCAGTTCGGCGGCCAGCGCTTCGGCGAAATGGAAGTGTGGGCGCTCGAAGCTTACGGCGCGGCATACACGCTGCAGGAAATGCTGACGGTGAAGTCGGATGACGTGGCCGGCCGCACCAAGGTCTACGAGGCGATCGTCCGTGGCGACGACACGTTCGAAGCCGGTATTCCGGAGTCGTTCAACGTGCTGGTCAAGGAGATGCGCTCGCTCGGCCTCAACGTCGACCTGCACAACTCCAAGCAGGAGCGCACAGGGCCGACGGCCGAAGCCGCCGAGTAACGATCAAGGGGGAGCGGCGAGGGCGCCGCTCCCAAGTTTCCCCGCCAACCGGCCAAAGGCCGGTCTTGGTCGCAAGATCGGCGGGGCAGGTGACGAGACGCGTTGCCAGAGGAATTTGGGCCGCCGCGGTGGCCAAGGAGACGACCGAATGAATCAAGAAGTGATGAATCTGTTCAGCCCGCAGATTCCGGCACAGGTCTTCGACCAGATCCGGATTTCGATCGCGAGCCCTGAGAAGATTCTGTCCTGGTCCTACGGCGAGATCAAAAAGCCGGAGACCATCAACTACCGCACCTTCAAGCCGGAGCGTGACGGCCTGTTCTGCGCGCGCATCTTCGGCCCCATCAAGGACTACGAGTGCTTGTGCGGCAAGTACAAGCGCATGAAGTACAAGGGCATCATCTGCGAGAAGTGCGGCGTGGAGGTGACGTTGTCGCGCGTCCGGCGCGAGCGCATGGGCCACATCGAACTCGCCGCGCCGGTGGCGCACATCTGGTTCCTAAAGTCGCTACCGAGCCGCATCGGATTGCTGCTCGACATGACGCTGAAGGATCTCGAGCGCATTCTCTATTTCGAATACTACGTGGTGATCGAGGCCGGCATCACGCCGCTGAAGGAGCGTCAGCTCCTCTCCGAGGACGAGTACCTCAAGGCCCAGGAAGAGTTCGGCAACGACAGCTTCACCGCCAAGATCGGCGCGGAAGCGATCCGCGACATGCTGCGCGCGCTCGACCTGCAGAAGCTCGCGGCCGATCTGCGCGTCGAGATCGCCGAGTCGACCTCGGAACTGAAGCCGAAGAAGCTCGCCAAGCGCTTGAAGCTGATCGAGTCGTTCATCCAGTCGCACAACAAGCCGGAGTGGATGATCCTGACCGTGGTGCCGGTGATCCCGCCGGACTTGCGGCCGCTGGTGCCGCTCGACGGCGGCCGCTTTGCGACCTCCGATCTGAACGATCTCTATCGCCGCGTCATCAACCGCAACAATCGCCTCAAGCGCCTCATCGAGCTGCGCGCGCCGGACATCATCATCCGCAACGAGAAGCGCATGCTGCAGGAAGCGGTCGATGCGCTGTTCGACAATG
>JBAVXH010000104.1:0-8933 GCA_049698215.1 Xanthobacteraceae bacterium | reverse complement strand
GCGGATGACGCCGTGCGCGCCTGCCTGTTTGCGCCGCAGCGGGTGCTGCGCCAGGCAACCGCCAAGGGCGGCACGCTGGCCGGGGAGGTGCGGCCCGGAACGCTGGTCCTCCTCGAGCTTGAGAAAGCGCGTGAGGTCTCCCCCGGCCCCGCAACCGTGTTCCTGGCGGGCACCTGGGCCGAATGCCCGGCGGGCGCCTTCGTGGCGGCGCTGCTGCGCGCTGTCTGGGAGGATGCGCTCGCAGCGGAGAAACGCCCATGAGCGATCCGATCTTCACGCCGCTCAAGTTTCGCAATCTCACGGTCAAAAACCGCATCTTCCGCTCCAGCATCTCGGGGCGCTGGGACAACGAGGACGGCTCGCTGTCGCAGACCCGCGTCAACTGGGAGAGCAAGTTCGCCAAGGGCGGCGTCGGCGCGATCATCTCGTCTTTCGTGCCGGTACTGCTGGAAGGGCGGATCGCCGCGAACTACGGCACGGTGCATCGCGACGATTTCATCCCGATGTGGGAGCGGGTGGGCGCGGCGGTGCACCAGTGGGACTGCAAGTTCATCATGCAGCTCAGCCATTCGGGACGGCAGATGGACGTGCCCGGCGTGTCCAATCAGCATCGCCCGACTCTCTCCTCGACCAGCCGCAAGGAATCGCTGCACGGTTTTCTCTGCAAGGCCGCCACCAAGGGTGAGATCGGTGGTCTGGTCGAGGCCTTCGCGAAAGCAGCGTGGCGTGCGCGCGAAGCCGGGCTCGACGGCGTCGAGCTGCATGCCGCCAACGGCTATCTGTTCACGCAGTTTCTCTCGTCCGCCATCAACGACCGCACCGACGAATACGGCGGCTCGCTGGAAAACCGGGCGCGCTTTCTGCTCGAAGTGATCCGCGCGATTCGCGCCACGGTGGGACGCGACTTCCACCTGCAGGTCAAGCTTTCCGCCATCGACCGCAACAATGTCATCCCGTGGGAAGGCAAGGGCAACTCGCTCGCCGACACCACCCAGGTGGCGAAGTGGTGCGAGGAGGAAACCGCGGACGCGATCCATGTGTCGAGCGGGTCGCTGTTTCCGCATCCGCTCAATCCGCCGGGCGATTTCTCGTTCGAGACCATCGCGACCACCTACGACGCGATGATTTCCTCGGGTGTCGACACGTTCCGCAATTTCCTGCTGTTCCGCTACCGGGTGCTGCGCCCGATCTTCTACTGGATCTGGTTCAGGATGAAGAAAGGCATGCCGATCGAAGGCGTCAGCATCGAGGAATCGCGCGCCATCAAGGCGGCGGTGAGCGTCCCGGTGCTCAACACCGGCGGCTACCAGCACGCCTCCTACATCCGGCAGGGCATCGAGTCCGGCGCGTTCGACGGCGTCGCGATCGCGCGCTCGCTGATCGCCAACAACGACCTGGTGAAGCAGTGGGAGGCGGGCGCGGATCTCCCGAAAATCCCGTGCACCTATTGCAACAAGTGCCTGCTCAACGCGCCGAAGAATCCGCTCGGCTGCTACGAGCTCTCCCGCTTCAACGATGACTATGACGCGATGCTGAAGGAGCTGCTGACGATCTACGCGACGCATCCGACGCTCAACCTGCCGCCGGCACCTTGAGGGAGCATGTTATGACGCCCGAAGTGCCCTATCCGCTGCACAAGGCCGAGCCGCCGGTGAGCTATGTGGAGCAGCACTCGCGCACGCGCCGCCGCTGGGGTCTCGTCGCCGTCATCATCATGCTCCTGCTGATGCTCGTCGGATTGGTGCTCGCGGTGCTCGGAATCTACGGCGCATTCCGGCTGCCGACCAACAAGACCGCGACGTTTTCCAATCCGGTCGTCCATTTCGCGCACGGCTCGATCGGCGCCGACGAGGCAAGCGGATTGCCCTACTGGGTGTGGCAGGCGCTGCCGCGGCTTTTCCCGGATCAGTTCAACGGACGCCTCGACTACAGTGCCTTCGGCTTCCTCTACCAGCGCGATGCGGACGGCAAGCCGCACGACCTGCCGATCGGAATCTCCAGGCGCAATTACCAGGGGGTCGACCTCGTCTGGTTCAATTGTGCGGTCTGCCATGTCGGCACCTGGCGGACATCGGAGACCGCACAGCAGAACATCGTGGCCGGCATGCCGGCGAACAATTTCGATATCGACCGCTTCATCCGCTTCGTGCTCGATGCCGGCGTGGACGAGCGGCTTGCCGCCGAGACGCTGATCCCGGCGATGCGGCAGGCTGGCGCGAAATTCAACGTCTTCGATCGGCTGGTCTGGCAGGTCTATGTGATCCCGCGCGTGCGCGAAGGCTTCATCCAGCGCCGCACGCGGCTCGCCGCCTTCATGGCCGACCAGAAGCCCTGGGGGCCGGGGCGAGTCGACACGTTCAATCCATACAAGCTGGTGCAGATGCAGATCCGCTACAACGCGCTCGGCGCCGCGGAGCGCTACGGCGCGAGCGACTTCCCGGCGATCTTCAATCAGGGTCCGCGCGAGGGCATGGAGCTGCATTGGGATGGCAACAACAAATCGCTCGCGGAGCGCAATCTCTCGGCGGCGCTTGGTGCGGGCGTGACGGTCAAATCGGTCGATCACAAGGCGATCGAGCGCGTCGCCGACTGGCTCAAGGATCTGAAGCCGCCGGCAAGCCCGCACAAGGTCGACCCGGCAGCGCTCGAACGCGGCAAGGCGCTCTACATGAGCGACTGCGCTGACTGCCACGGCTGGCAAGCAAGCGATGGCTACGTTTTCCAGGGTGACCGGCTCGGCAAGGTGACGCCGAACACGGAGCTGAAGGCCGATCCCGGACGCCTCGACTCCTACACGGAAGCGTTCCGCGAGCGCCAGATCAACGAGCTGTTCGCCGGCACGCCCTATCAGTTCAAGTATTTCACCAAGACCAATGGCTACGCCAACATGCCGCTCGACGCGCTGTGGCTGCGCGGGCCCTATATGCATAACGGCTCGGTGCCCACCCTGCGCGCGCTGCTCGCAGCGCCGCCCGCGCGGCCGAAGGCCTATGTGCGCGGCGGCGACGTGATCGACGGCAAGAACGGCGGCTTCGTCTCGCCCGAATGCGATCCGAAAAATCCGCCGCCCAGGGGCCACTGCTACGACACGACGCTTCCCGGCAACGGCAATGGCGGCCATGAGTACGGGACTCGCCTGAGCGCGTCCGAGAAGGACGACCTCATCGCCTACCTGCTGACTTTTTAGGGGCGACTATGGCGAGACCCGATTACGCGATGGAAACGGGAGCCGGTGCGAAGTGGCTGTTGTGGTTCCAGCGCTTCGTCTGGATCGGCATCGCCGCCAACGTCGCCATCACGCTCACCTCGATCTTTTGCACCGAGTGGGTGCTTGCGCTCGTCGGGCTCGAGCCCGCGCATCCGCTGGTGTGGCCGCGCTTCGGTGCGTTCGGCATCCTGCTGCTCACCGGCTTCTATGTCATTGCCGCGATGGACCCCTGCCGCAGCCGCTGGGCCACGCTGTTCACCGTGCTGTGCCGGTTCGGCGGCTTACTGTTCTTCGCGATCGTCGGCGGGCGCTACATCGTGTTCGGCCTGTTCGACCTGCTGTTCGGCGCGCCGCAGGCGATCTGCCTCTATCTCGCGTGGCGCAGGACGCGCGACGCGCGCCTTGGCCGCAAGCCGGGCGGACGCTTCGTCGTCGCGCTGATGATCCTCGCGACGCTCGCGATCTTCGCCGCCGGGTTGGCGCAATTCTTTCTGGCGCCGGTGCTCAAGTCCTTCGCGAGCGACGAGGAGTTCTTCAAATACGGCTCGATCGGCAACGACGGCGCGGCCGGCGTGCCCTATCCGCTCTGGGTCGCGATGCCGCAGGTGTGCGCCAACCACCTGCCGGCCGGCGCCAAAGGCTACGAAGCGTTCGGCTTCCTCTGGGAGGGCGGCCGTGACCGCACGACCGGCACCCCGGTCGGCTTCTCGCGCGCCAAGGCCGGCGTCGAGCGCATGTCGATCAACTGCGCGCTCTGCCACACCACGCGCGCACGGCACTCCGCGGACGCCGAACCGAAGCTCTATCCGGGCGGGGCCGGCAACACGATCGACATCCAGGGCTACCAGCGCTTTCTGACCAACTGCGCGGTCGATCAGGAGTTCAACGCCGACAATCTGATCCCCGTGATGGATGGGAAGGTCGGGCTCGGCTTTCTCGAGAAGCAGCTCTACCGCTTCGTTCTGATCCCCGTGGTGCGCAAGCAGCTCAAGAAGCAGGGCGAGGACTATGCGTGGAGCTACCAGCGCCCGCGCTGGGGGCCGGGACGCATCGACCCGTTCAATCCCGTCAAGTTCAACATGCTCAAGCTCGCCAACGACGGCAGCGTCGGAAACAGCGACATGCTGCCGTTGTGGAATATGGCCGAGCGCGAGAAGCGGCCGCGGGTCACGTTCCATTGGGACGGGTTGAGCACATCGCTGCGCGATGTCGTGCTGAGCTCGATGCTCGGCGACGGAATGGTGGCGAAGGAATACAAGCCCGAAACGCTGAAGCGCCTCACCGCGTTCGTGCGCAACATTCCGGCCCCGCCGTCGCCGCACAAGCCGGAAGGCGAGGTCGCGAAAGGCAAGGAGCTGTTCGACAAGAACTGCGGCGAGTGTCACGCGCACAACGGCGCGCGTGCCGCGACCATCGTTCCGCCCGCGGAAATCGGCACCGACACCCAGCGCGGCACCATGTGGACCGAAGCCGCGGTGAAGGCCTACACGAACTACCGCCGGGGCTATAACTGGAACTTCACCGGCTTCCGCAAGGTGGACGGTTATCTGGCGAGTACGCTCGACGGCCTCTGGCTCAACGGGCCCTACCTGCACAACGGCTCGGTGCCGAATCTGCGCGCGCTGCTCGAGCCGCCAGAGAAGCGCCCGAAGGCTTTCGTGCGCGGCGGCGATGTCGTCGACGGCAAGAATGGTGGGTTCGTCGCGCCGGAGTGCGATCCGAACAAGCCGCCGCAGGACGGCTTCTGCTACGACACCAGCCTGATCGGCAACAGCAACGCCGGGCATACCTACGGCACGGCGTTGCCGGCGGCCGAGAAGGAAGCGCTGCTGGCGTATTTGTTGATGCTGTAGCTCCGCGAAAGGATGTAGGGTGGGCAAAGCGCTGCGGAGCGGCGCGTGCCCACCATCTCGCCAACACGCGGTGGGCACGGCGCGCTAGTGCGCGCCTTTGCCCACCCTACAAAAGGGTGGATGACAGCTACGGCCGCACCGCCGGCGTCTCGACCGTCATGCCGCGCGCGCGCCACATCAGGAACAGCTCCAGCGCGACATACTCCTCCGAGCCGTAGGCATAAGGCTCGGCGCGCATGCCGATCAGGCAGTTGCGCAACCTGCGCTGCAGAGAGCCGACGCTCTGCCATTCGAGCCGGTAGAGCGGATAGCCGTTGGGATGCCCCTGCACCAGCGGAACACCGGCGAGCTTCTGGCCCCAGTTGTCGTCATGGCAGGTCTGGCAGGAGAGATTGAGCTGACCCTGGCGCGTCGAGTAGAGCTTGCGGCCCGCCTCGATGAACGGCTTCGTCTTCTCGTCCTCTGAAATCGAGATCGGCATGCCGCGCGACTGCTGCCCGAGATAGGCGGAAAGCGCCAGCAGTTCGCGGCTCTCATAGGCGAACGGCTCAGCCTCCTGCCGCTCGGTATGGCACAGGTTGATGCGCTGATCGATGTCGAACAGCCGCGTGCCGGTGCGGCTCGCCGCCGGATAGCGCGCCGAGACGCCGCGCATCGAGGCTGCCGCATCGCCGTGGCAATCCGCGCAGGCCTTGTCGGCGCGTCCCATCTTCTGCTTCCACAGCGCCTCGCCGTCGAGCACCGAGAGCGTCGCGGGATTCGACGTGTCGTCATCCTGCATCGCCTTGGTGGCGGGGCTCATCTGCTCGTAGGACGAGCGGCGCTCACCGAGCGGGATTTCGGCGCGGGTGGAGGAGGAGAGGGCGAGCAAAACCGCTGCGATCGTCATGCCCCGCGAAAGCGGGGCATCCAGTAAACGACGGCGAATAGAAAGGGCACGATCACGCATTGATCGCTTGCCTGGCGATTACTGGGTCGCCCGCTTTCGCGGGCGATGACGAAGCGCTGTGCGCGCGCCCCGGAATGACCTCACGCCACCACAATCTTCGCCTCTTCGGTCACCGAGAATCCGTTGTCGCCTTCCCAGGTGAAGGTGAACGTGCCGGACTTGTCAGCCACCGTGTGGAACGTCACGAACGGATTGGCGGCGATCGCCGGATAAAACGTCGTCTCGAAGACCTCCTCGCCGTTGTACTTGCAACTGAACGACGTGATGATGTCGCGCGGGATCGCCTGTCCCTCGGTGGAGTGGCGGTAGCCGGTCTCCATCACGTGCGAGATCAGCGTCTTGATCTCGATCACGCTGCCGCGCTTGGCGGTCTTCGGCAGATTGATGAGGGCGCGCGCAGCCATCAGATCAAATCCTCCAGGCAAGCGGCGAGCGTGACGATCACCTCCTGGGTGTCCGACCAGTAGCTGCCGTCGGACATCTCGGCGATCGCGGTCAGCTTCTGCGTTCCGGCGAGGCGGACGCGCGTCGTCACGACCGCCTTGCCGGCGCGCGGCCCGAACTGCGCGCTGATCACGTTGGGCTGAGGGTTCTTCTCGTTGAACACATGAATGGCTTTCACGTAGTCGGTCTTGGTCATCGGGCTTTCGACCGAAACCGTCATCGGCACGGTGTTGCCGTTCTCGACCAGCGGCGGCAGGTCGAGCGTCACCTTGCCTTTGCGCACCTCCGCTTCGCCGATCATGCTGCGGATCGCGGTCTCCATCTGGCCGGGCGTGCTGGCGGCCGCTGGCCTGCGCGTGATCACGGCAGCGCCGGCGACAGCGAGTCCGCCCGCGATGAACGCATCACGCCGCGTGATATTCAGTTTCGCCATTCTCAGTCCTTCAGCGTCATCAGATACGCCACCACGTCCTCGATCTGCTCCGCGGTCAGGATCGTCTTGCCGCGAAAGTTGGGCGCAACCCGGGTAAGACCATCCACCCGGTAATAGGGCGGCATGATGGTCTCTGGATTGAACCGCGACGCATCCACGATCCGCAACCGCAACTGTCCTTCATTCCAACGCGAACCCGCACCCGAAAGGTCCGGCGCCATGGTGCCCTGGAACCGCTCCGCCGGATATGGGCCCGAATGGCACAACAGGCAAAGCCCAACCTGCCGGTTGGTGACGATTTTCAAGCCGCGTTCGGCGTCTCCCGGCGCTCCGGTCAGCGATTGCGGGATCGCATCGCCGGTGACCGTGTAGGGCCGCAGCTCCTGCGCCGTCGGGGACGCGCCGGCGAGCAGGACGGCCGCTATCGCCCGCCACTTCAGCCGAACACCTCGCCCGTGATCGTGTTGAACCAGCCATTGGCGAATTGGGCTTCGAGTGCGCGGTTCTCGCGCGGCGCATCGATCGGGCTGACGCCGCCGGCGCCCTCGATGTCGGCGAGCACGCCGTCCTTCGGTCTGTACACGCCAGCGACCGTGATGCCGTAGTCAGGCGCCAGCACGCTGTAGCAGGTGTTGATCAGCCGCGGCTCCACCGGCGTCTGTCCGGCGAGCAGCGCGGTCACCGCAGCGGCGCACACCTTCGCCTGCGCGTTGGCCGAGAAAGCGGATTTCGGCATCGCCCCCATGATGGCGGCATCGCCCAGCACGTGTACGTTCGGGACGAGCTTCGATTCGAATGTCATCGGATCGACCGGGCACCATCCGGTGCGGTCGGCGACGCCCGCGCTCTGCGCGATCGCGGCCGCGCGCTGCGGCGGAATGACGTTGGCGACGTCAGCCTTGTGATCGCTGAAATCGGTCTTCAGCGTCTTGGTGGACGCATCGACCGAGGTCACCTTGCCGCCCTGGCTGAGGGAAACCCATTCGAGATTCGGGTAAAGCTCTTTCCAGGCGTTCTGGAACAGGCGCTGCTTGGAGAACGCATCCTTGGCGTCGAGGATGATCAGCTTCGACTTCGGCTTCCTGGTCTTCAGGTAGTAGGCGATCAGGCTCGCGCGCTCGTAGGGGCCGGGCGGACAGCGGAATGGATTGGCCGGCGCCGAGATGACGACGGTGCCGCCGTCCGCCATCGACTCGAGCTGGCGGCGCAGCAGCAGTGTCTGCTCGCCCGCCTTCCAGGCGTGCGGCATGACCGCGGCATCACGCTCGGTGTAGCCAGGCAGGCCATCCCAGCGCAGATCGATGCCCGGCGCCATCACCAGCCGGTCGTAGGAAAGCTTGGTGCCGTTGCCGAGCGTGACGCTCTTCGCCTGCGCATCCACGCCGGTCGCCGGCTGGATCGCGACGGTCACGCCGGCGGCGGCGACCTTGTCGTAACCGAACTGCTGCGCGGGCAACTCGCGCAGGCCGGCGATCACGAGATTCGAGAACGGGCAGGCCGTGAACCTCGGGCTCGCCTCGACCAGCGTGACGTCGATCCGCGGATTGCCCTTCTTGATGAAGCGCGCGGCGGACGCGCCCGCAAAGCCGCCGCCGATGACGACGACCTTCGGGCCGGCGCCTTGCGCGATCGCCGGCATCGGCAACAGCGCCGCGGCGCTCGCGGTTTTCAGGAACTGGCGGCGGCTGGCTCTCATCGCGCGCCTCTCACTTCTGCTGTTCGTACCACGCGGCGATCGCGTGGGTCTCATCCTCGGTGAAGCCCTTGGCGATCCGGTCCATGATCGTGCCCTTGCGCTCGCCCGATTTGAACGCCGCCATCTGGCTCACAGTCTCGGAAGCCGGGCGGCCGTTGAGCGGCGGGACCGGCGTTTGCACGTTCGCGCTCGCGGCGTGGCAGCCCGAGCACGAGGCGGCGCCGGGCGGAGCGTCCGCAGCGTACGCGGCAGGTGCCGATGCCAGAATGACCGCAGCGGCAACGATCATGCGCGTCGCGTTCATGTCGATGTCTCTTTGATGGAGGCGGCGGCCGCGCGGCCGCCGCCGG
>JBAVXH010000103.1:0-13612 GCA_049698215.1 Xanthobacteraceae bacterium | reverse complement strand
GGCCGGCACCAGTGCGAAGGTCCCGCGCGAAACGCCGTGTCCGCCCGCCTCCGCGCCCTGCGCGACCAGCACGTCGGCGCCGTTTGCGATCGCGTCTCTCGCCTGCTCGACCGTCTGGATCTGGCAGATCATCAGCGCGCCCGCGCGCTTGATCTTGTCGACGTGCGGCTTCACGTCGCCGAACGACAGCATGATCGCGGCCGGCTTGCGCTCCAGCGCGATGTCGAGGAGACGCGGATTTCTCGCCATGCTCCAGGTGATGAAGCCGACACCCACGCGCGCCTCGCCCGCCGCGTCGAGCTCGCGGGTGAGCCATGACTCGTTGCCGTAACCGCCGCCGATGATGCCGAAGCCGCCCGCCGCCGTGACGGTCGCGGCGAGCTTGCCGTCCGCCACCACGTCCATCGGCGCGAGCATGATCGGATGCTCGACGCGCAGAAGCCCGGTCAGTCGGGTGGAAATCGTCATTTGACCCTCCGGCCCGAGAGAGACTAGACGTGAATCGAATGAGGCCTCAAGCGGACTCGACCGTACTGCACTGGCTCGTGCGGCTCGTGCTCTTTGCCTTCCTGTGCGGGCAATCTCACGCTCAGCAACCGAGAATCCCGGCGAGCTTCGAGCCGCTGCTCGCTTCACTGTGGCCTGCCGCGCAGGCGCGCGGCATTTCGCCCAAGACGTTCGACGTAGCCTTCGCGGGACTGACGCCCGATCCGCGCGTCGCCACGCTGACGATGCGCCAGCTCGAATACGGCGTGCCGGTCGCAACCTATCTGGCGCGCATCGCCTCGCAGGCGCGCATCGAAGATGCGGCGCGCAAGGCGCGCGACTGGAAGCCGACGCTCGATGCGATCGAGAAGCAGTACGGTGTCGACCGCTGGATCATCCTGGCGCTGTGGGGCATCGAGACATCGTTTGGGACGAACAACGGTGGCTTCGATGTGATCCGCTCGCTCGCGACGCTGGTGGCGATGGGATATCGCGCAGACTACTTCCGCGACGAACTCATCGCCGCGCTGCAAGTGCTGCAGCAAGGCCACATCGCGCGCGACAAGATGATCGGCTCGTGGGCCGGCGCGATGGGCCAGCCGCAATTCATGCCGTCGAACTTCCTCACGCTCGCGGTCGATTTCGACCGTGATGGACGCAAGGACATCTGGGGAAGCGCGCCGGATGTGCTGGCATCGATCGCGAATTTTCTCAAGCACTGGGGCTGGAAAGCGGGCGCTGAGTGGGGCAGCGAAGTCGTTCTGCCACAGGGCTTCGACTACCGCCGCAGCCGCGCAAGCTATGCCGAATGGACGGCGCTTGGAGTGAAGCGCGCCGACGGCAAGCCGATGCCGGACGGCAACGCGATCCTGTTCTTCCCGAGCGGCGCCACCGGTCCGGCGTTTCTCGTCAGTGAGAATTTCGAGGCGATCAAGCGCTACAATAATTCCGATGTGTTTGCGCTCGCCGCAACGCAGATCGCGGATCGTGCGCAGGGGCGCGCCGGCGTGCGCGCCGCATGGCCAGCCAATGACCCGCAGCTCACACGCGCCGAACGCATCGCGTTGCAGAAGCGCATGAAGGAGCTCGGCCACCCGGTGAACGATGTCGAGGGCCGCATCGACTTCGATTTGCGCGACGAGATCAGGCTCGAGCAGGTCAAGCACGGCCTGGTGCCGGACGGGCATCCGACGCGGGAGTTGCTGGAGAGGATTGGGGCGCGATGATCGCGACCGCTCGTCCCCGCGAAAGCGGGGACCCAGAGCCAAGAACTGGATGCCCGCTTTCGCGGGCATGAGCGGGAGAATAGCTAGCCGCCGTTGAACACCTTCCGCGGCACCAGCACTTCGCCCTTCATGATCGGGCGCGCGGTGCGCAAGGTGCCGGCGACCACGTCCATGTCGGCGCCCTTGCCCGTGGTCTGCAGCAGCACATCGACCTGGCCGGAGGGATGCTCGATCCAGATGGTGCGCGGGTTGGCGTCGTCCGGCTTCGCCAGCTCATGCGCGATCGAGCCTTCGAGCGCGCAGGCGGCGGACACGCAGACCGCGCCGGTCACCGCATGCGCGGCGTGCAGGGCGTGCGGCGTGAGATAGCGCGACGCGATGGTGCCACCATCGCGCGGCGGCGAAAGCAGGCCGACCTTGGGGATCACCTTGTCGGACACATCGCCGAAGCCCATGCGGCGGCCGGCTTCCAGCCGGATCGGCTCGATCGTGCCGAACAGCTCCTTGTTCGGATTGATCTCCGCCCGGCCCTCGGTGCCGGTCAGGCCGAAATCCCTGGCGCGCATCATGATCATCGGCATCGCCACATCGATGCAGGTGACCTCGATGCCGTCGATCACGTCGCGCACGTTGCCGGTCGGCAGCATCTTGCCGGAGATCGATCCGACCACGTCCATGAAGTTGAGCACGATCGGCGCCGCGGTGCCGGGCACGCCGTCGATGCGCGCGTCGCCGGTGTACTGCACGGACTTTCCGGGCGTCTGCACGATCGCCTCGATGCGCGCCTCGGTGTTGACGTTGTAGATCATCACGCGCGTCTCGCCGTCCTGCGCGGGGATCATCCCGGTCTCGATGCCGAACGGCGCGACGCCGGCCAGCATGTTGCCGCAGGACGGTGCGGTATCGACGATCGGCTTGCCGATATCGACCTGCGCGAACAGGTAATCGAGATCGACGCCGGGCCGCGTCGATTTCGACACGATCGCGACCTTGCTGGTGAGCGTGTCGGCGCCGCCGAGCCCGTCGATCTGGCGTGGATCGGGCGAGCCCATCGCGGCGAGCAGCACGCGGTCGCGCGCGGCCGTATCCTTGGGCAGGTCCTCGGCCTTGAAATAAGGCCCGCGCGAGGTCCCGCCGCGCATGAAAATGACCGGGATTCCAATGAGATCGCTCATATCACAGGTATCCACCTCATCCTGAGGAGTGAGGCCGAAGGCCGAACGTCTCGAAGGATGGCCCAGGGCGAGGCCTGAGTTTCTTGGCCATCCTTCGAGACGCCCTCCGGAGCCTGTCATCGGGCCGGCCCAAGCGGGCCGGACCCGTTGGCTCGGGCTCCTCAGGATGAGGGCCTGAGCTTTCATTGCCCCATCGCGCCGCAATGCGGTGAAGTCAATGGTTACCGGAGAGCGGCAGTCATGCGCGCGTCATCTCATGCCGAGCACGGTCGGGAGCCACAGGGAAAGCCCGGGCCAGTAGGTCACCACCACAAGGAACCCCAGCATGGTGAGCAACCATGGCCACACCGCCACGGTGAGCTCGGTGATGCCCATCTTGGCGATACCGGAGGCGACATAGAGGTTGAGGCCGACCGGCGGGTGGCACATGCCGATTTCCATGTTCACCGTGATCAGGATGCCGAAATGGATCGGATCGATGCCGAGCTTCATCGCCACCGGGAACAGGATCGGCGCCATGATCAGGATGATCGAGGACGGCTCCATCACGTTGCCGGCGAGCAGCAGCAGCACGTTGACCACCAGCAGGAACACGATCCAGCCGAAGCCCTGATCGATCATCCACTGCGCCATCGCCTGCGGGATGTTCTCGTGCGTCATCAGGAACGAGAACAGCACCGCGTTGGTGATGATGTAGAGCAGCATCGCGCTCATGTTCGCCGAGGACAGGAGCACGCGCGGCACGTCGGAGAGCCGCATGTCCTTGTAGACGAACACCGCGATGATGAAGGCGTAGACGGCGCTCATCGCGGCCGCCTCGGTCGGCGTGAACAGGCCGGTATAGATGCCCCCGATCACGATGAAGATCAGCAGCAGGCCCCACACCGACTCACGGAAGGTGTGAAGGCGCTCACGGAACGAGGCCTTCGGCATGCGCGGATAGTTGTTGCGCCATGCGATATACCAGGTGGTCAGGCCGAGCAGCGTTGCGAGCGCGATGCCGGGCACGATGCCGGCGATGAAGAGCTGCCCGATCGAGGCATTGGTCGAGACTGCGTAGAGCACCATCGCAATCGATGGCGGGATCAGGATGCCGAGCGCGCCCGACGTGGTGACCACGCCGGCGCCGAAGCGCTTGGGGAATCCCTGCGCCACCATCGCGGGCAGGATCACCGAGCCAATCGCCACCACGGTTGCGGGCGAAGAGCCGGATACGGCCGCGAACAGCGCGCAGGCGAGCACGGCCGCGAGGCCGAGGCCGCCGTGCCAGTGGCCGACCATCGAGGTCGCGAACGCGATCATGCGCTTGGCGACGCCGCCATGGGTGAGGAAAGTGCCGGCCAGGATGAAGAACGGGATCGCCATGATCTCGAACTTCTCGATGCCGGTGAACAGCTTCAGCGCGACGGAGGCGACAGGCACCTCGGTCAGCGTGAACAGGAAGGTGAGCACGGTCAGGCCGAGCGCGATCGAAATCGGCATGCCGGTCAGCATCAGCGTGATCAGTAGGATGAACACCATCGCGGCGCGCAGGCCTTGCGGCATCACGATGACGCCGGCCTTTTGTGCAAGGCAGATCAGCACGATCAGGATCGGCGCGAGGATGAGCGCCCAGCCGAGCGCTTTGCTCTCGGCTTCCTTCTCGACCTTCGGCACCTGCGCGATGGGTGCGACTTCGTCGACTCCCTCGACATGCGCCTGGTCGGTATGCGGCAGTTCACCGGTGTGCCAGAAAGCCCACGCGACTTGCAGGAAGCGAAAGCACATCAGGCCGGAGCCGAGCGGGATCGCCATATAGACGAGCCACATCGGCACTTCGAGATCGTTCGAGCGCTGGTCGGTGCCTGACAGGTGATAGACGAAATCAGCGCCGAGCGCCGCCACGATGCCGGTGAACAGTGCGCCGCAGAGCAGGCCGAACAGGATCACGCGCTGGCGGCGGCTGTCGGGAAGCATGTTGACGAGAACATCGACGCCGACATGGATGCCGGTGCGCACGCCATAGGCGGCGCCGAACTTGGCCATCCAGACGAACATGTAGATGCAGAGTTCCTGCGCCCAGGAGAGATCCCAGGCAGCGAGCCAGGAGAAGATGCTTTCGAAAATACTCGCGACGCCGGGCATGCCATGCGCCGCAAACCAGCGGGCGATGTCGACCGAGATGCCGGCGCTGTAGCGATGCACCACCGCGACGAAGATGATGACAGTCGCGGCGCCGATCAGGAACGTGATGATCCACTCCTCCAGGTGATCGAGCACCCGGAGCAGCGGATTTTGCCTCGCCTTTGCCTGCGCCTGGCCGGCGGCGGGCCGGCCAATCTCCCCCTGCGCGGTCACGGCGCTAGTTCGTCTTGACGCCGTTCTTCTCGATCACGGCAAGCACCTCCTTGCCGACACGGCTCTCCGCGGCCTTGTAGGTCGGCATCAACGCGTCGCGCCAAGCCTTCAACTGCTCGGGCTTGAGGTCGTGGATCGTGCTCTTGCCGGAGTCCTTGATCGCCTTCAGAGCGTCCTCGTTCTCCTGTTGGGCGATCTTGTTGGTGTAGTCGGTCGCCTCGTTCATCGCCTTTTCGAGCGGCTCGCGGATGTCCGCCGGTAGTGCGGCCCAGTTCTTCGAATTCACGATCACCGCGTACTGAAGGTGCGCGTGCTTGGAGTTGGTGATGTGCTTCTGCACCTCGTGGAATTTCTGCGTGTAATAGTTCGACGGCGTGTTCTCGCAGGCGTCGACGACGCCGGTCTGCAGCGCCTGATAGACCTCCGAGAACGCCATGATCTGCGGCAGCGCACCGAGGCGGCGGAAATAGATGTCCGCGATCTTGGAGCCGGAGATGCGCACCTTCAGGCCCTTCACGTCCTCGGGCATCAGGATCGGCTTGTTGGCCGAGACCATGTGGAAGCCGTTGTCCCAGAAGGCGAGGCCCTTGATGCCCTTCGGCTCGAGCTTGCCCATCAGGTATTTGCCGAGCTCCCCCTTCGCGGCTTTGTCGTAGGTCGCATCGTCGGCGAACAGGAACGGCAAGTCGAGCGCCTCGAATTCCTTGGCGCCGAGGGGCGCGAATTTCGCGGTCGAGGGGGCGAGCATCTGCACGGCGCCGAGCTGCAGCGCCTCGATCTCCTCCTTGTCCTTGTAGAGCTGCGAGTTGGGATAGACTTCGATCTTTGCCTTGCCGCCGGTGTACTTCTCGGCGAGCTCCTTGAACTTGTGCGAGCCCTTCCCCTTCGGGGTGTCGTCGGCGACGACATGGCTGAACTTGATGGCGAGCGGAGCCTGGGCCCAGCCGGGGCGACCATAGGCCGTGGCGATTGCGGTGGCGCTGATGCCGAAGCCGAATTCGCGGCGGGAAAGCTTCATGATGGGTACTCCTGCTGGGCGCACCGCGGCGACAGGCCGGGGCGGAATTTCCTCCAAACGCCGTTAGGGCGGGACCTTTTTGGGTTCGCGCGGCGGTCAGGCGGACCCTAGACCCCGCGAAACCGGCGGACAATCTCATCAGCCATGCGCGGAGCGGTGCCCAGATAGTTGGTGGGATCACACAGCTCGCGCAGACGCTTTTCCGGTAACGCAGATGCAACCGCTTGGTTCGACTTTAGTATGTCGAAGAGCGGGCGCCTCTGCCCCAGCGCGTCCCGGCACGCCTCGTAGACCACATCATGCGCCTGCTGGCGGCCGAGATGTGGCGCAAGGCCCATCATCACGGCTTCGGCGACGATCAATCCCCGCGTCATGTCGAGGTTCGCCCGCATTCGACTTTCGTCGACCACGAGGCCCTCAAGCATGAACTTCGCCTGCGCGAGCGAGCCCGCCGTGAGGATGAAACTCTCCGGCACCGCCATCCATTCGACATGCCACGGGCCGGTCGCGCGCTCGAAATCCTGGATCATGGCATCGAGCACCAGTCCGGCGTGCTGACGCACCGCCTTGGCGTTCGCCACCAGGATTTCGGAGGAGATCGGGTTGCGCTTCTGCGGCATGGTGCTCGAGGCCCCGCGATGCGAGGCAAACGGCTCGAACGCCTCGCCTAGCTCCGTCATCATCATCAGCATGATGTCGAATCCGATCTTGCCGAGTGAGCCGGTCACCAGCGCGAGGAAGTTGATGGTTTCGGCGACGGCGTCGCGCGCGACATGCCAGGTGATCGACGGATCGCCGAGCTTCAACTCACGCGCATACTCGCGCCGCACATCGAGGCCCTTGTCGCCGAGCGAGGCGAGCGTGCCGGCGGCGCCGCCGAGCTGTGCGACCAGCGCGCGTGGTTTCAGCTCACGCAGGCGCTCGGCATGGCGCTGCATCATGGAGAGCCAGATCGCGCACTTGTAGCCGAACGTGATCGGCAACGCCTGCTGCAGGTGGGTGCGGCCGGCCATCGCGGTATCGCGATACTTCTCCGCGAGATTGGCAAGCGCGGCCGAGACGGCGGTGAGGTCGCGTTCGACGATCGCAAGCCCCGCGCGAATTTGCAGCACGGTCGCGGTGTCCACGATGTCCTGCGTGGTCGCGCCCCAATGCACGTAGCGGCCGGCTTCGCCGAGCTTTTGCGACAGCTGCCGCACCAGTCCCAGGATCGGGTAGCCGACATTCTCGGCGTCGCGCTTCAGCTCCGCGCGGTCGATTTCGACCGCAGGCGCGAGTTTCGCGATCGCATCAGCGGCCTCCTGTGGAATGACACCGAGGCGGCCTTGCGCGACCGCGAGCGCGATCTCGCATTCGACCTGACGCTCGATGAGATTGTCATCGGAAAACACCGCCCGCATGTCCGACGTACCGAACAAGTCCTTGAAGATGTCGCTGTCGAGGACGGTGGACGGCATCAGGCTAGCCCTTATGCGTGAATGCGCGGCGCTCCTGCGCGTAGCGCACCAGCGCGGCAAAACGATAGAGTCCGTGCACGAACTTGCCATACGGCATCGTGATGAACAGCGCGAACACCACGCCGAGATGCAGCGCGAGCAGCAGCGGCATCGCCGGTGTGGCGCGCAGCACCAGCAGCAACAGACCGGTCAGGCTGGTCAGAAACAGCATCGCCAGAAACGCGAAGTCCATGCCGAGACGGCTTTCGTCGACCATGATCGGATCGCGCCTGAGCTTTGCGATCATCAATCCGAGCGGACCGAAGATCAGTCCGATGCCGCCGAGCGTACCGAGCACCACCGGCAGGTCCCACCAGGGATAGGGCGCCTCGCGCGCCAGCAGATAGTGGTAGAGCGTCGCCACGCAGGTGGCGGCGAAGCAGAGCAGGAAGCCGTAGAACGTCAGGTGATGATAGAACTGACGGCGGTCGTTCGGCCGTTCGTCGTGGTTGTAGCAGCCGATACCGCCGCCATCGAGATAGCGCAGCGTCGCGGCATCGCGGATCGCCTGCATAAGCGAGCCGCCATTCACCGCAACCGGATCGCCGATGTCGCGCCAGAACGCACGCAGGCTCACGATTAGCGCCACCAGCGCATAGATCAACGCAACGCCGAACAGCCACGCCATCCCGCCATGCGGCATCAGTTTGTAGAACGCGCCGGGACCGGTATGCGTGCCGAACAGCACGGATCGATCGTGCCAGGCCGCAAAGCCGAGGACGAAGGCCGCGACTGCAAGTGCCGCCACGATGCTGATCACGAGGCCATTGCGCGCGAAGGCCGGCGCGAGGGTGCGCGGCCACGCGTAAGCCGCGTAGGACTCGTTGCGCAGCTGCGCCAGCACGCGCGGCACGTTCACGTCGAACTCGTGCGGCGGCGAGAACTGGCAATCGACGTAGCACGCGCCGCAGGAGTGGCAGAGGTTCGCGAGATAATTGAGGTCGCCGTCCGGGAACGCGCGGCGCATTTCCATCGCGGGGAAGACGGCGCACAGGCCCTCGCAGTAGCGGCATGAGTTGCACACCGTCATCAGGCGATCGGCTTCGGCGAGCAGCGCTGTCGCGTGATGGCCCGGCCGCGCGCCCGCTTTCTCAGTTGCGAGCATTTTTCGCCGCCTCCGTCCCGGCGATGCGGCCGAACACGCTGCCGATGGTCATCCCCATGCCGGCCGCATAGCCGCGCCCGAGCACGTTGCCGGCCATGATCTCGCCCGCGGCAAACATGTTGGCGGACGACTTGCCGTCCTTCATCAGCATGCGGGCTTCCTTATTCACGCGCGTCGCCAGATACGTGAAGGTAATGCCAGGCCGCACCGGATAGGCATAGAAGGGCGGCGTTTCCAGCCGCCGCGCCCAGTGGGTCTTCTCGGGCTTCAGTCCCTGCGTGCGACAATCGTCGAGGATCGTGTCGTCGAACGTCCCGGGTTGCACCGCGGCGTTGAAGCCGGCGACGGTCGCCTCCAGCGAGTCCGGATCGAGCGTGAGCTTGCCGGCGAGTTCGCGGATGGTTGGTGCGCCGATCGGCGGATAGAGCGTCGGCATGAACATCGTCACCACGGAGGAGTCGAACAGGATGTAGGCGATCTGGTCCGGCTGCTGCGCCACCAGCCGCCCCCAGATGGCATAGCGCTTTGGCCAGATGTCCTCGCCTTCGTCGTAGAAGCGTTGCGCGTGCTTGTTGACGACAATGCCAAAGATCACGCTGTCATGACGCGTGATGATGCCGCCGTCATACTTCGGTGCGCGCGCGTCGATCGCGACTGCGTGGCATTGCGTTGGGTCACCGGTCTCGGCGACACCGCGGTCGAGCAGCATCTTCAGCACCGTGCCGCGGTTATTCGGCGTGCCGCGGATCAGGAAATTGTCCGCCGCCGGACCCCAGTATTGCTTGAGCCATTCGATGTTCGACTCGAAACCGCCGCTGGCCGCGACCAGCGTCGCGGCGCGCACCGTGTGGCGGGCCGCGCCCTGCTGCACGGTCGCGGAGAGGAACATTCCGTTGTCGATCTCGAGGTCGACGACTTCCGCCTCATAGGCGATCTCGATGCCGAGCGCCTCGGAGGTCAGATAAAGCGCGTTGAGCATCGAGCGTCCGCCGCCGAGAAAGAACGAGTTGGTACGTCCGAGGCTCAGGGTGCCGCCGAGCGAAGGCTGGTAGCGCACGCCCTGCTGCGGCAGCCAGTCAAGCACGGTCTTGGATTCGGCGATCATGTGGCGCGCGAGCACCTGGTCGGTGTTGCCTTGCGTGACCGCGAGCAGGTCCTTGAAGAACTCTTCTTCCAGATAAGGCCCACTTAGCGTCGCGGTCGCGGTGTCGTGTGCGCAGCGGATGTTGCGCGTGTGGCGTGTATTGCCGCCCCGGTAGAACTTCGATGCCATCTCGCAGACCAGCACGCTGGCGCCGCCGCGCCGGGCCGCGATCGCGGCACACAGCGCCGCATTGCCCCCACCCGCGACCAGCACATCGAATTTGCGCGAAAGGTCTGCCATGGCGGCACAATTGCCGGGCGCGGCGGATGGGTCAATGTCATGGCGAGCCCCAACCGCGCCTCAACCGGCCCGGGGTGAGACGCAGGATCACCCGCTGCGCGTCGCTCAAGGCCGCGCGCTTCGGCGCTGCTATGGAACCTGCGCGCGCTGTGCTCCAACTTTCGACACAACACGGGCTTGAAAATTGCACCAATCTCCTCTCAAGATATGGATGGGCGGAGACTGGGGTGGCCACTGACAACGACCAAGAACTGTTGCGACGCTCGATGATCAAGTTCGTCGGATAACTTTGCCGACTTTGACATCCGAACGTTGTAGCGCGCCGCTACGCTGAACCTGCTCTCGCCGGGGCACCGAGCCCGGTTTCAAGCGAGCTTTTCGTCAATGCACGCGTTCGCGTGCGCACATGGAAGTGGGAGGATTTCTTCATGCCGATTACCGGCCAGCTCTGGTACACGACGATCGACATCGGCGACAATCACGTCGCCGGCTACTTCAATTCCGACGGCACGTTTATCACGCAGACCGGCCCGACGAACGACAGCGCCTTGGCGATCGGGGTCGACACGGCGGCCGGATATTACTTCGTCGCGAACTCCGACGGCACATCGATCAGCTCCTATCGGATCAGCGACAACGCCCTGATCAGCACCGTTCAGGTCGGCGACGCATCGCTGGGCGAACTCGTCAACGCCATGGCCGTCGACCCGACCAATCACATCGTCTTCGCCAATCGGTGGGACACCGACCTCGATCACACCGGCATCGTCAAGATCAGCTATGACCCGATGACGGGCATGCTCGACGCGACAGCGGCGTTCGACCAATCGCCGACCTTCCTCGTCACCGGAACGTCGACGGGCGGTAACTACGTCAACGGGTTCAGCTTCGAGATCGATACCGCGACTCACAAGCTGTATTACTCCGACTGGGACAACAACTATAACTTTGCCCCCTTCACGCCGACCAACGCGATTTATGTCGTCGATGATTACACCGCCGCGAATCCAACGGTCACCAAGCTGACTCTCGACAGTCAGTTCCCTGCGGACTCGAGCAACGGCATCATCGGCAACCTCGCGATCAACGATGCCAAGGGCTTGATCTATTTCACGACGATGGACTTCGACAATCCGGCGCAAGGCCACCTCTGGTACATGTCGACCGCGGGCGGCACCGCGACCAAGATCGCGGACCTCGACAACGTCAATATCGGCGTGCCGGCCGGCCTGTCGCTCGACCCGAACTCGCAGCAGCTTTACATCTCGCTGGCGTTCTTCGATGCGCCGGGCGGCGGCGGATATCCGAACGATCCGACCGCGTATGCCAACCACATCGTGGTCTACCAGCTCGATGCGACCGGGACCTCGATCGGCAGCAGCCCGATAGCAAGCTACTCGCTGGATCAGCTTGAGGGCCCGTTCGGCCCGCCGACCGACGAGAATTCCCATCCAGGCGCATCCGTCTGGAACCAGTTGCCGCTTCTCTCGCTGACCAGTTCGAGCACCCATGCGGTCGAGCAGGGCAGCCCGATTACGGCAGCAGCTACGTTCTCCAGCACCGACGATGGCGGATATTATACCGGCGCCACGGTCCAGATCACCGGCGGGACGTTCTCGTCGAACGAGACCAGCAGCGCGGATGATCATCTCTTCGTGCTGGATGGATTGACGCAGCGCACCAGCGGCATCTTCACCGGCACCAACATCACGGTCAGCTACGACGACGGCACCGACCTATTGACGCTGTCCGGCTATGACACGATCGCGCACTACAACACGGTGATGTCTGCGGTCAGCTACTTTGCGACCGGCGACAATCCGACCAACTACGGAAACAACGACACGCGCACCCTCACCTGGACGGCGAGCGATGGCTCGCTGAACGTGCCGGCCGGTCAGGGGCAGAACACCGCCACCTCGACCATCACCATCGATGCGGTCAATGACGCGCCGGTGAACCATCTTCCGGGCAGCAACCCCAGTGGAAACGAAGACACCGCGTTCGCAATCGCGGGCCTCTCGGTATCGGACGTCGATGCCGATCCCGCGAGTGCAGTGCAGCCGCTGACCGTGACGCTGTCGGCAGCACACGGCGTCCTTACTTTAGGGAGCACCGCCAACTTGAGCTTCAGCACCGGCGACGGCACGGCCGATGCGTCGATGACGTTCAGCGGGACCACGACTGACATCAATGCGGCTCTGACGTCATTGACCTATCAGGGCAACGCGAACTTCAGCGGCTCCGACACGCTGACGATCACCACGAGCGACAATGGTCATACCGGCACCGATCCGGGCGCGACCGGCGGGCCGGCCAACGAACAGGATCAGGACCAGCTTACGATCAATGTTGCAGGGCAGAACGACACGCCGACCGCGAACGCGACATCGGCGTCAGGAGCCGAGGACGCCGCACCCCGTATCGCCATTACGCTCAGCGGCGCGGATGTCGACGGAGATTCCTTGAACTTCAAGCTCGCCTCGCTCGCCGCGCATGGGCAGCTGTTCTTGACGGCCAGCGGCGGAGTGGCGCTGGCGGTCAATGATGTGATCCCAGGATCCGGGAACAGCGCAACGGTCTACTTCCAGCAGACCGCGGACTACAACGGACCCGACAGCTTCACCTACAAGGCCAACGACGGCACCGCCGATAGCGCCGCCGCCACCGCATCGATCAGCATCAGTGCGGTCGCGGACATCGTCAATGACAGCGTCACGGTCAATCAGAACTCCGGCGCAAACAACCTTGCTCTGCTGGCGAACGATACGTTCGAGAACGCCGGCCGCGCGATCACCTCGGTCTCCGCGGCCTCGCACGGCACGACCGCGATCAACAACAACGGCACGCCGGGAGACCTGACCGACGACTTCGTCACCTATACGCCGAATGCGGGCTATACCGGTTCCGACACTTTCACCTACACGGTGACGTCGGGCGGCGTGACCGAGACCGGGACCGTCAGTGCGACCGTCGTCTCGATCGGCCAGGTCATCAACGGCGGCAACGGCAAGGACACGATAGTAGGGACGGCCGGGGACGACACCATCAACGGCGGCAACGGCAAGGACAGTATCACTGGCGGAGCCGGCAACGACATCCTGACCGGCGGAAATGGAGCCGATACCTTCATATTCGGTCCGGGCTTCGGCGACGACACCATAACCGACTTCGGAAATGGTCCCGACCAGATCCAGTTCGACCACACGGTGTTCGCGAATTTCGCCGCCGTGCAGGCCGCGATGACGCAGGTCGGCGTCGACACCGTGATCACCCACGGCATCGACTCGATCACACTGCAGCACGTCACAGCGACCAGCCTGCACGCGAGCGACTTCCTGTTCGTCTAGAACGATCAGGAATGACCTGGTTATCTCGACGGGGG
>JBAVXH010000102.1:0-35801 GCA_049698215.1 Xanthobacteraceae bacterium | reverse complement strand
GTGGCGTGACGGCGCGGTGATGCTCGGCAAGCTCAACAATGACGAATTCGCGATGGGCTCGTCGAACGAGACCTCGTGCTTTGGCCCGGTGGTCAATCCGTGGCGGCGCGACGGCGCCAACACCACGCTGGTGCCCGGCGGCTCCTCCGGCGGTTCGGCGTCGGCGGTGGCCGCATTGCTGTGCATGGGCGCGACCGCGACCGACACCGGCGGCTCGATCCGCCAGCCGGCGGCGTTCACCGCGACCGTCGGCGTCAAGCCGACCTATGGCCGCTGCTCGCGCTGGGGCATCGTGGCGTTTGCCTCGTCGCTCGATCAGGCCGGGCCGATCGCGCGCACGGTGCGCGATGCCGCGATGCTGATGCGATCGATGGCCGGGCACGATCCGAAGGACACGACGAGCGTCGACCTGCCGGTGCCGGATTACGAGGCGGCGCTCGGCCGCTCCGTGAAAGGCATGCGCATCGGAATCCCCAAGGAGTACCGGCTCGACGGCATGGCGGGCGAGATCGAGACGCTGTGGCAGCAGGGCATCGCATGGCTCAAAGATGCCGGCGCCGAGACGGTCGATGTCTCGCTGCCGCACACCAAATACGCGTTGCCGGCTTATTACATCGTGGCGCCGGCGGAGGCTTCATCGAACCTCGCGCGCTATGACGGCGTGCGCTACGGGCTGCGCAAGGATGGCCGCGATATCATTGCGATGTACGAGCGTACGCGCGCAGACGGCTTCGGCGCGGAGGTGCGCCGGCGTGTGATGATCGGCACCTACGTGCTCTCGGCCGGCTACTACGACGCCTATTACATCCGCGCGCAGAAGGTGCGCACGCTGATCAAGCGCGATTTCGAGGAGTGCTTCGCGGCCGGCATCGACGCGATGCTCACGCCCGCGACGCCGTCGGCCGCTTTCGGGATCGGCGAGAAGGGCTCCGATCCGGTGGAGATGTATCTAAACGACGTCTTCACCGTGACGGTGAACATGGCGGGGCTGCCGGGAATCGCGGTGCCGGCGGGCCTCGACGGCCAAGGCCTGCCGCTCGGGCTGCAGCTCATCGGCAAGCCGTTCGACGAGGAAACGCTGTTCGCGCTCGGCCAGAAGATCGAGGACGCGGCGGGACACTATGCGCCGGAGCGGTGGTGGTGACGGTCGAATTGGCCGATTGACACTTAAAAATAGTTACTGTACCTGTACAGTACATATATAGGAGTAGTACATATGGGTAGGTACGAACCGCTAACCGAGTTTCTTCGCAACAAGCGCACAGACCGAATAGAAATGACGTTCTCGCAGATTGAAGACGTTATCGGAAGAAAGCTTCCGCCGAGTGCGGTCTTCTACCGTTCCTGGTGGAGCAATAATCCTTCCAACAGCGTCATGACGAAAGCCTGGCGGGATGCCGGTTTCCTTAGTGAGCAAGTGGATATGGATGCCCGGACGGTCGTATTTTCCCGAACCGATTCTGTTTCAGAAAAACAGGGACAAACGAAGGGAGGCCAATCTGCTCCGCCGGCACGTTCGCTCTATGGCTGGCTTGAGGGCACGGTTCGTGTGGCGCCAGGCGTCGATCTGACCGAACCGGCCGACCCCGACTGGGGCAAAAGGGCCTATGAATGAAATCGCCGTTGCTGCTCGACACATGCGCGGCCATCTGGATCGCGAACAAGGCGCCAGTCTCGGATGAGTTTCTTCGCGAGATCCAGCGCGCCGAAGCAGACGACGGCTCTATCTACATCTCGCCGATCAGCGCTTGGGAAATTGGCATGCTCGTTTCCCGAGGCCGGATGAGCCTGCCGACCGCACCCGAGCGCTGGTTCACGAGCTTGTTGCAGGCGCCGGCACTTCGCCTCGCCAATCTGCCACCGAATGTGTTGATCGCTGCATCATATCTTCCGGGTTCACCACCGAACGATCCTGCCGATCGCATCCTTGCGGCGACCGCCCGCGAATACGGTTACACGCTGGTCACGCGTGACCGTCCGTTGCTCGGCTATGCCGCGCAAGGGCATTTGCAGTCGCTCACGTGTTGATCGGTCGGATGCGATGACGCCCGTTGATCTTCAAGATTCGGTTTCCGCAGATACACCGCCGCTTGGTCTTGCGCCGACCGTGCAGGCGCTGTGGTGGGCCGCGAAAGGCGATTGGGAGAAGGCGCACAAGATCGTGCAGGACGACGAGAGCCGCGAGGCCGCGTGGGTGCATGCCTACCTGCACCGCGTCGAGGGCGATCTGCCGAACGCCCGCTATTGGTACAGCACCGCCGGCAAGCCGGTTGCGGCGGGTGCGCTGGAGGCGGAGTGGCAGGCGATTGCCGCGGCGCTGCTGGGCGGCCCGTGAACGGGATCGGGCCAAAATTGGCGTAGCGCGCGGGCGGAATCAGGCGTTGAATCCCAAGGCGAAGCGGGGGAAGACGTCATGGACACGCGCAGCACGGTGATCGAACTGCACAAGGCCTATCTGGCGGGTGACGGCGAGAAGGTCGCTTCGATGATCCACGACGATATCGATTGGGTCATCCACGGGCCTGCGCATCTGTTTGCCTTCGAGGGCCCGCGCCGCGGCAAGGCCGCCGTGCTGGAGACGCTCGCGGCGATCGGCCGCCAGTTCGAGCTCAAACGCTACGAGCAAAAGATCCTGATCGTCGAAGGGGAGCGCGCGGCCGTGCTGTCGGAGACGGCCTTCCTGCAGCGCGCGACCGGGCGGTTGCTGGTAATGCAGCTCGTCAATTTCCTGCGTGTCGTCGACGGGAAGATCATCGAGTTCCGCGAAATCAGCGACACGTTCGACGCGGTCGAGCAGGCGGTCGGCGTGCCGCTGGTGGTCCCGGCGATTGCGGTCTAGCTACTTCGTCGGCCCGCCCGTGGTGACCGGCGGCAGGTCGGCGTCTCCCGCGACCTGCTTCTTGCCGCCGAGCTGGCCGCCGCTGATGATGAACACGCCGGCCGCGAGCACCACCACTCCCGCGAGCAGCATCCCGAACAGGCCCGTTCCCTGGTTCTGGTTGTTGTCAGCCATCATTCGCTCCGCTAATCCCCTTCACAACGACTTGTGCGCTGCGGCGGTTCCTCACCGCGAATGGCGGTTCGCGTGCGTTTTGATGGCGAAAGAATGAACAACAACAATCTTATCAAGGGCTACGAGGTCGTGATCGGCCTGGAGGTCCATGCGCAGGTTGCGTCGAACGCGAAACTGTTCTCCGGCGCCTCGACGGAATTCGGCGCCGCGCCGAACAGCCATGTGTCGCTGGTCGATGCCGCGATGCCGGGCATGCTGCCGGTGATCAATGCCGAATGCGTGCGCCAGGCGGTGCGCACCGGGCTCGGTCTCAAGGCGCAGATCAATCTGAAATCGGTGTTCGACCGGAAGAACTATTTCTATCCGGATCTGCCGCAGGGTTATCAGATCAGCCAGTACAAGCAGCCGATCGTGGGCGAGGGCGAGATGATCGTCGATCTCTCCGACGGCGAGAGCATCACGGTCGGGATCGAGCGGCTGCACCTCGAGCAGGACGCCGGCAAGTCGCTGCACGACCGGCATGCGACCATGTCCTATGTCGATCTCAACCGGTCCGGCGTCGCGCTGATGGAGATCGTGTCGAAGCCGGACATCCGCTCGTCGGAGCAGGCCAAGGCCTATGTAACCAAGCTGCGCTCGATCCTGCGCTATCTCGGCACCTGCGACGGCGACATGGAGAAGGGATCGCTGCGCGCCGACGTCAACGTGTCGGTGCGCAAGCCAGGCAGCCCGCTCGGGACGCGCTGCGAGATCAAGAACATGAACTCGATCAGCTTCATTGGCGACGCGATCGAGCATGAGGCGCGCCGCCAGATCGAGATCATCGAGGAGGGCGGCACGATCGACCAGGAGACGCGGCTCTACGATCCGAACAAGCGCGAGACGCGCTCGATGCGCTCCAAGGAGGAGGCGCACGACTATCGGTATTTCCCCGATCCGGATCTGTTGCCGCTCGAACTGACGCAAACCGAGGTGGATGCGCTGGATGCGGAGCTTCCGGAGCTGCCGGATGAGAAGAAGGCGAGGTTTGTGCGTGAGGGACTATCCGCCTATGACGCAGGCGTGCTCACGGCCGAGCGCACGACCGCGGATTTCTTCGAGGAGGTTGCGAAGGGGCGCGATGCGAAGGCGGCCGCCAACTGGGTGATCAACGAGCTGACCGGGCGGCTGAACAAGGAGGGCAAGGAGATTGCGCAGTCGCCGATGTCGGCGGCGCAGCTCGGCGCGATTCTCGATCTGATCGGGGAGGGTGTCATCTCCGGCAAGATCGCCAAGGACCTGTTCGAGATCGTCTGGGCGGAGGGCGGCGATCCGCGCGCGATCGTGGACGCGCGTGGGCTAGAGCAGGTCACCGACACCGGCGCGATCGAGAAGGTCGTCGACGAGGTGCTCGCCGCAAACCCCGACAAGGTCGCGGATGTGAAGACGAATCCGAAGGCGCTCGGCTGGTTCGTCGGCCAGGTGATGAAGGCTTCGGGCGGCAAGGCCAATCCGCAGGCCGTCAACGCGCTGCTGAAGGCGAAGCTCGGCGTTTAGGCGATTTCGGCGTCCCTGGGCGCTCGGTCACTTCTCAGGTCGATAGCGGCTCTACCGAAAACCCGGCCGGCGGCTGGCCCTCCTTATGGCGGCGCCACATCTGCGCGTAAGCGCTTTCGATGTGCCGCGCAAAACGCGGGGTGTCGAACAGTGGATCGGTCGCGCGGTTGGCGGCAAGCTGTTCCCGAATGGCGCGGAGTGCGTCGGGGTCGCGCGCCAGGCGGACGGCCGCCGACCTGTAGGCTTCGGGCGTATCGACGATCATGTCGGCAAGCCCGATGGCGTCGAGCAGGCTCGCGCCAACCCGGCCTGCGAATGTATCTCCGATCCAGGTCAGAACGGGCAACCCCGCCCAGAGGGCATTGCTTGCCGTTGTGTGGGCGTTGTGCGGCAGCGTGTCGAGGCAAAGATCGGCGAGCCGATGCCGGGCAAGATGGTCCGGCAGGGCCATCATGGGGGCAAATACGAGACGGTCCCGCCCGACGCCACGCTGCTCCGCTTCATGCCGTAGATTGTTCGCCACGGCCGGATTGGCGGCGAACAGCCACAGCACGCTGTCCTCGACCTCGCGCAGGATCTCCATCCAGACATCGAACATGGCCGGAGTGATTTTGTGCGTGTTGTTGAAGCAGCAAAACACGAAGGCCCTCTCTGGAAGGCCGACCTCGCTGCGGCTCGGTGTGTGCTCAGCGATCGCGCATTGCCGATCGTTCACCCAATAGGAGTCCGGCAGATAGACAATGCTCTCCGAATAGTGGCGCTGCGCGTCCACCGGAATGACCCAGCGGTCGGCCACCAGGTAGTCCACGTAGGGCGCGCCGGAAGTCCCAGGAAACCCGATATAGCTCACCTGGATCGGCGCGGGGCGGCGCGCCAGGATTCCCGGGCGAGCCCTCCCGTAGTGGCCGTTGAGGTCGACCAGAATGTCGATTTTCTTTTCGGTCAGGGCTCGCGCGGCCTCGTCGTCATTCAGCGCGCTGGCGTCGATGAATTCGTCAAACGCCCTGTCGATCCTTCGACGAATGGCGCTCCTATCATCGATTCCGGTGCCGATGCCCACGACCTCGACGCGTGTGCGGTCATGCAGCTCGAACAGCTCCGCCATCAGAAACGATACCGCATGGGTGCGATATTCACCCGACATGTAGCCGATGCGCAGGCGTTCGCGATCATGCGGCGCCGCATGCCGGCAAGGATTGCGCGCCGGGGGATAGAGATCCTCTATCCACGTCTGCGCCGCGGTGAGTTGCTCGGCGGGCGTCGAGTCGATCGCGATCAGTGCAAACGGCGGGCAAACCTTGCGCTTTTCCGCGAGGCCGACATGAAGGCGAGCCTCCAGCTCGGCGCGATCGCTCCAGTCGCAGATATGCGCCTTGGCATGGAGAATATGCCCCACCATGTAATTCGCGTTGGCATCGAGCGCGAGCGCGCGCTCGGCCGTCGCGATGGCCTCGACATAGCGGGAGTCGTTCATCAATAGGTGGCAGCGTGCCTGCAATGCATCTGCGTGGGTCGGCGCGAGCGCGAGCGCGCGATCGTAGGCCGCCAGCGCATCGGCGTTGCGGCCGAGCCCGCGCAGCATATTGCCGAGAACAACCAGCGCCGCCGCGTCGGGCCGGATCGCGAGCGCCCGCTGATATGCCGCAATCGCGTCCGCCGGCCGGCGCAGGGCAGCCAGCGTGTTTGCCTGATTGAGTAGCGTTTCCGCGTGGTTCGGGCGTAGCGCCAGGGAGCGCGCGAAACACTCGAGCGCGTCGGAGAACCGTCTCAAGTCCTTCAGGACGATGCCGCGATTGTTCCAGTTGTCGGCGGAATGCGGATTGATCGTGACCGCCCTGTCGAAGCTCGCAAGCGCCTCATCGAGCCGGCCGAGCTGACGGAGAAGCGTGCCCCGATTGTAGTGCAATGTCTCGGAGGTGTTGTCGATCTCGATCGCCCGGCGCAACGCGCCCTCGGCCTCCTCGATCTGTCCGAGCTGGGCGGCCGCAACGGCGTAGAGATTCAGCGCTCCGAAGTGTCGTGGTTGTGTGGCGAGAAACTCGCGGTAAAGCCGCACCGCGCCTGCGAGTTGCCCCTGCCGATGCAGGGCTTGCGCACGAGCAAATACATCCGTGGACAACGGCAGGCTCTCAGGCAGATCTTCCGCGACGTGCCAGCTCACTTTTGCTTTCGCCCCCCAAACCGAGCGGCGAAAACATCGCGGATCATCCTCAAGGATATCCACAAAGTCGGGGCGCAGGAAAGGTCGTCGGCAAGAGAAACCCCCGGCCTTGCGCCCGGGAGTTTCCCGGGTGATCGAGCTATGATCAGGCGATCATGGCCAGACGTTGCGCTGCAAGCTGCTGACGACGAAATTGGGAGTCTGGGGTCGCGGCGCCCGAAGGGTAATCTTTGCATCCTGATGAATGATCGATTTTCCAAACCGGCAACGCAGCAGGACGCCCAACCGCGTTTTGCCTTGGCCGTCGACCTCCATCGGCAAGGGCGCCTTCGCGAGGCCGAAGCGGCCTACCGAGACCTTTTGGCGAGGGATCCCGATCATGCTCCAACCCTCCATCATCTCGGCCTCCTGCTGTTGCAGCAGGGTCGACCTGAAATCGCGGCGGATTTGATTCGGCGTTCGCTGGCGCGGCAGGAGGGCAATCCGGAGGCGCATTATCATCTTGGCCTTGCCCATGCCCAACTCGGGCAATTCGCGGCCGTCGTCGCGCACAACCGGCGCGCCGTCGAATTGCAGCCGGGATATGTCGAAGCCCATCTTAATCTTGGCAACGGCCTCAAGGCGCTTGGCCGATTGGCCGAGGCGCAAACAGCCTACGAACGCGTGGTCGGGTTGGCGCCCAACTTGCCCGAGGCCCATTTCAACCTTGCAAATCTCCTGGCCGAGTGCGCTCGTCCCGACGAGGCGATCGGGGCGTTTGAACGGACGATCGCGCTGCGCCCCGACTATCCTCAGGCGCTCAACAATCTTGCCGGAGTGCTGCTCGCGCGCGGTCGCGTGGAGCCCGCGCTGCAACATTATCGCCGGGCACTTGCGCTGCATCCTGATTTCGTAGAGGCGATCGTGGGGTTGGCGCTCGCCTATTCGATGCGGGGCGACGCGCTCGGCGCGATGACGCTGCTATGCAGGGCACTCGTGCTGCGGCCGACGCCACAGGCGAAAGAGCTCTTTGTCTCCTGCGCACGCTGGCTGAATACCTGTCCCAGTGTTCCGGAATTGCGCGAGCTGCTCGGCGCGGCGTTGCGCGAACCGTGGGGCCGCCCGCCACATCTTGCTCGCTTTGCCGCGGCGGTTCTGAAGAACCAGGGACCTGTCGCGGATGCGGTCGCGCAGATGCGGCCTGCCGAAGCTCTCGCGGCGCACACATTGCAGGCGCTGGCGACCGACGCATTGCTTGGAGTGCTGCTTGAAAGCACTCCCGCGGGCGATGTGCAGCTCGAGGCGCTGCTCACCGCCGCCCGCCGCGGCATTCTCGCTCTCTGCGATGATCCGCCCGAGGACGCCGACAGTCTGCTGCCGTTCGCATGCAGCCTGGCACGCCATTGCTTCATCACCGAGTATGTTTTCGACCTGGATGCAGCGGAGGCGGCTCGCCTGAGCATGCTCCGCCAACGGCTCTCCGATATTTGGCTTGCTGGTGGAACACCGCCGGCCCTGCTTGTCGCGGCTGTCGCCTGCTATGGGCCGCTCAATGGTCTGCCCGGCCATGAGCGGTCGCTGGATCAAATCTCGGACCCGGCCCTGACGACGGTGATCGTCCAGCAAGTCCGCGAACCGGCGGCCGAGCGGCTGATGGGCGCCGGCATTCCGCAACTCACGGCCATCGATGATCCGACCTCGCTCGCGGTCCGGCAGCAGTACGAGGAAAACCCGTATCCTCGCTGGATCAAGACGGCCCCACCCGGACAGCCAGTATCGTTTGACGTCTTTCTGCGCGAGATGCTGCCGGCGGCCCGCGTCGATCCTGTCGATCGGCCACCGGTGGACGCCCTTATCGCGGGCTGCGGCACCGGCCAGCAGGCTGTCGACTTTGCGCGACGGGTATCATCGGCGCGCATTCTCGCCGTCGACCTCAGCCTTGCGAGCCTCAGTTATGCGGCTCGCAAGGCCGCGGAGCTCGGACTCCGCAATATCGAGTATGGACAGGCCGACATCCTCCGCGTCAGCGAACTCGGCCGCAAGTTCGACGTGATCCTGGCGAGCGGCGTATTGCATCACATGGCTGAGCCGTTGGTCGCCTGGCGCCGGCTGCTCGATCTTCTCAATCCCGGCGGGTTCATGCTGCTCGGGTTCTACAGCGAGCTTGCCCGGACCGAGGTCGTCACAGCCCGCGCGTTCATCACGGCGCATGGTTTCGCGCCCGATCCGGCGGGAATCCGCCGTGCACGCGCTGCGATCGCCGCGTTGCCGAGCGACGATCCGATCCGGCTCAACACGCTTGCTCCGGATTTTTACACGATGAGCGAATGCCGCGATTTCCTGTTTCACGTCGCGGAGCAGCGTCTCACTCTCCCGCAGATCGCGCAGTTCACCAGCGAAGCAGGCCTCGAATTCCTCGGATTCCAGCTTTCGCGCGAAACCGCCGGGGCATACGCGGCGGCCAATCCGGACGATCCTGCGATGACGGATCTCGCTCGTTGGCACGCCTTTGAACGGGCTCATCCGCGTACCTTTTTGGGCATGTATCAGTTTT
This sequence comes from Xanthobacteraceae bacterium, assembly GCA_049698215.1. Lineage (GTDB taxonomy): Bacteria > Pseudomonadota > Alphaproteobacteria > Rhizobiales > Xanthobacteraceae > PALSA-894. The sequence continues at coordinate 26,558 of JBAVXH010000102.1, read as the reverse complement.
GGGTTCGGCGCGGCGTGGAGCCGATTCGGACCAAGCGTTGACGACGCGGCGCGAGAGCGCCTCGCGATGCTCCCAGAAATGTCGTTCGGCCTTCACGGAGGCGGCAAACGAAAACCCCCGGCCTTTCGGCCGGGGGTTTCCTTAGGTGATCCAGCTAGATCTAAGCGATCATGGCCAGAAGTTGCGCTGCAAGCGGAGGATCGAGCCCCACACGCTTTCGCTCGACGGCAAGTACACACCCACCGGACGGCCACCACCGCCCGCGAAGTTCAGCACAACCTGGTTCGGGTCATGCTTGGTTTCGACGCGAGTGTAGTACACTTCCAGGCCGACATCGAACTGCGGTGCCGGGTTCCAGATCGTGCGCAAGCCGACCGCCCAGGTATTGAAGTCTGGGTTGCAGCCAGCGACGACCGTTGCACCCGTGAGCGGGGTGTTCGGAGCCGCCAGACGGCGGATCGGGCTCTGCGGCGACGAACAGAACAACGTCGTAGCGATGTCGTTGTAGTCCGCGGCCGTGTAGTTGCCCCACAGATCGCTGCGCAGTGCCGGAGTCCAGTAGTGCTCCAATGCTGCCGTGATCGAGAAGTAACGGGTCAGCTGCTGGCTGGTCGCCCCGTTCGTCGACACGAGGGTGCCGAAGATCGAGTCGATCGCCCAGGCTGCGGCCACGTTCGCGCCGTTGAACCGGCCGAAGGTGTTGTTCTTGCCGCTGATGCCGCCGTCCAGGCCGACATACGCGCCGGCGCCTTCCGCGAACGAGGCTTCGACGTAGAACTTGTCACCCTTCTGCCACGGCAGATTGAGGACGATACCCGCCATCATCGCCCAGCCGTACGCATCGCCGGGGGAGAGGAAGCGGCTATCCACGCCCAGCACGTTAGCGCCCGCGCCGGTCGTGTTGTTGCCGTAGTAGCCAGCACGGAGCTGGTGCAGGGCGCCGGCGATCTGTGCCGAGCCCCAGGCCTGGTCAACGCGCAGCGAACCCACGATGTCCGGAATGCCGGTCGCCGCGTAATCGCCCATGTTGACGCCAGTGAAGTTGTACGAGTCCGAAACCGACGCCGGACCAGGCATATTGCTGATCACGAGAGCGTTGGTCGCGTCGTTGGAGGCATCCCAAATCGCGTTGCGGCGAATGATGTTTTCTTCCAACGAGATCGTGGCCGTGAAGCCGTTCCCGAACGTCGCCGTGTAGGAGGCGAGCAGGGTGCCGGCAGCACCGGTCATCGACGCTGTGCCCGTGTACGAGCAGCCGTAGCAGAACGCACCGCCGAAGAAGTCGAAGTAGGACTGCGACTTGCCGAAGGTGAATCCCGCGAACTGGATGAATCCGCGCTCGGTGTAGATACGGCCTTGCGCGCTTTCGCCAGTTGTCGTCTGGAAGCCGGCGCGGCTGTAGGCGCGCAGGGTTCCGTATTCGGTCTGGGTGCGCACGTCGATCGACGTTACCCAGCGAGCCCGCATGTTGTATTCGTTCGAGTCGATGCGGTTGTTACGACCGGAGACACCCTGGTTGTACTGCACCGAGGAGTTACCGGTTTGGAAACCGTACTCGGCGCGGACCCAGCCGCCGATCTTGATGCAGGTATCGGTTCCGGGAATGTAGAAGAACCCGGCGCCGTAGATGCTGCAAATCTTCACGTATTCGACCGGTTTGGCCTTAACGGGAAGATCGGCAGCCTGTGCTCCAGCGACCGCAACGAGACCCGCTGCGGAACCGAGGAGAAGGCTTTTCACCATCTTCATCGTGACCTCCAAGTTTGCTTTATGGGAGGGTTCCGCTCGTCGGGTGCCGAAACACCCTGGAAGGTCCCCTTATAAGTTCCCCGCGAAACCACCCGGTTCTTCGTCTCTCGCCTTACGGTCTGATCCGTCGAACCGGACGGGGCGACTTGGGGATGCCCCCCTCCATCGCGTGTCCAACCTTAGTCACGGGTCCTGCACAGACAACGAAAAAAGGGCCGAGTCACAGGCTCCAAAGCGTGTTTTCAAGCGGGTGTTGCACAAATGGCACTCAGTTTTTAGGCTCTCGAAACCACCTCGCGTCCTGGCCCTTAACGAACCAGCAACCTTCTTTGTTAATCCATCATTTCAATTAGTTACGGCGAATTGTCAATAAGACTTTATTCCGTGCAGCCTGTCACTTGGGCTGCGATCCGGAGCTGCTTTCGCCTCCGCGGTGTGCAGGCCCCGGTCTTTCGCACATGCGCCGCGTCGAAGCATGGTGGAACCCCGAATCGAGCAGCCTTTGAACGATTCTCCCAAGGGACAGACAGCGGCCCCCAGAAACGTTGTAAACCGCAGCTGACAGTCCAATCATAGCGGCATGGCGACGACGATGCAGAAGCACTCCGGCCCGCCCGGCACGGTTGAGAAGTTGATGCACGAGGGAGTCCAGGCGTTGCGCAGCGGGCGAGTCGCGGAGGCGCAAGACCTCGCGCGGAATCTGCTCGCGCGGCATCCGCGGAATCCCGATGCGCTGGAGCTCTTCGGCATGACGTTGCTGGCGCAAAACAAGGCGTCCGAAGCCATCGAGCCATTGCAAGACGCGGCCCGCGAGCGCCCCGGCGCGATCGTGGAAATCCGTCTTGGCCAAGCGCTCCGCAGGACAGGGCGGATCGCGGAAGCGCTGACGGTCCTGCAGCAAGCGAGCGAGCGGCAACCGCCCGTATCGGACGCCTTCTTTGAGCTCGGGACGCTGCTCTATGAGAAGCGGCGTGTTGCAGAGGCAGAAGCTGTTCTCATTCGCGGGATGGCCGTGGCCCCGGCCGGGCAATTGTCGTTCGCCTTGGGTACGATCTTTCTCGAGCGCGGAGATTTCGAGGATGCGTCGGATTCCTTTGCGCGCGCCCTTGCGGCCAGCCCCGGACATCCTTCTGTGCTGTGCGGCCTTGGCCGGGCGCGAATGGCGCGCGGCGACCTCGAACGGGCGCTCGAGAAGTTCCGGGAAGCGATGGCGAACAATCCATCCGAGGGCCGAGCGCGATTCCTGACGGCCCAATGTCTGTTTGAACTTGGCAGGCCGGCCGAGGCGATGGAATGTCTGCGGGCGCTGGTCGCGTGGGCGCCACAATCATTCGGCGGCGCGCTGAAGACTTGCGTGGAAGCCGGAAAGGGCCGTTTCTGGCTCAAGCCCAGCGCGGCTGCCAAAGCCTTGGGTCTCAAGCGCCCCTAGCGCTTGGGCGCACGGAAGTGATGCCTGTAGGCGTCGTCGTTATCCGTCAGCATGAACTGCATATCTCTCATTCGCCCGGCGGCCTCAGCGGAAATCTCCTCGAAGCGCGCGGTCCATGCTTCGCGTTTGATCGGCACACATTGAGCCACCGGGGTGCCCTTCGGAAGCACGCCCTTGAAATCAGGATCGCACCAGCGGGCCGGAAAATTGATGTAGTTGTCGCGGTAACGGTCCGCATCAACCAGCCCGGTGAGGCTGACGAAGGGCAGATCCAGCCGGTTAATCGGATGCGTGACAAGCAGCGAATAACCGGGCGGCAGCTCGATGGTCCAGAAACAGTTGAACTTCACAACGAAGCGGTCTTCCTCGAAGAACGGCGACCCCTTCACCTGATTGTTGTCGTGAAAATCCAACGGCGAACAGTTCGTGCGCACCCTTGCGCACGGGATCTCGCCGTCCCACGTGAGGACCCCGTCCTCGACATGGAGGTCGGTGGCCAGCGGAATGAGAAAACCGTGGGTCATCGCATCGATGAACGGCGGACATCGCTTGACTGTCATCTGCTCCAACTGGAGCGTGTCGCTGAAGGCGCGCGGCGGCATCGCCTTGAACCAGTCTGGCAAACCCTGCACGGCAGGAATGGGTGGCGGCACCACGCCCTTGTGCTCAGGGGCGCAGCGGAAGATGATCGAGAGGCTTTCGGCCTGTTGGCTCACATCGTCGCTCATGCGCGCCCTTCTTGCTGTCAAACGATGGCTTGCGAAGTTAGCGGTGAGGGGCAGCGATTTGAACCCCTGATAAGCACTTTGGGTGTGAGCGAGGGAGGCATCCTCCGAGATGTTCAGTGTTTCATGAGGCGCGGTAGCTCGCCCAGAAAGCATGGGCCGCGAGACTCGCGGTGGTTTTTTCGCGGGCAAGCTTGCCTTCGCGAACAAGCGGAAATTCAGCCGCCAGCATTGCCTTGACGTCGAGACCATCGTTGACCCAGCCGCTCTCGAGGGTCGGCACCGAGCGAAAGACGCCGTTGACAACGAACAATTGCCCATCCGGCTGGATCGCGGTGCGGATGCGCGCGATGTCTTGCGCGGGTGTCGCGCAATGCTGCAACACCCAGAGCGACAACGCTGCGTCGAAGCGCAAGCCGCGCGCCACGAGCCCTTCGAGCATGTCATGCGAACACGACATGAAGCGGTCCGAGCGGGTGTAGACCACCGACAGCGCGCGCATGCTCGGACTGATGTCGACGCCGACGACACGACAGTTGTGGCGCTGGATCAGTTCATACGCGAGCCGTCCGATGCCGCAGCCGTAATCGAGGAGGAGCGTGTCGGGAGTGATGGTGAGTTCCTGCGCGATCAGGTCGGCGAGGTACGGTGTCTCGATTTCCCAGCGCTCTGCCGTGGTCGAGCCCTCGGGCGTCATGATGACCGCCATCGCCTGCGCAATGTCGTTCACATGAAAGACGGCGGGATGGTAGGTGAGCGGCATGACTGTCTACGTGAAAGTCGAACGATATCAGATGTTTAGATAAGTATGGATGGCGGAGAGGAAGGGATTCGAACCCTTGATACGGCTTTAGACCGTATAACGGTTTAGCAAACCGCCGCCTTCAGCCACTCGGCCACCTCTCCGGCAGAGGCGGATATGCCCGACCACCACCGCATTGACAAGGCGCGATGCCTTCATACGCTCACATAGGGACCGGGTTTCGGCGCCTGCGGACCTGCGAGCAAAAACGAGAAGAAATGCCGCGGCGGCTCGTAGTGCTCCTCGGCGGTCGCCGGATCCACGAAATGATCGGCGCAGAGATCCTCGCGCACGAAGAAGGCATTCGAGCCGGAGATGTTGCATCCGACGATGCGATAGCCCTTCTCGCGTCCCAAACGGACGAGCGCTTCGAGGCTCGCACCGAAGAAGTTGGTGCCGTCGCCGGCGCGGTTGGGCTGGTAGGGCACGGTGAGCGAGAGCGGCGGATGCAGGCCCGCGTTGTACTCGATGACCACCGCGCGCGGGTTCACGGCGTTGACTGCCTTCCAGACCCAGTAATCGTTGAAGTCGATGTCGATGCTCAAGAGGTCGATCTCGCCCTTGAAGCCGGCGCTCTCAATGAGCGCGTTGATGTTCTCGGCCGTGACAAAGCTCTGCTGCAGCGTTAGGCGCCGGTCTTTGAGGAAGTCGGGAAAGTTCGCCGAGATCGCCTTGCAGGCCTGCGGATTCGCCTCGATCCACACACCACGCCATCCTTCGATCAACAGCTTGGCGGTGTTGCATTCGACCCCGGTTTCCACGCCAAGCTCGACGAAGGTGCGGCTCGCGGGCCCGATGCGGCGGAAGATCTCCTGGATGATGCCGTCTTCCTCGTGTTGGGAGTAGACCTTGAATCCGTAGCGCAACAATCGCTTCGGGTCGGCGTAGCGCGGCTCCCGCAGCGTCTCGGCCCAGAAGCGCTGCAGGTCCATCTGCACCATCGCGGCTGAGAAATTCGCGATATGGGTCAGCGCAAATCCCATCTGGCTGTTGGCGTCCATGGCGATGTCCTGGTTATCGGCGCAGCGCGCCCGGTTGACCGGCAAAATCGTCGGGACTGAGGATTTCCGGAAAGGCGAGCGCGGGAGCGTCCGCGCGCGGAAAGCCGATCATGTTGAACGACACGACGTCACCGAAAATGTCTCGCGGATAGCCGAAGAAATTCTTCGGATTGAACAACGGGGTGATGTGCCACCACAAGCGATAGCCGATGTCGAACAGGAGTGAAATCAACACTCGCGAATGCTCGGCCCGATCGTTCTCGACATAAACGGCGGGCCTGAGGCGCTCGATGGTTGCGCGCGCGCCAGTGATCACACTGCGCTCCATGCCTTCGACGTCGACCTTGAGGAGCCGCAGGCGCGGAAGAGCCAGGCTGTCGATCGTCACGAGTTGCACCTCTTCGCCGCTCGCTCCGCCAAGGGCCACGCCGCCGAAATTGCCGGAGCGGCGGTAGTCGAGCGGCGGCACGCGGATGGTCCCGGGCGCGCTTCCGATCGCGCGGCAAAACGCCTGCACATTGGCCAGTCCATTGAGCCGCAGGTTGTTGCACAAGACATCGAAGATTGCGCGCTGCGGCTCGAAAGCGACGACCGCACCGCCGGGTTGCACCAGCCGTGCCATGGGGACCGTAAGTGCCCCGATGTTGGCCCCCACATCAACGGCGACGTCGCCCGGCCGCAAAAGCTGGCGGAAAAGGTCGATTTCCCCTTCGGAATATTCGCCGTAGACGTCAAGCGACCTTCCGATATAGGCATCGCTCAGCAGGTACATCAGCTTGCCGTGGCGGCAATCCTTGGTTCCGGTCTGCATCCCGCTCACACACTCCTTCGAATTCGCCCATGAAAGCCCCTCCCTCCTTCCTGATGCAAGAAGCGACTGCCTTGCATCGCGAGGGACAGCTCGTGGAAGCCGCTGCGCGCTATGAACAGGTGATCGCGCAGGAGAAGAGGAATGCCGACGCGATGTTTCTGCTCGCGACGGTCCACTGTCAGCTGGGCCGCCTGACCGACGGCATCGAGACCGCGCGCAAGGCGATCAAGATCGATCCAAAGTACGCCCCAGCCTACAACCTGGTGGGGGTCGCGCAGCAGCAGCTTGGTCGCACCGAGCTTGCGCTCAACAACTTCGACCGCGCGGTCGCAGCCGATCCGAGGTTCGCCGAGGCCTGGTTCAACCGCGCGCTCAATCTCTTGACCCTCGGCCGGCGCAACCATGCGATCGAAAGCTTCGACCGCTCGATCGCACTCCAGCCGAACCACGCGCTCGCCCGGCATGGCCGCGGCACCGTACTGATGCTCGACGATCGCAACGAGGCGGCGCTCAGCGACTTCACCGCCGCGGTCGCGCTCGATCCGAACCTGCCGCAGGCGCTCGCCAATCGCGGCTACCTGCTCAACAGGCTGGGCCGGTTCGAGGAAGCCTTCGCCGATCTGGAGCGCGCGCTCGCGATGGCGCCGAACGACGACGACGTGCGCTATCACGCGGCGCTGGTCGAATTGTTGCACGGGCGCTGGCGCGAGGGTTTCGAGCATTACGAGGCGCGGCTGACCGCGCGCAGCCTCGACACGACGCGCACTTTCGTGCCGCCGGCCTATCCGCGCTGGAACGGCGAGCCGCCGGACGGCAACCTGCTGGTGCTTTTCACCGAGCAGGGGCGGGGCGATGTCATCCAGTTTGCGCGCTTCGCGACCGAGCTCTCGAAATCCGGGCACCGCGTCGCGATCGCGACGCAGCCGGCCTACGCCTCGATGTTCGCGAGCGTCGCCGGCATCGAGCGGGTCATCGTCGACACCGATGAGCTTGCTTCGCTCGCGCCGCTGCGCTGGCAAATGCTTGTCAGCGTCCCTGGCTCTCTCGGCCTCACGCCGGACACCATTCCGGCGTCCGTGCCCTATCTGGCAGCGGATCCCACCCGCCGGTCGGCCTGGCAGAAGAAGCTCGGGGGAGGGTTCAAGATCGGCATCTCATGGCAGGGCAGCCCGACTTTCGTGCACGACCGCGGCCGCTCGATCCCGCTCGCGGCGTTCGTCCCGCTCGCCGATGTCCCGGATGTCCGGCTGATCTCGCTGCAGAAGCGCCCGGGCGCCGAGCAGATCGCGAATGTGCCGTTCCGCGGACGCATCGAACAGGTCCTGGATGTCTCGGACACCGGAGACAACGCGTTCCTCGACACGGTCGCGCTGGTCGACACGCTCGATCTGGTGGTTACATCGGACTCAATGAACGCGCATCTCACCGGCGCGCTGGGCAAGCCGGCGTTCGTCGCGCTGCGCAAGATTCCGGACTGGCGCTGGCTCACCGGGCGGGAGGATTGCCCCTGGTATCCCTCCGCCCGCCTGTTCCGGCAGACGACGGACGGCGATTGGCAGGATGTATTCCGGCGGATCGCGGTGGCCGCCAGTGAGGCGGCCGGCTGGTCGGCAAAATAGATCAGGCCGCCGCGCGATACTGCGAGACTTCGGCTTGCGGCGCGTCGACCGCGGGCTGGCTTTTGAGCCAGTCGCGCGCGGCGCGTTGCGCCTGGCCGATCTCCGCGTCGGTCATCTCGGCGGCGATCTCGCGGCGCATGCGCGCAGCGTCGGCATGACCTTTCATCGCGGCGATGTTGAACCACTTGTGCGCCGACACGAGATCGGCGGCGGCGGAGCGGCCGGATGCATGCATCAGGCCGAACTCGTAGAACGTCTCGCAGCTTGCGTTGGCTGAGATCGGCGTCTCGACGCCGTTTGTTTCGCAATCGGCCATGCCGGCCTCCCCTGTCCCCTGCGCGCTCACCCCCGTGGCGCTCATTTGTCCGCCGCCTCCCAAGCGTTGCGGACGACGTGACTATCGGGCAGGAGTTTTGAACGCAGCCTTAAGCGGCGCGATGAATCGAAAGTGAACACTGCAGGTGAGGGCACTCCACCTGATGCCGTGGAAATGCCCGATTGACGGGGCTTTCTGCGATTCGCTCAGGAAGCGGTAACCGTGCGGGTTGGCGCGCCGCTAACCAACCGGGCAGGGCGTCGGCCACGTGTTGCGGCGAGGCTGGTGGAGCGCCGCGGTCCTCTTGTGCGCCTTCGCGTCGCCCCTAATAGTGTGCGAGAACATAGGATCCTTTTTCGGAGGAACGACATGAGAATTCGAGAGTTTCTTGCGGCCGCGCTGCTGGTCTTTGCGGGCTGCGGCGGCGCGCACGCCGCCGATCCAACCGGAACGTGGCTGACCCAGGCCGGCAGTTCGCGCGTCAGGATTGCCGACTGCGGTGGTGCGCTCTGCGGCACCATCGTCTGGCTGAAGGAGCCGAACGACCCCGACACCGGCAAGCCGAAGACCGACAAGAACAATTCGGATTCATCCAAGCGCACCCGTCCGCTGATGGGCGTGCAGATCGTACTCAGCATGAAGCCGAACGGCGCCGACAAATGGGCGGGCCAAGTTTACAACGCCGAGGACGGCAAGACCTATACGGGCAATATCACCTATTCGGGCGGCAACTCGCTGACACTGCAAGGCTGTGCCCTGGGCGGCCTCGTCTGCAAGGGGCAGACCTGGACCAAGGTCAACTAGGCCGAGCGGTCAGGGCAACGCTGGATTTCAGGTTGCCTAGGCGAGGCCTCCAAGTTGCGCTAGCGTGAGAGCGGTCCCGCGAACAGCGGGCCCGCCATGAGTGTTGGGGGATAGTCCATGCTGAAACGTACGCTTGCGATCGCTTTCTCGGGTGCTCTTGTTGCCGCGACTCTGATCGCTGCACCTCAGTCCGCCTACGCCCAAATGGCGGCACCAAACACCAAACAGAACCCGAGCAAGAAAGAACCCGCCAAGAAGGAAACCAAGTCCGAGGACAAGTCGGGCATGTCCGGCGCCGAGCGGCGCAAGAAGTGCAGCGAGGAATGGCAGGCCGCCAAGGCGGCGGGAAAAACCGCCAATCAGAAGTGGCCGCAGTTCTACAGCGCGTGCAACACACGTCTGAAGGGCGGCTGAGCCCGTCATTGACGAGGTCAGCCTCTGTCGAAAAAACAAAACCCGCGCCTTGCGGCACGGGAGCGGCGAAGCTTCATCGATCAAGCGACCGAGGGCATCGGCGAGAAACTGAGATCACCGGTGATTTGCCGCCCTCGCAACTGGTTCGTCTTGCGACGACCCAAGCACGCCAGGACTTGAAACCGGCCCGTGAAAGCCGGACCAAAAAACCGTATCCGTGAAGGATGAACCTCGGTTTCGCCGACGCCCTCCGTCGTCGACTAGGGCCGACGTGGCCACCGCAGCAGCATTGCGCTGATTGGGTTTCGGCCTCGCCGGCCTTTGCGACGCTGCGTCGACATTTCTGTCGATCGCGTCGTTGTCAGAAGGAAGAACTACTTCTTCTTCTTCTTGGCCTTCTTTGCCTTCTTCGCCTTCTTCGCTTTCTTCGCCATATTGCCCTCCAAGCAATGAGTGAGTGGCGACATCGGAACGATGCGCATCCGAATCGACATGCATCGCACTCCGATTACTACCGCAACAGAAGAAAAACTCCGAATCTCCTAACAAACAGTTTGCGATAGCGGCGCGTGCTCGCGTCGTTGTTCGGCGAATGCAGGCGCGAGATCATCGCGCGCTCGCTTTGAGCGCGGCATCACACTGCGTCAGCGACGCACTTTTTGCGGCGGTCTAGAAATACGCATGGCACAAGGGTTTCTTGCATGTGTTCTGTCGTGTGCGAGCTGCGGGCTCGCATCGCGGTTGTGATGATGCGCTTGCGCGATGCGAGCGCATCACGCAAGCGCCGGCGAGATTTTCACAGGCCAAATTTTTTTGCACAGGATGCGCTCGCTTCCGTCCGCGAAAGACGCTCTCGCGAGCAAAACGCGCGAATCAGCGGCCAAGTGATTCGCGTCGATCGATGACGGAAGCTTCCAAAAAATGGTTTGCGAAGGTCTCAGAACCCGAGCGCCGACACATCGCACAGCGTGACGAAGGCGGCGATGCGCGCAATGACCTCAGGCTCGGCGAGCAGTGGCGCATGACCCTGGTTCGGCACCTCGAGGACATCGATGTCGAGACGCCGTTCGCGCATCGCATCGAGCGTCGCAACGGACAGGATGTCGGAGTTGCCGCCGCGGATCACCATCAAGGGCACGCGCGCGAGTGAATCGAACTGCGCCCAGATCGCGGCCGGGGGGCGTTCGACGTCGATCGTCGCCAGGGTCTTGGCGATTGCCGTGTCATAGGCGAGCACCATCGCGCCGTTTTCCTGCCGCCAGACCTGCTTTGCCTGGCGCAGCCAGCTTTCGGGCGGAAGCCCGGGAAATTGTGCATCGCCCAGACGGCGCAGGATGTCGGCGCCTTCCTCATAAGAACGGGGCGTCGGGAGCTTGCCGGCATATCCCTTGATGCGCATCAGGCCTTGCACGTCGATCACGGGGCCGATGTCGTTCAGGATCGCGCCCGCGAGCGCGGTCGGCCGCGCGGCGCCAAGCAGCATGGTCAGGATCCCGCCGCGCGAGGTGCCGAGGAAGATCGCCGGTCCGATCTCGAGCGCCGTGATGACGGCGATCATGTCCGCGAGCTCGACCGGGAACGAATAGTTCGCCGGGTTGGGGTCATGGTCGGAGCGCCCGCGGCCGCGGGAATCGATGGTGATGACGAGCCGCGGCTGCGCGGCATCGCGGGTGAGCGCGGTGGCCAGCTCATGGAAGTCGGCGCCGTTGCGGGTGAGGCCGGGCAGGCAGACGATCGGCAATCCGCGACCCCGTTCGCCGTAGCGCCGCACGTGCAGACGCAGCCCATCGGGCGCTGTGACGAACAGGCTCTGAAAGTCTGCTTCCTCGGCGTCGGCTTCCTTGACGCTATCGGCGATGGCCATGTGCGCTCCCCGAAGGAAGCATAGGGGAGAGGCGCGGCTTTGTAATCAGTTCGCCGCGGCGCCGCGGCGCAGGTCCGCCTCGATCATCAGGCGCGAGCCGTGCCCGAGCTGGGCGCGGTAGACCTGCATGTTCTCGAGCACGCGCTGCACGTAGTTGCGCGTCTCGGAGAACGGGATGCGCTCGACCCAGTCGATCGGGTCGACGTCCGGATTGCGCGGATCGCCGTATTTCTCGATCCACTGCTTCACGCGGCCGCGGCCGGCGTTGTAGGCGACAAAGGAGAGGATGTACGAGCCGCGGTAGCTTTCCAGCACGTCGCCCAGCTCGGCCGCGCCCATCTGCGCGTTGTAGGAGGGGTCGGAGAGCATCTTGTTACGGTCGAACGCGAAACCGAATTTCTTGGCGATCAGCTTGCCGGTGCCGGGCAGGACCTGCATCAGGCCGAGCGCATTCGCGCTCGAGACCGCGCGCGGATTGAACGCGCTTTCCTGCCGCGCGATGGCATAGACCACGCTCTTGTCGACCGCGGGGCCGACCATGCGGAATTCCGGAATGCCGTTGGTCGGGAAGGCGTAGGCCTCGAGTGCGAAGCCGCGCCGCAGCGCACCCTTGCCGATCAGCAGCATGGCGCGGGCGTCGTCATACTTGCGCGCGACCTCCGCCACGACCACGAGGGCGCCGATGTCGAGCGCGTTCTCGGCCAGATCGCTGACGAACGGAACGACGAGATCGCGTGCATCGACCGCATAGAGAAGCTGTACCGCGCGCACGACTTCGAGCCTCGTCAGCGAACCGCGGTTGGACGGTTCCGGCGGGCGGCGCAGCGGCAACTCGCCGAGGCCGAGCCAGGCGCGCGCAATCTGCCCGTAGTAGGCGGTCGAATGCTGCGCGGCAGCCTCATAGTGGCGGCGTGCCTCGCCGGTGCGGCCCATCGCTTCCAGCGCGCGGCCCTGCCAGTACTCGCCGCGTGCAAGCGTGATCGGGTTCGAGGTGTCGTGGCCGACCCGCGCGAAGTGCTGGTAGGCGGCCTGCGGATTGTTGGTAAAGCGCAGCGCGATCCAGCCGGCGGTGAATTCGTGCTCGGCGCGCGGATTGTCTTTGGTCGGCGGCAGCGCATCGCGCGCCACCACGTAGGCGGCCTGATACTCTTCGAGGTCGAGCAGCTTGCGCGCGACGAGGCGGCGCTCGACCCACCACTCATCGACATTGTGCTGCTGGGAGGCGCTGCGCGGGGCCGCCTGCAACAGCCGCGCCGCCTCGATCGGCTTGTCTTCGCGCCGCAGCAACTGCGCCTTGTGGAAGAGGTATCCGGCGTCGCTACGGGCGCTCTCAGGCACCGCGTCGAGCAGCGCGCGGGCGTTCGAGGCCTTGTCCGAGACAGCCTTGCGCGCCCGGCCGATCAAAAGGTCCGTGCCGCCGAGCAATTGCGCCATGCGCATGCCGGCGTCCGGCTCGTCGTCATAGAAGCGGCGATCCATGCGCGCCTTGTGGTCGGCGCGCGTCAGCACCTCGCCGAAGGTTTCCATCACGGCGCGCTCGACCGCTGCCGAGCAGGTGTCCTCGCGCCAAGCCTGGCGCACGAGCTGCGCGGCGGCCGGCGCGTCGCCTTGAGCGAGCAGCGCGCGGGCGAGTGCGAACTTGCCCTTCGCGGTGATCGGCTTCGACGAGGCGAAGAAGCTGCGCACCGTGTCGGCGGAGCGCTTCTCGTCCCACAGCGCGCTTTCGGTGCGCTTGCGCAGCGTGATGGCGTTCGGCCAGCTCGGGTTATCGGCGATGAAGGCCGCGAGGCGGTTGAAGCCGGCGTCGTTTTCATCGCCACGCAGGATCGTCCATTCGACAAGCTTGCGCGCGAGTGGATCGGAGATCGTCTGCTGAATCGTGGTCGCGTCGCTGGTCTTGCCGCGGCGAACCAGATCGAGCGCCTGCTTTGTGAGCGCGACATCCTCGGCGGGCGTTGCGCTGCTTTCGGCGGCCGCGAGCGGCGCCACCGGAAGCGCTGCGCGGCGCGCGGGCGGGGTGTAGACCGGTGCGTCCGTTGGGCCCGGGTTCAATGTGGCGGCGGCCGCCGGCGTGACCGGGGAGAAGGCCGTCGTCGGCAGGATCGCGGTCGGCGACAGCGTCGCCTTGGCGGGCACCATGGGTACGGCCGACGCCACAACCATGAGAGGGCGGGCACGTGGCAGCGGCACCTTCGCCGACTTCGGCGCGGATTTGGAGGCGGCTTTCGCGATGGGCTTCGGCTTTGCCGTCTGCTTCGCGGCTGCCGCGGGCTTGGTGGCAGCAGGCTTGGCAGCGGCAGATTTGGTGTCAGCAGGTGTGGCGGCCTTGGCGTTCTTGTCTTCGGGCTTGGCAAGCGCCGGCGCAGCCGATCCGCCGAACGCCAGCGCAGTGGCGATCACATATCCCAGATATCGGCGCTGAGCGCGCTGAACCGGCATCCCGTCCCCTGTGTCCCGTCGCGGCCTTGGAGCCGCACCCCTGACAAGTTCCGCTGACCCGACAAGAGGGTAGCGGACGTTGGCGCCACCGTTGTCCGCCGAATCCTATTGACGAATTGCTAACCCGGCCCGGCCGCGGCGACCATGGGGACGAACCGCGGCAAAAGGGAGGCATCCAGACGGGAACTCGGCTCGGCCCGGATCGAGGCGTCCGTCGCTATTCTTTCGTGGCGGACGGCGAGATCATTTTGGCTTCCGCCGACCCGCCCGAACCGGTAGTTTCGAGCTGCCGCACAAGGCGAGGGAGCGTGTTATGACCGCCAAGACCAATTTCCGGGGATCGTTCACCGCGCTGGTGACCCCCTTCAAGAACGGCGGCGTCGACGAAGCGTCGTTCCGCAACATCGTCGAATGGCAGATCGCCGAGGGCACCAATGGGCTGGTGCCGGTCGGAACCACGGGCGAGAGCCCGACGCTCTCGCATGACGAGCACAAGCAGGTGGTCGAATGGTGCGTAGACCAAGCCAAAGGCCGAGTACCGGTTGTTGCCGGGGCGGGCTCGAACTCCACCGCTGAGGCGATCGACTTTTCGCAGCACGCCGAGAAGGCCGGCGCGGACGCGGTCCTGATCGTGACGCCTTACTATAACAAGCCCACGCAGGAGGGCATGTACCAGCACTTCAAGGCCATCAACGACGCGATCGGCATTCCGATCATCATCTACAACATCCCGCCGCGCTCGGTGATCGACATGTCGGTCGACACCATGAAGCGCCTTTTCGAACTGAAGAATATCGCGGGCGTGAAGGACGCGACCGCCAACATGGCGCGCACCTCGCAGCAGCGCGCCGCCTGCGGCGAGGACTTCAACCAGCTGTCCGGCGAGGACATCACGGCGCTTGGCTTCAACGCGCATGGCGGGCACGGCTGCATCTCGGTGACCTCGAACGTCGCCCCACGACTCTGCGCCGAGTTCCAGGCGGCCTGCGGACGCGGCGACTATGCGACCGCGCTCACGCTCCAGGACAAGCTCGCGCCGTTGCACATCAACATCTTCGTCGAGACGAGCCCGGCACCGATCAAGTACGCGATGTCGCTGATCGGGAAGTGCTCGGACGAGGTTCGCCTCCCGATGGTTCCGGCGTCCGAGAATGCCCGCGCCAAGGTGCGCGAGGCCATGGTGCATGCCGGCCTGATCAACTAAAGGGCAGGCTTCTGCGCGCCTGAATCTTGCCCGGCCGACCGAACAAAGGAGCGGCATCGAGCCGTCTTGCTCGATTCGGAGAGCGCCACTAAACAGCCCCCGACGCCGGTCCGCTTCAGTTCAAGGTCCAAGGGATGATGACATCACGATTGATTGGAATCGCGGGCCTGATTGCGGCCGTTGCCGCAGGAACGGCGACAGCGCAAGAGATCCCCGCAGGCTGGTCGGTCGAGACCAAGCCGAAGGGGGCAATCCTGACCTATGCGCCGGAGAAGGACGGCCCGCGCCATCTCATCGTTGCGTGTCTGCGCGACACCGATGAGCTCGGGGTCTATTCCACGGGTATCGGTGCGCCGAGCAGCAAGCCGGTCACGGTCATGCAACTCACCAATGCGGGCCGCAAGTACAGCCTGCGCGGCGATATGGGACAGGATAACATCAGTCATCAGCCGGCGTTCCGCTATGAGACCAACATCGATGCGCGCGCGCTGTCGATCTTCCGCGCCGAGTTCATGCCGATGCTCTCGGGCAAAGGACCGCTCACCGTGACGGTCGGCGACAAGTCGCAGCAGGTGCCGCTTGCCGGCATACAGGAGCCGCTGAAGAAGTTCTCCGCGTCCTGCTTCGGACGATCGTGACGCGATGGCGGCGAAAGCAGAGCCGCGTTTCAAGGTCGTCGCCGAGAACCGCAAGGCGCGTTTCAATTACGAGATCGGCGAAAAGTTCGAGGCGGGCATCGCGCTGACCGGCAGCGAGGTCAAATCGCTGCGCGTTGGCAAGGCGGCGATCGCCGAATCCTACGCTGATGCGCGCCGCGGCGAGATCTGGCTGATCAACTCGAACATCACCGAATATCTGCAGGCCGGGCGCTTCAACCATGCGCCGAAGCGCGCACGGAAGCTGCTATTGCACAAGCGGCAGATCAACAAGCTGATCGGCGCGGTCGAGCGTGAGGGGATGACGCTGGTCCCGCTCAAGCTCTATTTCAACGAGAAGGGCCGCGCCAAGGTCGAGCTTGCGCTCGCGAAGGGCAAGAAGCTGCACGACAAGCGCGAGACCGAGAAGAAGCGCGACTGGGCGCGCGAGAAGGGCCGATTGCTGCGGCAGAAAGGCTGACTCGGAGCGTGCGTGACGGTCGCTGGCGAATGCGCCAGGGGGCTGGTTCAGGACATGACGGCACGCGACGAGATGCTGAACGGCGTTGCTGCCCGCCTGGCAAAATTGGTCAGCGCGAACACCCTCCGCGTCGGCATCGATGGGGTCGATGCCGCGGGTAAGACCACGCTTGCCGACGAGCTTGCGCTGAGGTTGCGAACACTCGGAAGGCCCGTCATCAGGAGCGGAATTGATTATTTCCATAACCCGCGCGAGATTCGGTATGCGAAGGGTCCGGCGTCTCCCGACGGCTACTATGAGGACTCTTTCAATCTGGACTGCCTGATCGAGAAGCTGCTGCGCCCGCTGGGGCCGGGCGGGACGGGCTGGTATCAAACAGCACACTTCGACCATCGCCGGAACTTGCCGGTCGATTCCGCGGAAATGAAAGCCGCGCCCGCGACGATCTTGCTCTTTGATGGAATCTTTCTCCTAAGGCCACGACTACGTCCTTATTGGAGTACAGCATCTTTGTGAAAATCGGATTCGACGTTGCGCTCGCTCGCTCATTGCGACGCGACTTGCCGACAGGGGGAGACCCTGGAACGCTCGAGCAACGCTACAAATCCCGTTATCTGCCCGGTCAACAACGTTATCTTGCGGAGTGCGAACCGGAATCGCACGCCGACTTGATCATCGAGAACAGCGATCCGTCGAACGCATTCGTCAGCGATTCGCACTGAGATCGAAGCGCGACCGGCAGCGCGAGAAGGGGCGGCTGCTGCGGCAGAAGGCCTGAAGGCACTTAGTTCCGTCTCACGAACTCGTGACTCTCCCGCGACTGCAACCGCGCGCGTGCCGCGCCGTAGCTCGCGGGTGAACGGGGACCGCACGGTCTCCCCAACGCTCGAACGCGACAGAGCACGCAGGAGATATTCATGAACACCAAGCTGAAAGCGCTGGCGCTTGCCGGCACGATCCTCGCCGCGCCGATTTTCGCGAACGCGGCGTCCGCCGCCTCCATCATCGGTCTCATCGACGGCAAATCGCTGGTCTGGATCGATCCGGCCACCAAGAAGGTCACCGGCAAGGCCGACATCAAGGGTGCGACGAACGTCGTCGGCATCGACGTGCGTCCTGCGGACGGCATGCTCTACGCGGTGAGCGCCGATGGCGGCATCTACACCGTCGACGCCAAGAGCGGGCAAGCCACGATGAAGAGCAAGCTGTCCGAGACGCTGAAGTCTGGCGTCACCGTGACGGTCGACTTCAATCCGGTCGCGGATCGCCTGCGCATCCTCACCTCCGAAGGCACGAGCCTGCGAGTCAACGTCGATGACGGCAAGGCGACGGTCGACGGTTCGCTCAAGTTCAAGGACGGCGACGCCAACGCCGGCAAGACGCCGATGGTGGTGGCGGGCGCCTACACGAATTCGGCCAATCCGAAGCCGAGCACGACCGCGCTCTACGACATCGATGCGGCGACCGGTTCGCTCGTGTCGCAGGCGCCGCCGAATGACGGCATCCTGAACACGATCGGTTCGCTCGGCATCAAGCTCAACAGCGCCGTTGCGTTCAACATCGTCAACAAGGGCGAGGACAATGCCGCGTGGCTCGCGACTGGCGGAATGCTCTACGCGGTCGACCTGAAGACCGGCAAGGCAACGTCCGCCGGAAAGCTCGAAGGCGTAACCGGAAAGCTCACCGACATCGCCTGGGTCGACTAACGAAAGCGTTGACCGGGCCGTTCAAGGTGTCCCCCGCAAGGTTGGACGGCTCGCTCATCGCCCGGCCCGCTGCGTAAGCAGCGGGCCGGTGCTTTTCCGGCGAGTGGTCAGGCCATCGCCTTCTTGAAGTTCTCGTTGGCCTTGTCCCAGTTCACCACGTTCCACCAGGCCTTGAGGTAGTCGGCGCGGCGGTTCTGGTACTTGAGATAATAGGCGTGCTCCCAGACATCGACGCCGATCACCGCCTTGGCGCCGAGCGCGATCGGCGTGTCCTGGTTCGCGGTCGAGGTCAGCTCCAGCTTCTTGTCCTTGTTCACGACCAGCCAGGCCCAGCCGGAGCCGAAGCGTCCGGCGCCCGCAGCATTCATCCGTTCCTTGAACTCGTTGACGTCTTTCCAGGAGCCTTCGATGGCGGACTTCAACTCGCTGCCCGGCTCCTTGGCGCCGCCCGGCTTCATCAGCTCCCAGAAGAACGTGTGGTTCCAGTGGCCGCCGAGATTGTTCCGGACGGTCTGCTGCAGTTGCACCGGGATGTAGGCCGGATCGGCCAAGGTCTGCTCGATCGGCGTGGTGCCGAGCGCGGGCACTTGCTGCGCGACCTGATTGCACATGTTGACGTAGGCCGCGTGATGCCGGTCGTGATGGATCATCATGGTCTGCGCGTCGATGTGCGGCTCGAGCGCGTCGTTGGCGTAGCCGAGCGGGGGCAGCTTGAATGGTCCGTCGGGCGGTGGCGCCTGTGCGAGGGCGGGGGCGCGCAGCATGCCGCTCGCGGCGGCGAACGCAGCGGTGCCGACGAGGAGCCTGAGGCTTTCGCGTCTGTTCATGTCGTTCGTCCTTTGCAGGTGAGCGGGCGAAGCGTCGATACGGTACGGGTTGGCGCGAGCCGCCCTCGGCGCTAGAACGCACAGTTCCCCCAGGTCGTTCAATTGGCGGGCGACCACGAGCAGACAAATTCATGTGATGCTGCCGGAAAAACTACCAAGCGTCTGACTGAACTAACGATTGGAGAATGCGATGACCGGCCAGTTGCATGATCCGATGGTGCTCCCGGCGGAGCTTCCCGCGCCGGTGGACGATGGTGCCGCGGCGCATCTGACCGGGGCAAAACTTCCCGATGTGGCGCTGCCGGCGACCAACGGCAGCACGGGCAATCTGGGCCGGCTGACCGGCCGAACCGTTGTCTATATCTATCCACGCACGGGCCGGCCCGGGCAGGCGCTGCCGACGGGCTGGGATGCGATCCCCGGTGCGCGCGGCTGTACGCCGCAGTCCTGCGGTTTCCGCGATCATTTTGCCGAGCTGAAGCGGCTGGGTGTCGCGCAGCTTTATGGGCTCTCGACCCAGGACACGGCGTATCAGCGCGAAGCGGTCGAGCGGCTGCATCTGCCGTTTGCGATCCTGTCCGATGCAGACTTCAAGATCACGCGTGCGCTCAACCTGCCGACGTTTGCGGTTGACGGCATGACGCTGATCAAGCGCATGGCCTGGGTGATCGACGACGGCGTGATCACCCAGGTGTTCTATCCGGTGTTTCCGCCCGACAAGAGTGCCGAGGAAGTCTTGAGCTGGCTTCAGGCGTCGAGATAGGCGCGTACGTCGCGGAACACCGCACGAAACATTTCCGTCGTCAGCACGCCGGTGTTCGTGTTGTAGCGCGAGCAGTGATAGCTATCGAACAGTGCGAGATCGCCGATCTGGTGGCGTGAGCCGTGTCCGAACGGCGCGGCGGAAAGCTTCTGCCCGAGCGCGCGCACCGTCGATTCATGCGAGATGCGGCCCAGCATCAGGACGGCGCGCAAATTCGGCATGCCGGTAAGGCGGCGCACGAGGTAGGCCTCCCGGCAGGTCGTGATCTCCGCCGGCGTCGGCTTGTTCTCGGGCGGCACGCAGTGCACCGCATTGGTGATCCGCGCGTCGACCAGGGTCAGCCCGTCGTCGGGCCGCTCGTCGTACTGGCCGCGCGCAAAACCGAACGCGATCAGCGTCTCGTAGAGCAGGTCACCTGCATAGTCGCCGGTGAAGGGGCGTCCGGTGCGGTTTGCGCCGCGCAGTCCGGGCGCGAGGCCGACGACCAGGAGCCGCGCATCGATTGGGCCGAACGAATGGACCGGCGCATTGAACCAGTCCGGCTCCTTGGCGCGCCATTGCTCCCGGAACGCAACAAGACGCGGACAGAGCGGACAGTCCCTCGGCGGCTCGGAGGCGGCCGCGCCGGCGACTTTCTCAGTCTTCTTCAAATTCCTCGTCCGCGGCACCGGCCCGTTGCGGCGCCAGCGGGCGTTGCAGGAACTGCGGGTGCTGGCTGCGGTCGCCACCGCGATCGTCGCGTGCGCGATCCTCTCGTGGCGGGCGCGATGCGCGCTCGCCCGGATCGCGGCCGATCTTGCTTTGCAATTCGACGATATCGAGGAAGATGTCGGCCTGGCGGCGCAACTCGTCGGCGACCATTGGCGGCTGCGTCGAGATGGTGGAGACCACGGTCACCCGCACGCCCTTGCGCTGGATCGCCTCGACCAGAGAACGGAAATCGCCGTCGCCCGAGAACAGCACGATGTGATCGACGTGCGGTGCGATCTCCATCGCATGCACCGCAAGCTCGATATCCATGCTGCCCTTCACCTTGCGGCGGCCGGACTGGTCGACGAATTCCTTGGTCGCCTTGGTGACGACCGTGTAGCCGTTGTAGTCGAGCCAATCGATCAGCGGGCGGATCGAGGAATACTCCTGATCCTCGACCACGGCGGTAAAATAGAACGCGCGCAAGAGATAGCCGCGCGACTGAAACTCGCGCAACAGCCGCTTGTAGTCGATGTCAAAGCCCAGCGTCTTGGCGGTGGCGTAGAGGTTGGCGCCGTCAACAAACAGCGCGATCTTTTCGGTGGGGACGGGCATCAAGCTCTCTCAATCAAGGGAATGCGACCCGGCGGGAGGGCGATGCGCGCGCCGGACCCGATGATCCTCATGTCACGGAAATATTCGCCGGCATCCTAAAAGATGCCGCCGAGCTGAACCGGGCCAGTTCTCGCCATCGAAATGCGCAATGACTTTGAGCGACAAGCACCGGAACTCTGCTGGAATTGCTATCAGAGGCCTGAGCGCCCGCCAAGTCCCCCGGAGAAGTTCGGACTTGCGCTTTTGGGGCCGGGGGAATAGGTACACGCCCAATTAGCAGACAATTCCGATAGGAGCGGCGCGATGGCTCGTGTCACCGTGGAAGATTGCATCGACAAAGTTGAAAACCGGTTCGACCTCGTGTTGTTGGCGAGCCACCGCGCCCGCCTGGTCTCGTCCGGGGCACCAATCACCATCGAGCGCGATAACGACAAGAACCCGGTGGTGGCGCTGCGCGAGATCGCCGACGAAACCATCTCGCCAGGTGACCTACGGGAAGACCTGATCCACTCGCTGCAGAAATACGTCGAAGTGGACGAGCCGGAGCCCGAATCGGTGCCGCTGATCGGGGCCGCCGGGGAGCGCGTCGACGCCGACGACACCGAGGTCACGACCGACCGCATGACCGAGGAAGAACTGCTCAAGGGGCTGGAAGGCCTCGCGCCCCCCGAGGAGAAGCCGGAGCCCGAGATCGAGCCGGGCGACGAAGACCTCTAGGCGTTCCGACAAGACTGAATTGACGGCCCGGCATGCCCGGGCCGTTTGTTTTTGCGTAACTCTCACGCAAACGCGTTGCCGGAACGGCAATATCCCATGATAGTCTTTGCGCGACAGGCCGCTTTGCGCAGGGCATGGCGGCCAAGGGAACTGCATGGCCCGCGCGCAGACCGACCTGCCCCGCCCACAGAACCAGCGTCCTTCGCAGCGCATGGAAGAACCGGCGCCGCCGATTGCCCCGCTGGTCGCCGAGCCGCCGAAGCGGCGCAAGCCGCGGGTGATGCGCCAGTACGACCTGATCGAACGGGTCAAAAGCTACAATCCGAACACCAACGAGGACCTGCTCAATCGCGCCTACGTCTACGCGATGAAGGCGCATGGGACGCAGACGCGTGCCTCGGGCGACCCCTATTTCTCGCATCCGCTCGAAGTCGCCGCGATCCTGACGGATCTGAAGCTCGATGACGCGACCATCGTCGCGGCCTTGCTCCACGACACCATCGAGGACACGGCCGCAACGAAGGCCGAAATCGACGAGAAATTCGGCGCGGAAATCGGCGCGCTGGTCGACGGCCTGACCAAGCTGAAGAAGCTCGATCTCGTCACCCGCGAGGCGAAGCAGGCCGAGAATCTGCGCAAGCTGTTGCTTGCGATCGCGGCGGACGTGCGCGTGCTGCTGATCAAGCTCGCCGACCGCCTGCACAACATGCGCACTCTCGACTTCATGCCGGTCGAGGCGCGGCGCCGCACCGCCGAGGAGACGCTCGACATCTATGCGCCGCTTGCCGGCCGCATGGGTATGCACGAGATGCGCGAGGAACTCGAGAACCTGGCGTTCCATGAGCTCAACCCCGACGCTTTTCGCGTGATCAGCGAGCGGCTCGCCGCGCTTGCGGCGCGCAGCAAGAGCGTGGTGACGGAGATTGAGCGGCAGCTCACCAAGAAGCTCGGCGACCGCGGCATCGTTGCCACCGTTAAGGGCCGCCACAAGCGTCCGTACTCGACCTGGCGCAAGATGGAGCGCAAGTCGATCGGCTTTGAGCAGCTGTCCGATCTCGTGGGATACCGCGTTCTCGTGGACACGGCTGAGGCGTGCTACCAGGCGCTCGGGATCGTCCACACCACATGGCCGATGGTGCCGACGCGCTTCAAGGACTACATCTCGACGCCGAAGCAGAACGACTACCGCTCCCTGCACACCACGGTGGTCGGGCCCGGGAAGCAGCGTGTCGAGCTGCAGATCCGCACCCGCGACATGCACGAGATCGCCGAATACGGCATCGCGGCGCATGCGCTCTACAAGGACGGGCACGGCTCGCCCTCGGAGCTCCTGTCGCGCGAGAGCAGCGCTTATGCGTGGCTGCGCCACACCATCGAGTTGCTGGCGGAAGGGTCGAACCCGGAAGAATTCCTCGAGCACACCAAGCTCGAGCTGTTCCACGACCAGGTGTTCTGCTTTACGCCGAAGGGCCGCCTGATCGCGCTGCCGCGCAAGGCGACCGCGATCGACTTCGCCTACGCGGTGCACACCGACGTCGGCAACAGCGCGGTCGGCACCAAGATCAACGGCAAGATCGCGCCGCTTGTCTCCGAGCTTTCGAATGGCGACGAGGTGGAGATCACCACGTCGAAGACTCAAACATCGCCGCCCTCCGCGTGGGAGTCGGTCGTCGTGACCGGCAAGGCGCGCGCCGCGATCCGGCGGGCGACGCGTGTGGCGGTGCGCACGCAGTATGTCGGCTTCGGGCGGCAGATGGTCGAGCGGCTCTTCCATCGCGCCAAGAAGGACTATTCGGACGAGAAGCTGCAGGGGGCGTTGCCGCGGCTTGCGCGTCATTCGGTCGACGAGGTGATGGCGGCGGTCGGGCGCGGCGAGATGCGCGCCTCCGATGTCGCGCGCGCGATGTACCCCGACTACAAGGAGGAGCGCGTCACGCGCGTCGCTCCGCCGAAGCCGGAAAGCGGCTGGTTCGGGCTGAGCAAGGTCAAGTCGCTGATCTTCCGGGTTCCGGACGGCAAGGAGGCGAGTGGCGCGATTCCGATCCGCGGCGTCTCCGGAGAGCTGCCGGTGCGCTTCGCACCGAACGGCGGCGCGGTGCCGGGCGACCGCATCGTCGGCATCATGATGCCGGGCGAGGGGATTACGATCTATCCGATCCAGTCGCCTGCGCTGAAAGCCTTCGAGGACACGCCGGACAACTGGCTCGACGTGCGCTGGGACGTCGAGGAGGAGAGCCCGCAGCGCTTCCCCGCGCGCATCAAGGTGCATTCGGTCAATGAGCCGGGCACGCTGGCCCAGGTCGCGCAGGTCATCGCCGAGCACGACGGCAACATCGACAACGTCCGCATGCACCGCGGCTCGCCGGATTTCACCGAACTCATGATCGACCTCGAAGTGTATGATCTGAAACACCTCAATGCGATCATCGCGCAGCTCAAGGCGAAGGACGTGGTGGCCAAGGTCGAGCGGGTGAACGAGTAGTTCCGGGCCAATTTGCCATTACGACAATGAATTTGACGCGCAGGCCGCCGCTCGTGTTTGAGTCATAGAATGTCGGCAAGCAAACTCCGCCTCGGCGTCAACATCGATCACGTCGCCACCATCCGCAATGCGCGCGGCGGCAGGCACCCCGATCCGGTGAAAGCGGCGCTCATGGCGGTCGAGGCCGGCGCGGACGGCATCACGGCGCATCTGCGCGAGGACCGCCGCCATATCCGCGACGACGACATCACGCGGCTCAAGGCGCAGCTCACCAAGCCGCTGAACTTCGAGATGGCGGCGACGCGCGAGATGGTCGACATCGCACTGAGGGCGCGCCCGCATGCGGCCTGCATCGTGCCCGAGCGGCGCCAGGAATTGACCACCGAGGGCGGGCTCGACGTGGTGCGGCAGCACAATCACCTGGTGTCGATCATCGCCGAACTGAAAGCGGCCGGCATCCGCGTCTCGCTGTTCATCGCCGCGGACCCGAAGCAGATCGAGACCGCGGCGGAAGTTGGCGCGCCCGTGATCGAGATTCACACCGGCGCCTGGTGCGAAGCGGTCATCGACGGACACGAGACCATGGCGGCGATGGAGTTCGATCGCATCCGCAAGGGCGCGATCCGCGCGAAATCGCTTGGCCTCGAAGTCCATGCGGGACACGGGCTTGATCTTGCCACCGCCGAAACCATCGCGGCCTTGCCCGAAATCGTCGAGCTCAACATCGGACACTTCCTGGTCGGCGAGGCGATCTTCGGCGGCCTCGCCGGCACCGTGAAAGCCATGCGGGCCGCCATGGACCGTGGGCTGGCGCGCAGAGCATGATCCCGAAAAGTGGGAACCGGTTTTCGGACAAGATCATGCTCAAACGATTAGACTCATGATCGTCGGCATCGGCTCCGACATCACCGACATCCGCCGCATCGAGAAGGTGATCGAGCGGCATGGTGAGCGCTTTCTGTCGCGCATCTTCACCGATACCGAGCGCGCGCGCGCCGAACGGCGCGCCAAGAGCGTCGAAACTTATGCGAAGCGTTTCGCCGCCAAGGAGGCGTGCGCCAAGGCGCTGGGCACCGGCATCCGTCAGGGGGTGTGGTGGCGCGACATGGGGGTGGTCAACCTTCCCTCAGGGCGCCCGACCATGAAGCTGACCGGAGGGGCCGCGGCACAGCTCGCCAAGCTGATTCCGCAGGGCCACGAGGCGCGCATCGATGTGAGCATCACGGACGAATACCCGCTGGCGCAGGCCTTTGTCGTGATTTCGGCCGTGCCGGTCGGAAGCTGAGGACAATCAATATCTTGCCTTGATCTTATAACCGCTCCGACACGTCCCGCAGAGCCCGCCCGCGGTTCGTTGCGTGCGCCGCACTCACCCGTTACAAGGGCGGGCCGCAGGGTGGGGGCGCCACCTTGAAAGCTTCCAGAGGATGCGCGTGACCACCACCGAACAAAAACGGAAAGAAGGCGGATTCGCCGAAACCGTGCGCGTGGTCGTCCACGCCCTGATCATCGCGGTCGTGATCCGGACCTTTCTTTTCCAGCCGTTCAATATCCCGTCCGGCTCGATGATGGCGACGTTGCTGATCGGCGATTATCTGTTCGTCTCGAAATACACATACGGCTACAGCCGCTACTCGTTCCCCTTCTCGCCGCCGCTGTTCACCGGGCGCGACCCGGTCCTGGGCAAGGGACCGCAGCGCGGCGACGTGGTCGTGTTCCGCCTCCCGCGCGACGACTCCACCGACTACATCAAGCGCGTCATCGGCTTGCCGGGCGACCGCATCCAGATGGTCGATGGCGTGCTCAACATCAACGGAACGCCGATCAAGCGCGAGCGCGCCGAGGATTACGTCGGCACCGAGGACGGCCCCGGCATCAAGCGGATCAAGCGCTGGAAGGAGACGCTGCCGAACGGCGTCGTCTATTACACGCTCGATCTGGTCGACAACTCGTTCTACGACAACACGCCGGTCTATGTCGTGCCGCCCAACCACTACTTCATGATGGGCGACAATCGCGACAATTCGACCGACAGCCGCGTGCTGAGCCAGGTCGGCTACGTGCCGATCGACAATATCGTTGGCCGCGCCGAGATCATCTTCTTCTCGGTCGGTGACGGCGAAGCGGCGTGGAAAGTGTGGCGCTGGCCATGGGTCGTGCGCTGGGACCGGTTGTTCACGATCGTTCGATGAGCCGGAAGGCGAAGAATACAGTCGCCCGCGAAGAGCTTGAGAAGCGGATCGGCTACACGTTTGCCGACAAATCGATCCTCGATCGTGCGCTGACCCACATTTCGGCGGCATCGCCCAAGCTCGGCCGCGGCGGCAGCTACCAGCGGCTTGAGTTCCTCGGCGACCATGTTCTGGGACTTGCGGTGTCCGACATGCTCTATCGCGCCTTCCCGCGAGGCGACGAAGGCGAGTTGTCGCGGCGGCTCGCCGATCTGGTGCGGCGCGAGACCTGCG
>JBAVXH010000101.1:0-23900 GCA_049698215.1 Xanthobacteraceae bacterium | reverse complement strand
GGCGCACGCCCGTCGCCACTGCGACCGCCGCCGAAATATCCAAACACCGCGACAATGACCGAGCCGATCCCGCTCATGAAGAAGGCGCCCAAATAAATCCAGTCGCTATACCGATCGAACACGTTCTTCTGGTCGCCGTTCACATAGGCACGCGTGCCGGGATGAATGAGAAACGGCGTCGGGTCATCGAGGTCCGGCGTTTCCATCAGGCCGGCGCCCGGCACAGCTGCGCTGATATTTTGCCGCATGAGATAGAGCTGCTTCACAAGCTCGGCGATCTTGTCGGTATCGCTTTTGGGGCTGGCGACCAGACGCACCGAGAACGCGAGCGTTTCGAAGCTCTCGGCCGGACGCGGCGGACGCCCGCCGAAGGTGCCCTGTTCCACCTCGAGCTTCTCGAGCGCAGGAAGGCGCTTGGCAATCGCGTCCGCCTCCTCGATCTCGATGAAGTTGAGCGAACCTTTGGTGGCGCGTGCCGCCTCGGCAATAATATCGCTCACTTGCTTGGATGCGATTGGGCCGACGATCAGGACTGCATCAACTTTCTTTTGGCGCAGCGCATTCGCCAGATCCTCATGCGGCATCGCAATGTATTTCGCCTTGTCGCGCGCAATCCCGTAATATTCGAGCACTGGCCCAAGCAGCGCACCATCGATGGGCCCCTCGCCTGTGATGCCAAGCATTCCGTTGGCAAGGTCTGCGATCTTCTGGATCTTGCCGGGCTTGGGCGCGATCAGCACGGCCGCTTCGCGCCGCATGATCAGCACGCTCGCCGCTTCGCCTTGCAAGGCGGCATCCGAGCGCAGCACGGCGAGCTGAGCTTTCCCGGCGCCGAGCTGTTCGAGGGCCGTCCTCGGATTCTCGACGGTCACAACCTCGATCCGCACGGGCGCGCGCCGTACGCAGCATGTCGCCGGCCTGCCCGAACACGCGCTGATCCAGCGTATTCCCGGTGGGTATGGCGACCTTGAACAACGCCGGGCGCAGGGCGAAATGCACGACACCTGCGACTGCCGCGAGTGCCGCAAGGGCGACCGCACAGGCTGCTAGAAATCCGCGCACGAGCCCTCCGTCCTCAGAAGGATAGGATCAAACGCGCTCCCGGAAAATACGCTGTGTAGACCAGCGAGCTACTCCAGCGTCGCATCCAGCGTGATGGTCGCGTTCAGCACCTTCGAGACCGGGCAGTTCGCCTTTGCGGTCTCGGCGAGTTTCATCAACTCGTCCTTGGACAGGCCCGGCACTTTCGCCTTCAGCGTCAGTGCGCTCGATGAGATCTTGAACCCGCCTTCCACCTGCTCGATCGAGACTGCGGCGCTGGTGTCGAGGCTTTCGGCCGGCTTGCCGGCGCCGGTCAGTTGGAACGCGAGCGCCATCGTGAAGCAGCTCGCATGCGCCGCGGCGATCAGTTCCTCGGGATTGGTGCCCTTCTCGTCGCCGAACCGGCGCGAGAACGAATAGGGCGTGCCCGTGAGGACGCCGCTCTGCGTCGTGATCGTGCCCTTGCCTTCCTTGCCGGTGCCGCTCCAGTGCGCCGATGCGTTGCGCTTGATAGTCGCCATCAGAAGCCTCCTCTTCAACGGAAAGAAGCAATTAGCCGCGTAACACGGCGAATGGAAGCGCTGGTCAGACGTTGACCTTCACGGCGGCACGCACGCGCGTCAGCATCGCTTCAACCTCCACGCGGGCCGCGGCAAGATGCCCGGCGTCGCGCGAGCGGATCACCAGATTGGTGTTCGGGCCGGTCTTCTCGTCAAAAAAAGGATAGCTGCCGATCGTCACGTTGGGGTGCTGCTTCGCGATCTCCCCGAGCTCGGTACCGATGTCGCCCTCGCGCACGTCTCCCCGGATAGTCTCGGACAGCATCTTCACGCCGGTCTTAAGCTTCGGCGTGGCTGCATCGAGCATCGCCTGCATGATCGAGGGCACCCCCGCCATCACAATCACGTTGCCGATCCAGAAACCGGGCGCGCCGGACTGCTTGTTCTCGACCAGCTCTGCGCCAGCCGGAATGCGCGCCATGCGCAGCCGCGCCTCGTTCATCTCGACGCCGCGCGCCGCGAAGCGTTCCTCCATCAGCTTGCGTGCGCGGGGGTCGATATCGATCGAAACGCCGAATGCCTTCGCCACGCAATCCGCCGTGATGTCGTCGTGAGTGGGGCCAATTCCGCCGGTCGTGAAAACATAAGTGTAACGGCTGCGCAGTGCGTTGAGCGCGCTGACGATCTCATCCTCCTCGTCCGGAACGACACGCACTTCCTTCAAATCGATGCCGATGTTGGTGAGGTACTCGGCGATATAGCCGATGTTCTTGTCCTTGGTGCGTCCGGACAGGATCTCATCGCCGATGACGAGGATGGCGGCGGTGACGATCGAGGTCATGGCGTTTCCTTTTTGAGTGGCGCGCTATACTGCATCAAGAAATTGCCCCGGGGAACGCCTGATGAATGACGTCCAGACCGCCGCTGCCCCGCACCGGTCAATTGCGTTCGCGCCGGCGCGCGTGACGCGCAAGACGGACTCCGACGGCACGATCCGCCTCGCCTCCGCCACGCCGCTGGGCGCATACGAACCAAATCTCGCGCGCTTGTTCCGGCAGGCCGTCGAGTCTCAACCGGCGCGGACATTCCTGCAGGAGCGCGCGGGCGATGCGTGGCGCAAGCTCACCTATGAGGAAGCGCGCCGAACCGTCGACGCGCTGGCGGCCGCGCTGATCGAACGCGGGCTTTCGGCCGAGCGGCCGGTCATGATCCTCTCGGCAAACTCCATCGAGCACGCACTTCTGATGCTTGCTTGCTACACCGCCGGAGTGCCGGCCGCACCTGTCTCGGTGGCGTATTCGCTGCAAAGCCAGGATTTTGCCAAGCTCAAGTTCATCGCCGAGCTGCTCAATCCCGGCCTGATCTACGTCGCGGACACGGCCCCATTCGCCAAGGCGCTCGCGGCAATCGGAAGTAGCGCTGAAATCGTGTCGAGCCGCAATGGCTCCAATCTCGAAAGCGTGACGTTATTCGACAATCTCTTGCGCACGCCAGTCGGTCCGGCGGTCGAGAAAAGCGCAGCCGCGACCGGCGCGGACACGATTGCGAAAATCCTGTTCACGTCCGGTTCGACGGGACTGCCCAAAGGCGTCATCAACACCCATGGCATGCTGACAGCGAACCAGCAGCAACTCTGCCAGGTGTGGCCGTTCTTGTTCGACCAGCCGCTGACGCTGGTCGACTGGCTGCCGTGGAACCACACCTTTGGCAGCAATCACAACTTCAACATGGTGTTGCGCCACGCCGGCACGCTGGTGATCGACGGCGGCCGCCCGCTGCCCGCCATGGTCGGCGAAACGGTGCGCAACCTCAGCGAAATCTCGCCCACCATGTATTTCAACGTCCCGGCCGGCTATGCGGCGCTGTTGCCGTCTCTCGAACGCGACCAGGCCTTCGCGCAATCGTTCTTCGCCAAGCTCCGTCTTATCTTCTACGCGGGCGCAGCCTTGCCGCAGGATCTATGGCAGCGGCTCGAAGCCGTCTCGATGCGCATCACGGGCAAACGCGTGCCGATGTCGTCATCGTGGGGGACGACCGAGACCGCACCGCTGGCAACCGCCGCACACTATCTCCTCGAAAGCGCCGGCAATATCGGCGTGCCGATACCCGGTGTAGAGCTGAAGCTTGTGCCCGGCGGCGGCAAGCTCGAGGTGCGCGTGCGCGGGCCCGTCGTTACGCCGGGCTACTGGAAGCGCCCGGACCTCACAGCGGACGCGTTCGATGAGGAGGGCTTCTACAAGCCAGGCGACGCGGTGCGGTTCGCCGACGAGACCGATCCCGCGAAGGGCATCATGTTCGATGGCCGCTTGGCGGAAGACTTCAAGCTCATGACTGGGACTTGGGTGCAAGCCGGCGCGCTACGCGTCGGCGCGCTGGCGGCGTGCTCGCCGGTGCTCCAGGACGCGATTGTCGCCGGCGCGGACAAGGAATTCATCGGCCTGCTCTGCTGGCTCAATGCATCGGGTTGTCAGACCGTGATCGGCGGTGGCGCGCCCACGAGCCTGCCCGACCTCGCGCAGCACCGGACGATACGAAAGCATGTCCGCAAAGGACTCGCGCAGTGGAACGTGAAGCATCCGGCATCGTCGGAACGAATCGTCCGAGCGATCCTGCTAGACGATGCTCCGTCGATCGACGCGAATGAGATCACCGACAAGGGCTACATCAATCAGCGCCTCGCGCTCGAGCGGCGCGCAGCAGACGTGGCGCGCCTGTTCGCCGTCCGGCCAGACGAGGACGTCATCGTCGCCTGAGCTAGGCAACCGCGCGCCACTCCCGCGCGCGATCGCAGGCCTGCTCTGCCTGCCTCAGCACATCGAGGGGAAGCCAGGGCTTCGGCATGTAGACGACGTTGTCGGGCAGCGCCCGCACCCGATCGCCTGGATAGCCCGTGGTCACCAGCATGGTGATGCGCGGCCACAGCACTTTGACGCGGAGCGCCAGATCGACCCCGTCGAGCAGCCCCGGCAGGCGCACGTCCGAGAAGATCAGCGCGATGTCCTCGCCGTGCTTGCAGAGGGTGGCGAGCGCCTGCTCGGCGTCCTCGCACTCGACGACGTGCAGGTCGGACTCCTCCAGCAACGTTGCCGCCAGTTCACGCACGATCGGATCGTCCTCGACAATCAACGCCATCGGCCTTTGCGAGAATTCGTGGGCCATGGTACCTCCCCGTGAGGTGTTGTGAGGCGCGAGGCGCCGCCGGGCAGCACGCGGGACTCCGAGCCGCCAAGAGTGAGCCGCAAGGCCAAGGGAACGCAACGCGCGCCGCGTCACACTTCCTGTCAGTCGCTAATGAATTTGATCGGGTGCTGAGGGAACCAATCGCGATATCGCGCGACGGCAGATTTCCCGGTGGCGCCGATGCCCAGAGAAAAGCCACGCCCGCCTAGCAACTGGGCAGGCTTTCCGTCATGGACCTTGATTGAGCGTCAGTCCCGCCCCTTTCGCTGGCGCGGAGATTGCACCTAACATGGGCGAAAGGTGGCGGGTTGCCGCCGGCCTGCGGGGTTTTGCGCCAATGTCGGCCGCATTCGACGAGATGAACGGTACGGACGGGCTGACCCGGCCCGCCTACCAGGAATTAGCCGGCTGGCTCGGACAGGTCCCACGAGACATCCTGCAGCAGCGCCGGCGCGAGGCGGAGCTTCTGTTCCGCCGCATCGGGATCACCTTCGCGGTCTATGGTGAGGCGGAATCAACCGAGCGGCTGATCCCCTTCTGCGTGGTGCCGCGCATTCTCGCCGCCAAGGAATGGGAGACCGTGAAGCGCGGCCTCGAGCAGCGCACCAAGGCTATCAATCTTTACATCAAGGACATCTACTCGAAGCGCGAGGTGCTGCGCGCCGGGATCGTGCCGGAGGACCTCATCTTCCAGAATCCGGTCTTCCGGCCGGAGATGAACGGCCAGCGCGTCCCCCACGACATCTATGTGTTCATCGCGGGCATCGATATCGTGCGGGTCGATTCGGACACGTTCTACGTGCTCGAGGACAATGCGCGCACGCCCTCCGGCGTCTCCTACATGCTGGAGAACCGCGAGATCATGCTGCGGCTCTTTCCCGACCTGTTCGCGCGTCACCGTGTTGCGCCGGTCGAGAACTATCCAGATGAATTGCTTGCCACACTGCGATCCGTGGCGCCGGTGACCGCTGCGGCGGAACCCACCGTCGTGCTGCTCACCCCCGGCATCTACAACTCGGCCTACTACGAGCACTCGTTCCTCGCCGACAAGCTCGGCATCGAGCTGGTCGAAGGACGCGATCTCATCGTCAAAGGTGAGGTCGTCTACATGCGCACGACCGAGGGCCTGAAGCGCGTCGACGTGATCTATCGGCGGATCGACGACGATTTCCTCGATCCGCTCTCGTTCCGGCCCGACTCCGCGTTAGGCGTGCCGGGGCTCATGTCCGCCTACATTGCGGGCAACGTGACGCTCGCGAATGCCGTCGGCACCGGCGTCGCCGACGACAAGGCCGTCTACAGCTACATGCCCGAGATCGTGAAATTCTATCTGGGTGAAGAGCCGATCCTCAAAAACGTTCCGACCTGGCGGTGCCGCGAGCCGGAACATCTCTCCTATGTGCTCGACAACCTGACAGAGCTCGTCGTCAAGGAGGTTCACGGCTCGGGCGGCTACGGCATGCTGATCGGCCCGAAGGCGGACAAGATGACCGTCGAAGCCTTCCGCGAGAAGCTCAAGCGCGATCCGCGCGGCTTCATCGCGCAGCCAACGCTCGCGCTTTCGACAGTGCCGACGCTGGTCGAGGAGGGTCTCGCGCCGCGCCATGTGGACCTTCGGCCATTCGTGCTGACCGGCCGCGACCGCATCCGCATCGTGCCGGGTGGCCTCACGCGCGTCGCCCTGAAGGCGGGATCGCTGGTGGTCAATTCCAGCCAGGGCGGCGGCACCAAGGACACGTGGGTGCTGGACAACTAGATGCTCTCCCGCACCGCCGACAACATGTACTGGCTCGCGCGCTACGTGGAGCGCGCCGAGTACCTCTCGCGCATTCTCGAGGCGACGCAGCGCCTGACCGCCGTGCCGACATCGGAAGGCCTGACCACCAACGAGTGGGAGTCCGCCGTGTCGACCGCGGGCTGCACGGCTGGCTTCTTTTCCGCGCACAAGGAAGCGAACGAGCAGACCGTTACCGACTTCCTCGCTTTCTCGCCGGACAATCCCTCGTCCATCCGCTCCTGCTTCGAGGTCGCGCGCTCTAACGCACGCTCGGTGCGCACCGCGCTGACCATGGAGATGTGGGACGCCATCAACGGCACATGGCTCGAGCTGCAGAAGCTCGGCTCGGGTCCTGCGTCGCGTGAGCAATTCGCCAATTTTCTGCGCTGGGTGCAGGAGAGCTCACTGCGCTTCGACGGCTCCGCCTACCGCACCATGCTGCGCAATGATGCCTACTGGTTCTCGCGCCTCGGCGTCTTCATGGAGCGCGCCGACAACACCGCGCGAATCCTCGACGTGAAGTATCACCTGCTGCTGCCGCCGCAGGAACATGTCGGCGGGCCGCTCGACTATTTTCAATGGGCCGCGATCCTGCGCTCGGTCTCGGCGCTCACCGCCTATCACTGGGTCTATCGCGAAAGCCTCAAACCCTGGCTGATCGCTGACCTGTTGATCCTCAACGACCAGATGCCGCGTTCGCTGGCGAGCTGCTATGCACACCTCGTCGAGCATCTGGACAACATCGCGCGCGCCTACGGGCGGCAGGGTCTCGCGCAGCGCCATGCCCGTCAGATCCGCACGCGGCTCGAAAACAGCCGTATGGACGAGATTTTCAAGACCGGCCTGCACGAGTTCATCGGCGGATTCGTCGCGGACAACAACCGCCTGGGTACGCTGATTACCGAGCAGTACCTGCTCTAAAGCAACGCTGTCATTCGAGGCCGCTCGATCCTGATACGGGCCGGCCCAGATGCGTCCTAACTTCGCTCTTTCACATTCACGAAGCGAATGTCCGGCCAGTCTTGCGTTTCCCGGTTCAGGGTCCAGGCATTCCGCGCCAGAAAAACCGGCGCGCCTCGCCTGTCTTCCGCAATGCTTGACGCGTTTCGGGCCCGGAACTTGTCCAGCACGTCCGGCTTCTCGCTCACGATCCAACGCGCGGTTTCGTAGGGTGCCGGTTCCAGCCGAATGGCCACGCCGTATTCCGCCTTAAGCCGCGATATCAGCACGTCGAGTTGCAGCGCGCCGACGGCACCGAGGATCGGCCAGGACCCGTCGACGGGGCGGAAGATCTGGATGACGCCCTCTTCGGCAAGATCGTTCAGCGCCTTGTTGAGCTGCTTTGCGCGCATTGCATCCTCCAGGACGACGCGCCGCAGGATTTCCGGCGCGAAGTTCGGGATACCGGTGAACTGCAGCGCTTCGCCTTCGGTCAGGCTATCGCCGACATGCAGCGTGCCGTGGTTCGGAATGCCGATGATGTCGCCGGGAAACGCCTCGTCGAGCGTTTCGCGCTGCTGCGCGAAGAAGAAGATCGGTGCCGCAACATTCATTGATCTCTCCTCGCGCACGTTGAACAGCCTCATGCCGCGCTTGAACTTGCCCGAACACAGACGCACGAACGCGATACGGTCGCGGTGGTTCGGGTCCATGTTCGCCTGCACCTTGAAAACGAAGCCCGACACCGCATTCTCCTCCGGCTCTACGGTGCGCGTGATAGTCTTGCGCGGCAGCGCGTCCGGCGCCCAGCGCGTCAGGCAGGTCAGCAGCTCGGTGACGCCGAAATCCTTCAAGGCGCTGCCGAAGATCACCGGCGAGAGATGCCCCTCGAGGAACGCCCTGGCGTCGAATGACGGCAGGTCGCTGAGGCAGAGCTCAAGGCTTTCGAGTGCCGGCTGCGTGATACGCTCTTCGATTCCTGTGTGTGGATGCAGCGCCCGAATATCTTCGAGCTGCTCGGTACGCCCGAACGAATCTGTCCACGCCTCATTTGGCAGCAGCAGCTTTGCGCCCTCGATATCGAGGCAGCCGCGGAAATCGACGCCCATCCCGACCGGCCAAGTCAGCAGCGTGAGGTCGAGCGCGAGGCCGGAGGAAATCTCGTCAAGCAGCGCGAGCGGATCGTGCCCCTCGCGGTCGATCTTGTTGATGAAGGTGATGATCGGGATGTCGCGCAGCCGGCACACTTCGAACAGCTTGCGCGTCTGGCTCTCGATTCCCTTCGCGGCGTCGATCACCATCACGGCGGCGTCGACCGCGCTCAGCGTGCGGTAGGTATCCTCGGAGAAGTCCGCGTGACCGGGCGTATCGAGCAGATTGAAGACAACGCCGTTGTGCTCGAACGTCATGACCGATGAGGTGACCGAGATGCCGCGCGCACGCTCGATCTCGAGCCAGTCGGAGCGCGTGCGCCGCTGATTGCCGCGCGCTCTCACCTGCCCGGCCATCTGGATCGCGCCGCCGAATTGCAGCAGTTTCTCGGTCAGCGTGGTCTTGCCGGCGTCCGGATGCGAAATGATCGCGAACGTTCGCCGCGGCTCGGAATTCGGCTGCGCGGATCGCGGCTTGGTCATCGATTCGGTGGCATCGAGCATCGGCAATCAACTCGGGGCAGCAGGCCAGCAGCGCCGCCTATGGCACGATTTTGACCCGGAACATTGGGGAAAATGCCCTGCCGCGACGCGGCGGACGGCGCCTCTATAATCTGTCTTGCCGGGCCTTGTGAAGGCCTGCCGCAACGTGAATGCCTTGCCTCACCGGTGGGTTTCGCTGCCTAGTCGACTTGGTAATATAAGGGCATGCGCATCAAGATTTCGCACGAGACCCGCTATCGCTATGACGCGCCCACCAACGGCGTGATCCAGACGCTGCGCCTCACCCCGCGCAATCACGATGGCCAGTACGTCATCCATTGGCGCATCGATGTGACGGAAGACTGCCGCCTCGACGTGCATGAAGACGCGTTCGGCAACATCACGCACACCTTCACGGCGGAAGGCCCGTTCGACGAGCTCGGCGTGCAGGTCGAGGGCGAGGTCGACGTGCAGGACACCGCCGGCATCGTGCGCGATGCGATCGAGCTTTTCCCGCCGAGTCTTTATCTACGCGCCACCTCGCTCACCGAAACCGACGGCGCGATTGCGGATTTCGCCCGCGAGACGCGGAGCCGCAGCGACGATACGCTGGCTGTCCTGCACGCACTGCTCGGCCGCATTCACGGCGAGATGAAGTACGATACTGACCCGACCCACACCACCACGACCGCGGCGGAAGCCTTCGCGCTGAAGCGAGGTGTGTGCCAGGATCTGACTCACGTCTTCATCGCGGCCGCGCGTTATCTCGATATTCCGGCCCGCTACGTGGGCGGCTATTTCCACCGCGCTGACGGCATCGTGCAGCAGGATGCCGGTCACGCGTGGGCCGAAACGTATGTCCCCGCGGTCGGCTGGGTTGCGTTCGACCCTGCCAACGGAATCTGCGCCACCGATGCCCATGTGCGGGTGGCGGTCGGGCTCGATTACCTGGGCGCCGCCCCGGTGCGTGGCGCGCGGCGCGGCGGAGGCACGGAGAGCATGGCCGTGAAGGTGCTGGTCGACCAAGCCGCACGGCAGGTGCAGAGCTAGCGGGATGGCGAGCTAATCCGGGTATTGTCATTGAACCAGATGACGACGTTATCGATCTCCGGAAAGCCAAGGCGGACATCAACGGACTTTCACTTGAAGAGCAGATCCGCGCATTGGTCGTTGCTGCCGCCCCTCTGACGCGCCGCGATACGCCACGGTCGAGACGATGATTCGACTAGGGGCGTCAACCTTTGCCAACCGCATTGCGCCCTGCTCCGTCGTAGCTAAACTCCGCGCGCCGGCAGCGGGGGCTTTGAGTCGTCCATGACCTATTGTTGCGGAGTTCTGGTCCGTGACGGCCTTGTCCTGATCGCCGACACGCGCACCAATGCCGGCCTCGACAATGTCTCGACCTTCCGCAAGCTTCACGTCTTCGGCGTCCCTGGCCAGCGCATCATGGCGCTCACGTCGTCGGGCAACCTCTCGGTCAGCCAGTCGGTCGTCTCGACCCTGACCGAGGGCATCGAGAACCCCGAGACCAAAGAGCTCGAGAC
Organism: Xanthobacteraceae bacterium; assembly: GCA_049698215.1. Taxonomy (GTDB): domain Bacteria; phylum Pseudomonadota; class Alphaproteobacteria; order Rhizobiales; family Xanthobacteraceae; genus PALSA-894. The sequence goes on along the minus strand of JBAVXH010000101.1, from coordinate 13,285 downwards.
CCTGCTCAACGCGCCGACGATGTTTCAGGGGGCGCAGCGCATTGGCCATGCGATTCGGCAGGTGCACAAGCTTGAAGGCGCGGCGCTGCAGGCCGCCGACGTACAGTTCGACGTCTCGTTTCTCTTTGCCGGCCAGATCAAAGGCGAGCGCATGCGCCTGTTCATGGTCTATGGCGCCGGCAATTTCATCGAATGCACGGTCGACACGCCTTACCTGCAGATCGGCGAGCACAAGTACGGCAAGCCGGTGCTCGACCGCGCCATTACGCACGGCGTTGATCTCTACGACGCGCTCAAGATCTGCCTGATCTCGATGGACTCGACCATGCGGTCGAACCTCGGGGTTGGAATGCCGATCGATGTTCTCGTTGCGCGGCGCGACACCTGCGAGGCCGAATTGTCGTACCGCATCGAGCCGGGCGAGCCCTATTTTCACGATCTGAGAGAGCGCTGGTCGGCAGCGCTGCGGGCAGCCCACATGGGGATTCCCCGTCCGCCCTATGGAACCGCGCGCTGAATTTACTGCTCGTTAGGGACTTCGTGTGAATTGCGCCTCGGGAGGCGCGCGTCCGCCTTCCCCCGATACCACGACAAGCCTTTGACAAGCACTTCTCCGTAAGGTGCGCGCCAAACGGACGCAGTCCCCCGGGGGAATCGCCTGTGTGGCGAACAGCCGTAGCGCAGCTTGGAAAGTTCCGCCGCCGCGGCGATGCCGTGTTGCTGCGCACGAGCGGCGTCATTCCAATTGCAGTCATCGTGCTCCTCGCGATCGTCTGCGTCGTTGCGGCGGTGCTGAGCTCCGCGGGCCGCGCCGATGACGTCGAGCTGCAGCAGGAGCGGTTGCTGCTGAAAAACGCGATTGCCGACCGCGGGCACCGCGTACTGCGGGAGCTGGAGAACGTCGCGGCCTCACATGATGTGGTCTACCAGCTTCACTACAATTTCGACCGCGACTGGGTGCATCATCTCGTCGGCCTGCGGCTCAGCACTTTTTTCGACCATGACCATGTGTTCGTGACCGACAGCAGCGATCACCTTACCTACGCGCTCGAGAACAACTCGAGCGTCGATCCGGCGTCATTCGCCAATGCGGAATTGGGTCGCGCGATCGATCTCTTGCGCGGGCGCGCGCAGCCGAACAAGGACGAGCACTATCAAGAGCCCTCGCTCGACCCGATCACCAATCTCGGCCACCCGCGCGGCGTCCAGCGCCTTCAGACCTTCATGAAACGGCCCGCGATCGTTGCCGGCGTCGTCGCGGAACTGCCGGCACTTGCGGGACCGATCTCGGGCGCACAGCCGCCGCTGATCATGACGGTGAAATACCTGGACGGTCAGCTGCTTTACGATATCGGTATCCGGTTCGACCTGCCGGGCCTGCGCGCGCTCGGCAGCGAACCGGTGAAAGACGACGAGCATGTTTACGTTGTTGCCGACAGCACCGGCGCAGCCATCGCGCGTTTTGCCTGGGTGCCGAACCGGCCCGGCGCGAGCATCGTCGGCACTGTGCTGCCCTTCATGGCGATCGCATTCGGCGGTTTCGCGGTGCTGACCGCGCTGGCGCTCACCTACATCCGCCGAAGCGCCGCCAAGATCGCGGAGGGCGAAAGCCGCTTGCGCCATTTGGCGCTACACGACCCGCTATCCGGCCTGCCCAACCGCACCTTCTTCGGCGAGCGCCTGAGCGAGGTCATCAGCGGCACCGGCAAGGACGGTACCGTTGCGGCGGTGCTCGCCATCGACCTTGATCACTTCAAGGACATCAACGACACGCTCGGTCACCACATCGGCGACGCGCTGATCGGCGTTGTCGCGCAGCGCCTCGTGCACGCAGTCCGGCACGAGGATCTGGTGGCGCGCCTCGGCGGCGACGAGTTCGCCGTCATCACCACCGATGCGGCGGATCTCGATGCGCTGCAGCGCTTTGCCGACCGGCTTATCTCCGTATTGCGGGCGCCCTACTCGATCAGCGGCCATACGCTGCTGATCGGCGCAAGCATCGGCATCGCGGTGATCGATGGCAACAATTCCGATGCCGCCGACGTGATGCGCCGCGCCGACGTGGCGCTCTATCGCGCCAAGAACGAGGGGCGCAGCCGCGCCTGCATTTACGATGCGGACATGGACGCGGACTTGCGCGAACGCAAGCAACTCGAAGCCGACCTGCGTGCCGCGATCACGGACGACAAGCTGAGCGTCGCCTACCAGCCGATCATGAATGCGAGCGGCGAGAAAATGACCGCGGTCGAGGCGCTCTGTCGCTGGCGTCACCCGACGCGGGGCGACGTGCCGCCAGTCGACTTCATCCCGATCGCAGAGCGCAGCGAACTGATCATCCCGCTCGGCGAGTGGGTCTTGCGCAAGGCGTGCCTCGAAGCCCGCCCTTGGAACGACCTCACCGTCTCGGTCAACGTCTCGCCGCTGCAGTTCCGCCGTCAGGATTTCGTCGAGATGGTCGAGCGCACCCTGGCGGAGACCGAACTCGATCCGCGGCGCCTCGAGTTGGAGCTCACCGAGTCGACGCTGCTCGGCAATGTCGACGATGCCGAGAAGGCGATGCACCGCCTGAAGGCGCTGGGCGTGCGCTTTGCGCTCGACGATTTCGGGACCGGCTATTCGAGCCTGCTCTATCTGCGACGCTTCCCGTTCGACCGCATCAAGATCGATCGCTCGTTCGTGCGCTCGATCGAGAGCGCGGCGGACGCCGCCTCGATCGTGCACGCGATCGTCAGCCTGGGGCGCGGTCTCGGCATGAAGGTGACGGCGGAAGGCGTCGAGACTGCGGAACAGCAGCTGTTCCTGCGCGCTGCCGGCGTGCATTCCATGCAGGGCTATCGCTTCGGCAAGCCTGCGCCGGCCCACGTCATCGCCGAGCGGCTGGGACACGGGCCCGGTGCGCCGCTGCAGGCGGCGGCGAGCTGACCGCGCCGGCGATCGGCCCGATCCGCTACTCCAAGACTGTGAGCGTATGCGCCGTTGGGTCCAGCGCAACCGGCGCGCCGTTCGGAATCGCGCCGGTGATATCGAGGTCGAAACCTGCAAGCATCGGCACATCGCCGAAGGCAGCGCCCTGCGCCAGGATCGGGTTTACCGAATTGAGGACCAGCGCCAGCGGCACGACTCCACGCGAGGCCATCTCATGCAGCATCCAGGCGGTCGCGACGCCGCCCTTGGCGGTATCCAGCACCAGGACCTTTCCGACGTACGACTGGCCGGCGAGCTTGTGCGCCGGCCGGGAAAACACCCCTGCGATACGGTCGAGATCGTAGCGCGCCGAAAAGCCGTCCTGCGCGACCAAGGCCACTCCCTGCACAACACGGCCCATGGCTTGGCGGGCGCGAAACACCGTCATGTCTGCCTCAGCTCGCCGCTCACCGCGGCATCGACGCAAGCCTCCATGGACGCCAGCATCGGCCGATAGCCGTAGCCGCCCAGAATATTCACGAGCTTTGCGCTGTTGGTCGCGAGCCGCTTCCAGCCGTTCGCCTCGGCGATCTCGCGCGCGTAGGACTGATAGAAGCACATGCCGGAGAGCACGTGGCCGCCGCCTTGCTCAATGCGTGCCGTGTAGCCGGCGCGATCCGCATCGGGCTTGACCTGCGGGCTGGTGACCGCGAGCAGCGGCACCTTGAACCGCTTTCCGTCGCACAGGTTCGCGAGTTCGCGCAGCTCGAACAGGCTCAGCTGCGGCGCGGAAAATACCACGACATCGACCGCAATATCCGTGTGATAGGATTTTTGCAGACCCATCACGTCGTCGCGCGTTACATGGTGGCGCGGCAGATCGCTCGACGCAATGTCCGAGAGTCGAGAAGCCTCCGGTGTCACCCCAACGACATGGTAGAGCGCGGTCGAGCCGAAACTCGCCATCGCGGCGCCGAAATGCTTGAGCTCATCCGAGCGCGGCGGCCGTTCGATGCCTTCGATCACCGGCACCGCCCAGTAGTTGCCGGCGATCCGCCCGATCACGCCGCCCAGCGCACCCCATTCGTTGAGCGAGGCCGGCGTAAAATCGACCCGCACATGCAGCGTGGCGCGCCGTTGCGCGGAAAGGTGGAAGCCATAGCGCGGCGTACGGCCCGTGAGCCCGGCCGCGAGTGCCGATGGGCCGCCCTCGAAATTGGAGAGCGCGCCGCATACTGAATTCGAATAGATCACCACGCCGGTATCGCCGAACGCGACGTGCTCGTTGCGCATCGGCGCCTGGATGGTCTGATAGTTGATGCAGGTGTCGGTCATGGTGACGCCGAGCTTCACGAAGGCCGCGATCGCACGCCGCTCCAGATCGAGCATCGCGGCGGTCTGCCCGAGCATGCTGGCTTTCGAGAAGTCCGTGCCGCGCGGGTCCGTGATGGTGGGGACGCGGACATTGCGTTCGTCCGGGCTCCCCGCCAGCATTTCGAGCCAGCATACACCGGCCTCACCGAGGCTTTCGGTGTCGGCCATGATGTGGGCCTGCGTCACCGGCACGAAGTCGGCCGCGCCGAAGAATTCGCCGACTTTGATCTGATGCTGCAAGGCCTCTCGGCGCACCGCGCCCTGCTTGCCGGCAAGGATCGCCTGCTCCTCGTCAGTGAGCCGCATGACCGCTGACGACGCGCCCCTTCGTCACATCGGCGGCGCAACACCCCGGCCGACATTGACCCGCGGCGTCAGCAGCGTTCCGTCCGGCTGCTTTTGCGCGGCCCCGATGAAGATCGCCGCACCAGGCTTCAGCTCGCTCTTGTCCCCCGGCAGATAACTGACGATCGGACAGTCGGCCGCCACGATGATCTTCTTCTCGCCGTCCTTGTATTTGAGCGTCAGCACTTGCCCGTCAGCCGAAGCGGTCGTTTGTTCGACCGCTCCGTTGGTCATGGTGCTGGAGGGCTGCAGGTCCCACGGGCGATGTCCGTCGCCTGTGCCGCGCATCTCCTCAGGGAAGACATGGATTTCGAGGCATTTCTGAGAGCCGTCCGCCTGCGGCATACCGGACACGCCGATATAGGAGCCCTGCTTGACGTCGGCGAGCGACGCCTTGACCAGCGCGACCACCATCGCGTTGTCGGCAAGCTTGACCTTCACCTCACCGCCGTTGCGCGCCTTGATGATATAGAAGTCTCCGTCCGCGCGCTCGACGGTGCCGCGCACGCGCACCGGCTGATCCTGCGCGGTCGCGGGTGGCACGAATACAACGAATGCTAGTGCTGCAATGCCGAAAGCGAGCCGGCTCATGCGATCCTCCCCCTTTTTGGACTGTCTATCATCAACACCGGGGGCGTCCTGTCCATTCCCAAGCGCGTGAACGGGCCGTCGCCGCCGTGGCGGTTCTCGCCAAAATATGCTTCACCGCGAGCATGGCCGATGCGGCGACCATCGACGAATCCAGCGCGGGAACGGAACTGGTTCACCCGCTCTATGTACGCATCACCCACTGGATCAATGCGCTGGCGATCCTGATCATGATCGGATCGGGATGGCAGATCTACAATGCCTCTCCGCTATTTCCGTTCGCGTTCCCAAGGAGCATCGCGCTCGGTGGCTGGCTCGCCGGCGGGCTCCTTTGGCACTTCGCCGGCATGTGGTTGCTCGTCGCGAACGGCCTCGTCTATGTGACGCTCGGATTCGCAACGGGCCGTTTCCGCCGGAAATTGCTGCCGATCCGCCCGCGCGAGGTCGCGCGCGACCTCGCCGCCGCAGCCACCGGCCGGCTCAGCCACGATGACCTGACGCGCTACAATGCCGTGCAAAAACTCCTCTATGCGGGAATTCTGCTCACCGGCGTCGTGATCGTGCTGTCAGGTCTCGCGATGTGGAAGCCGGTGCAGCTCTGGGAGCTGACACTCTTGTTCGGCGGCTATGAGGGCGCGCGCATCGTGCACTTCTTCGCCATGGCGGCGATCGTGCTCTTTCTCGTGCTGCACGTCGTCATGGCGCTGCTCGTGCCGAAATCGCTGCGGGCGATGATTAGGGGCCGCTGATGAAACGCAAAGTCAATCCGCAAGTCGATGCCGGGCTGCTCTTCAAGGACGCCGCGAAGCTCTTGCCCGATCCATCGCGCCGGCTGTTCCTACGCGGCGGCGCAAGCCTTGGCGCGCTTACGCTGCTCACCGGCTGCGACATTATCGACGGCCCGAGCTCGGAGCGCGCGCTGCGCGTCATCTCCGAATTCAACGATTGGGTTCAGGCGCGCCTGTTCAACCCGAACCGGCTGGCGCAAACATACCCGGAGAGCGCGATCAGGCGGCCGTTCCCCTTCAATGGCTACTACGCCGAAGCGGAAGCACCGGATGTGGACGAGGAAACCTACCGGCTCGCGCTCGATGGCCTGATCGAGAACAAGCAGCGCTGGACGCTCGATCAGCTCTACGCGCTGCCGCAGGAAACCCAGATCACGCGGCTGATCTGCGTCGAAGGCTGGAGCGCGATCGGCAAATGGACCGGCGTTCCGTTGCGCGATTTCCTGCGCCGCGTCGGCGCCGACATGACCGCGAAATACGTGCATTTCGCCTGCGCGGAAGGCTATTCGGTCTCGATCGACATGCCGACCGCGCTGCATCCGCAAACACAGATGACTTTCAAGTTCGACGGCGAGATCCTACCGACCAAGTTCGGCTTCCCGATGCGCATCCGGATTCCGACCAAGCTCGGCTTCAAGAATCCCAAGCACGTGATCGGGATGGCCGTGCTCAACAACTACACCGGCGGCTACTGGGAAGATAAGGGCTACAACTGGTTCAGCGGGCTTTGAGAAACGGCGCTAGTCCAATCGCGCGCCGGAGCGCTGCACCACCTCTTTCCATTTCGCCGAATCCTTCGCGATCGTCTCGGCGAATTCCTCCGGCGTACCGCCCGCCGGCTCGTCGCCGATCGCCGCGAAGCGCTCCTTGAAAATTGGCGACTGAATCGCGCGGTTGATCGCCGCGTTGAGCTTGTCGACGATCGGGCGCGGAATGCCTGCCGGCCCGATCACGCCGCTCCAGGTCGGCGCCGCATAGCCGGGCACGCCTGCTTCCGCGACCGTCGGCATGTCGGGAAATCCGGGGGAGCGGCGCTCGCCGGTGACACCAAGCGCGCGCACGCTGCCGGAGCGCGCGTGCGGCGCAATCGAATTCAGGCTCTCGAACATCAGCTGCACGCGTCCTGCGATGAGGTCGTTGATCGCCGGTGCGCCGCCCCGATATGGAATGTGCACAATATCCGTGCCGGTCATGAATTTGAACAGCTCGCCACCGACATGACCGGGCGAGCCGTTGCTCGAGGACGCGTTCGACAGCTTGCCGGGATTGTTCTTGGCGTACGCGATCAACTCCGGGATCGTCTTGAACGGCGCGTCGGGCGCAGCCGCCAGCATCATGTGCCCGCGGGCCACGAGAGCGATCGGCTGGAAGTCGCGTTCGATGTCATAGGGCAGCTTCGCCACCATGTGGCGCGTGATGGCGAGCGCGCCGATCGGCCCCATGCAGATGGTGTAGCCATCGGGATCGGATTTCGCCGTGACATCCAGCCCGATCGTCAGCGCGCCGCCCGGCCGGTTGTCGACAATGATTTGCTGGCCCAGCTCTTTGGCCAGCTCCGCGCCCAGAATGCGCGCCACCGTATCGGTCGCGCTGCCCGGCGCCTGCGGGACGATGAGGCGAACCGGCTTGTCGGGGTATTCGGCCGCTGCCGGTAAGGCGGATGCGATCAAAAGCCATCCGATAGCAACGACGCGGTGCATCAAGTATCCTCCCATTTCGCGGAACCCTAGCAAGGCCGGATCAATCCTGAAATCGGGTGGGTTTGGGGCGGCGGACCAGCCATATCGGAGGCAGAAGATTGGAGAAAATCATGAGCTTCCGCATCACCGGCCTGCCTGCCGAAAACTTCGACCATCTGTTCTCGCTCGACGACGCCGAACTCGCCACGCAAGGCGCGGTGCGCCGAAACGCGCCCGGCGCGGTCCCCTGCCGCATCAGCCTGACCGACGCCACGCCCGGCGAGGAAGTGATCCTGACGAACTACGAGCATCATGCGGTGGACAGCCCCTACCGGATGCGCTTTGCGATTTATGTCCGGAAGGGTGAAACGACCTATGACGCCGTGGACACGATTCCGGAGCAATTGCGCAAACGCACGCTCGCGGCACGCTCGTTCGACGAACGCGGCATGATGATCGAACGTGAGCTGGTCGAGGGAACCGAACTCGAAGCCGCCATCGGGCGCCTCTTCGCCGACCCGCGGACCGCCTATCTGCACCTCCACTACGCGGCTCCCGGCTGCTATGCGGCGCGCGTCGAGCGAGCTTGAGGGTGGAGACAGGCCGGCGCCCGGACTATATTAGGCTTCATGCGAAGGGCGCCGATTCACACCGACCCGCTCGCCGCCGCGCTCGCGCGCAAGGCGGCGAACGGCGCGCGCGGCAACATCCTGGATCGGGTCGTTGCTTCGGGCGAGGGCTGGGGAATACAGGACATCGTCTGCACCTGTGGGCCGCACGATCATGAAGCAGAGGAACTGACGGGAACCAGCAGCCTCGCACTGGTGCTGTCCGGCAGTTTCGTGGTGCGCGACCAGCATGGAACCTCGCTGCTGTCCGAGGGCTCGTATCTGCTGGTGAATGCCGGGCATTGCTTTGCGTGCTCACACCAGCACGGCGAGGGAGATCGCTGCCTCTCGTTCCGGTTCGCGCCGGATCTATTCGAGCGGATCGCCCATGATGCCGGGGCAAAACCCGCGTTTGCGCACAACCGCCTGCCGCCGCTGCGCGATCTCTCCGGCCTCACCGCACGGGCGCGGCAGGGCCTGGACCAACCCGAAGTCCTTGAGGAAGTGGCGATCGAACTGGCCGGGGCCGCCATCGGCCTCGCGGGACGCACGCGGCGCGGACCGTCTCCGGTCCAGCACCATGGCCGCATCACCGAAGTGCTGCGCTACATGGCGGCGCACAGCGCGGCGCCGCACAGGCTCACCGGCCTCGCCAGCATGGCGTGTATGAGCCCGTATCACTTCCTGCGCACCTTCCGCGCCGTGACCGGCGTCACCCCGCATCAGTGGCTTTTGCGCGCCCGCCTGCGCGATGCCGCCGGGCGGCTTGCGGCAACCAGCACGCCGGTGACGAATGTCGCCCTCGACGTAGGATTCGACGATCTGTCGAATTTCACCCGAAGTTTCCGGGCTGAATTCGGCGCCTCGCCGCGGGAGTATCGGCTGGCGGCGTAGCGCGTGATCCCGAAAAGTGGGAACCGGTTTTCGGATCAGATCATGCCCAATTCGTAAAGCAATTTTCTCCAAGTTTTGCGGCCTGCCCTCACCTACCTGTCTCCTGCAAAACTGAAGGAGACGTCCATGCTCAATCACGTATCGATCGGCGTGCGTGAGATCGCACGCACCAAGCGCTTCTACGACGCGGCACTAAAACCGCTCGGCTACACCTGTCTGAGCGCAGGCGACAGCTCGCTCGGCTACGGCAAAGAGGCCGTGGTGCTGTGGATTTCATCGACCGACGCCCCGGTGCGGGCCGACGAGAAATCCGGCCTGCATTTCTGCTTCGACGCACCGAACAACAAAAGCGTCGCGGCGTTTCATGCAGCGGCGCTGGGTGCCGGCGGGCGCGACAACGGCAAGCCGGGTGTGCGTCCCGACTATGCGCCCAACTACTACGCGGCGTTCGTGGTCGATCCGGACGGCTACCGGCTCGAAGCCTATTGCGGCGCGGAGGCCTAAAATGGCCTCCATCCGCAACGAGATCGCGCTCGCCGCGCCGCCGGACCGTGTCTGGGATGCGCTGCGCGACTTTGGCGCCGTGCACCAACGCGTCGCGCCGGGTTTTCTCACCGACAGCAAGCTCGAAGGTGACAATGTGCGCGTCGTCACCTTCGCAAACGGTACCGTTGCCCGTGAGACGCTGGTGAGCAGCGACGATCAGCAACGCCGCCTCGTCTACGCGATCATGGATCAGCGCTTCAAACACTACAGCGCTTCGGTTCAGGTGTTTCCGGAACCGAGCGGCAGCCGTCTGGTCTGGATCATCGATCTTCTGCCGAACGACTTCGCCGGATACGTGACCCAGATGACCGAACACGCGGTGGTCGCGATGAAGAAGATCCTGGAGTCCTCATGAACGGCTTCCTCGATGCGCTCGACGCCGCGGGCCCCGCGCCAGACCGCGCGGAGAAAATGGCGCTCTACGGCCAGTTCGTCGGCTCGTGGGACCTCGATGTCGTCGAGTACCGCGACGACGGAACGACGCGCCGCCGCCCCGGCGAATGGCATTTCGGCTGGGCGCTCGAAGGGCGCGCTGTGCAGGACGTGTGGATCGTGCCGCCCCGCGGACAGCGCGAGGGCGACCCGGTTGCACAGAGCAACCGCTACGGCACGACGCTGCGCGTCCACGATCCGGGCATCGATGCCTGGCACATCGCCTGGACCGAGCCGGTCGGCCAGACCTACCTCACGATGATCGGCCGCGCGCAGGGCAAGGACATCGTGCAGCTGGGCAAGAACGCGGCCGGCCATACCCTGCGCTGGGGCTTCTACGAGATTTCGCCCGGCTCGTTCCTCTGGCGCGCCGAAGCTTCGGCCGACGGCGAAACGAACTGGAAACGGGTGGTGGAATTTCGCGCGCGGCGTATCTAAAGGAAAACGCCGCGAGATTTGCGATGACCCACTATCACGTGTTCGAAACCAAACTCGGCTTCGCCGCCATCGCTTGGGGCGACAACGGCATCAAGCGCTTCCGCCTACCCTTTCCGGACCGCGCCTCGGCCGAGGCGCAGTTCAAGGGCAAGGCCACGGCGCAGGAGCCGCCCCCGCATGTCACTGCCGTGATCGACCAAGCGGTGCGTTACTTCGCGGGCGAGGCGATCGACTTCAGCCCGATCGAACTTGATCTGGCGGGCATCGATCCATTCCGCCGCCCGATCTACGACGCGCTACGCAAGGTGAAGTTCGGCGAGACCGTGACCTATGGCGAGCTGGCCAAGCGCGCAGGCGTGACCGTACCGCAGGCCGCACAGGAGGTCGGCGTCGCGATGGCGCGCAATCCGGTGCCGCTGATCATTCCTTGCCACCGCGTGCTCGCGGCGGGCGGCAAGATCGGCGGATTCTCGGCACCCGGCCGCACCGAGACGAAAGAGAAGATGCTTGCGCTCGAAGGCGTTTTTGTCGGCGGGCAGCCGAGGCTGCTGTAGCTCGCCGGCTGCTCGGTCCCCGTCACGGGTCGGGATATGCTTCGAACACCACATGGAGCGCCTTCAACGCCAGTAGCCAGCCACCTCCGTGCCGGCTTCCGGGCAGTCCAGAAGTTCGCTAGCATCGCGTCAGTTCGGCGTTCATCCGGGGAAGCCCGGCTTAGGGCCCCATGCCGACTCTCTTGCAACCGAACTTCGACGCTAGCCAGATGATGCAGGCCGTCGTGACCGTTTTGGCGGTCATCAATCCAGTCGTGTGCGGCTCGATCTTCCTGACATTGACGCCACGACTTGCGCCGGCGCAACGGCGCTCGGCAGCCATCAAGGTGGCGCTCGGCATCCTGATTATTCTGACGGCCTCCGCACTGATCGGGCTGAAGGTTCTGGCCATCTTCAACATCTCGCTGGACGTGTTCCGTATCGTGGGAGGGATGATCATTGCGTTCATGGGGTTCGATATGCTCCGGGGTCGTCAAACCGTCGCTCAGACGCCCGAGCATGACGGCGCATCGAATTCGTTTGCTCCGCTCATCATGTTCGCCGCCGGCCCAGGGACGATCACCGCCGTTGTGACGTTGGCGGCCGTTCACACACCAGACAGTTTGCCCGTGACGGCTATCGTCGCGTCCGTGATCGGCGCAGCAGTGACGCTCGCGGCTTTGCTCCTTGCCGTGAAGCTGAGTTCACATCTCAACCGTGGTACGCAGGCGGTAGTGACCCGTTTCATGGGGCTTATTGTGGCCTCCATGGGAATGCAGTTCGTGCTGACGGGTTTGAAAGCGTTCTTCACCACATAGCGGTAGTGCGACAGCTCGAAAATGCGCGCGGCGCGTCGTAGGACGCGTCACGTCCAAATTCGTGACGCACTGAGACCTCCCGGTTCAAGCCCATTGCGGTGCCCGATCGAAGGCGGCAGATTGCAGCGATCAATTCGGCCCTCGCGGGCAAATCAGCACAATCGGGAGAGCGAAATGGCCAAGGTTGCGATCGTCACGGGTGCGGGCACGGGGGTCGGACGCGCGGCGGCGCTTGCCCTGATGAAGGCGGGCTATTCGGTCGCACTCGCCGGCCGGCGCAAGGAGCCGCTCGAGGCCGTGCTGAAGGAAGGCGGCGGCAACGGCATCGCAGCCCCCACCGACGTGAAGGACGTGGACGCGATCCGCAAGCTGTTCGCGACCGTGAAGGAGAAATACGGCCGGCTCGACGTGCTGTTCAACAATGCCGGAATGGGCGCGCCGCCGGTGCCGTTCCATGAGCTGCCGGTCGAGAAGTGGAAGGAGGTCGTCGACACCAACCTCACCGCGCTGTTCGTCTGCACGCAGGAAGCCTTCAAGATCATGAAGGACCAGAACCCGCGCGGCGGCCGCATCATCAACAACGGCTCGATCTCGGCACACACGCCGCGCCCGCGCTCGGCCGCCTATACATCGACCAAGCACGCCGTGACCGGCTTGACCAAATCAACCGCGCTCGACGGCCGTGAGTTCGACATCGCGTGCAGCCAGGTCGACATTGGCAACGCCGCAACGCCGATGACCGACCGCATGGTGTCCGGCGTGCCGCAGCCGGACGGCTCGATGAAGGCTGAGCCGCGCATGGACGCCGAGCACGTCGGCTCGGCGGTCGCCTACATGGCGAGCCTGCCGCTCGACGCCAACGTGCTGTTCATGACCGTGATGGCGACCAAGATGCCGTTCGTCGGGCGGGGCTAGGCACGCACGCTTTTAGACATGACGGCGCAAACACCCAACGGCGCGCAGGCTCGAAGTTGAGTGACCTAGTTCGTGACCGACGATAGAAACCGCGGCATGTTGCCGTAACCGGCATCGAAGCCCTGCCGACCGTTGACATCGTACTGACCGAAGCCCGTCCCGGTCGAAAGCGCACATGAGAGAAATATGTTAGGCGCGTTTCCGACGAACCGGCAGTAATCCGCTTTCCCGTCGCCGTTCACATCAGCCATGAATCGCGGCATGTTGGCATAGCCCGCATCAAATCCCTGCTGACCGTTGACATCGTACTGACCAAAGCCCGTCCCGGTCGAAAGCGCACATGAGAGAAATATGTTAGGCGCGTTTCCGACGAACCGGCAGTAATCCGCTTTTCCGTCACCGTTCACATCAGCCATGAACCGC
>JBAVXH010000100.1:0-5987 GCA_049698215.1 Xanthobacteraceae bacterium | reverse complement strand
GCGGTGAGCTGCGTGGCGCGCGCCTGCAGCAGTTGCACTTGCTTGACCGCGGAATCGAGCTCGTTGCGCTGTTGCGTCAACCGGGCCCGCTCGGCCGCAATTGCCGGGTCTTCGGTTGCGGGCGGCGCAGGCGGCGCTCCGAGCCCCTTCAGCCGCGCGTCGACGTCGGCAAGGTGCGGCTCAAGATCGGCGAGCTTGTCGCGCAGGTCGTCGCGCAGCGGTGAGATACGCTGTGCAAGCTCGGTGAGCGCGTTCACGCCCAGCGTGCTGCGGCGCGATTGGGTCTCGACCTGGTCGAGCGTGGCGCGGATCGGGTCGATGCCGACGAGCGGCGCCTGTTGCGCATGCGCGAGGCTCGCGCAGGCGAGAAACGCCAGCGCGGCGAGCACGCGAACGATGGTCGCGAATCGGAACATGGCGGCTTCCGGCACGGTCGCGGGCCTTGTTTCCCGCGCATTCCGCGGTGTCAAGCAGACCAATTTTGCTTGTTCCGCCCGTCACTTATTGGTCTAATCCCGCGCCGGATCTTAAGGAACGGGCATGCTCACGACGCCGCGTCTGGTCGCCATCGCGCTCTGCGCGGCGCTTAATTTCGCGATCGGCAACATCGTTTATCTGATCAAGCTGCCGATCTATCTCGACTCGATCGGGACGATTCTGTGCGCACTGCTGATCTTCCCCGATCGGCTCGCCGCCATCGCTTGCGCGTTCATCGCCGGGTTCATCGCGGCGATCCTCACCGGCCTCATGCTCAATCCGTTCCTGCCCTGGTTCAGCCTGACGGTTCTGTCGATCGCCATCGTCTCCGCGTTGCTCACCGGACTCGCGACCGAAACATTCCGGGCGCGCCCGCTTCCGGTCCCACGGTTCCTCGGCGCAGTCATCGTCTGCGGCCTTGTCACCGGTATCGTCTCCGCCATCGTCTCGGCGCCGGTCGTGGTCTACCTGTTCGGCGGCGTCACCGGCAGCGGCAGCGCGTTTGTGGTCGCGTTCTTCCTCAAGACCGGGCAGCAACTGCTGGAGTCGGCGCTGTTCGCCGGGTTAGCGACCGATCCGATCGACAAGACCCTGCAGGTGCTGCTTGCCACCCTGCTCTACCGCGCGACGCCGCGCGAGTTCATCGCCATGCTGGCGCCGGCAAAAACCTCGGCGGCATGACACCGAACGGCGCGGTTGCTTTCGCCCTCCTGATCATCGTCAGCGGGCTTCTGGCGCGCGATCTCGCTGGGCTTCTCTTGATCCTGGGTGCGGTAACGTTCTTCGCGCTCGCAAGCCGCCGGCCGGTGTGGAGCGCGCTGGGGTGGTCCGGCGGCATCGTGTTGCCGCTCGCGCTGTTCATGATGGTGGTCTGGGTCGGCATCGTCGGCCGCGCGCCGCACGAGATTGCGGCGAACGCCGAAGGCTCGCGCGGCGCCGCTTTGCTGCATGTGGCGATCATCTGCCTGCGGCTGTTCATCATCGCATTCACCGTACAGGTCACGTTCCTGCACTTCGCCGAATGGACGCCGCTGCGCTTTATCGGCGCGCTCGCGCTTCCTCCTGTGGCGAAAAAGCTGCTGGTGCTCACGCTGTCGCTGATGGACACGATCCTGCAGGCCGTAGACCGGGCGCGCACCGCATTGATCGGCGCGGGACTCATCACGCGGGAGCGCTCGTGGCGCAACCTGCGCCACGGCTGGATCCTGGTGCAAACCGTGTGGCTGACGGTGATCACCATCGTGCTCGGCCGCACGCGCGACAAATGGCCGATCGAGGACACGCTCGCGCGGCTCGAAGGCTCGCTCGCTGCGTGCGCAACCGCACGATTGACCATGATCGATTTCGGCTGGATCGCGCTGGCGCTTGTGGCGGCCGCGATGGGATTGCGTTGAATGGAGCTGATCGCGGGCGCAAACTTCTCCGGCCGCAGCGCATCCCTGATGGCGCAGCTGCGCGAGAAGGGCCTGGCGTTCTTCGTCGGTCCCCATGCGGAGGCCGCGCTTTCGGGTCTTTCCAGCACGGTCGCGGACGAGATCGAGATTTATCGGTCCCCGGCTACTGCGCGTGAGGCGTTCAACGCCTTGGATTTCGCCGCCTATACGGAGCGCAAGCCGCCGACGCTGTCCGGCGGCGAGCAAGTGCTGCTCGCGCTGCATTGCTTTTCGCGCTCCGACTACGCGACGATCGGGATCGACACGGCGCTGGAGCAGCTCGATCCCGACAATCGGGATCGTGCGATGACCTTTCTGGCGCGAGGCGCGTCGCAGGGTTTCGGCGCCCTCCTGTGCGACAACCGGCTCGATGCTTCGGGCATGGTGGTGCACGAATTGACCGGCGCCAGCGCGGAATTTGCGTGCGATCTCACGGCCGCCGCGCGTCCCGCGGCGTGCGATCCGATGCCGATCAGGGTGAAAGGCCTCTCGTTCCGCTATCCGGGCGGACGCGACATTTTCCGCGAGGCGACCGTGACGCTCGAGCCGGGCCGCGCCTATCGCCTGAGCGGAGCGAATGGCGCCGGCAAGACGACATTCTGCAGACTGCTCGCGGGCGTGCTCGCACCCGACGCAGGCTCCATCGAACTGGCCGGCAAGCCGTACGCGCCATGGCGAACCGGCAACCGCGCCTTCGCGTTCGCGACCCAGAACCCGGACCATCAGTGGTGCGGCGCGACGCTCGCCGAGGACATCGCGCGCCGGCGCGGCGTACTTGCGCGCCACGGGATCAAGGTGCCGTCCGACCAGACGCTGGCCGCGCAGGCGGCGTGTCTTGGCGTTCGTTCGATGGACCAGCATCTTTACGAATTGCCGCTTGTCGCGCGCAAGCGGCTGAGCTGGCTCTGGCCTTTCTCAGGCGTGATGCCGTGGGCGATGCTCGATGAACCAACGCTCGGTCAGGACCGCGCGACGCGCGTAGCGCTCGCGGAGGCGATCGCGCGCCTCGCCGCGAGCGGCTACGGCATCATGTTCATCACCCACGACGACGAGTTTGCGGCGCGTATCGCGCACCGCGCGCTGCGCATTGCGGACGGGATGATCGCCTGACTACTCGGCAGCGGCCACACGCTGCTGCGGCGTCAGCGCGAAGCCGCGATAGCCGTTCGCCGCCACATCGTTGCAGATCGCCCGATAGGCCGGAATGCCGCCAATATACGGCAGGAACACGCGCGGCTTGCCGGGAATGTTCGCGCCCATGTACCAGGAGTTCGCCTGTGGATAGAGCGTGTTGTGCGCGACCTCGTTGACGTGCGCGACCCAGTTGTCCTCCGCGTCCTGCCGCGCCTCGATGCCCGCGATGGCGCGGTCACGCTGATAGGCGAGGCAGTCGGCGATCCAGTCGACGTGCTGCTCGATCGACACGATCATGTTCGAGAGCACCGAAGGGCTGCCCGGCCCTGTCACCAAAAACATGTTCGGGAAGCCCGCGACCATCAGGCCCAGATAGGTCTTCGGCCCCTCCTCCCATTTCTGCTTCAGCGTCAGCCCGTCGCGCCCGCGGATGTCGATCCTGGCGAACGAGCCGGTCATCGCATCGAAGCCGGTGGCAAACACGATCGCGTCGCACGCGTATTTCGTCGCCGCGGTCACGATCCCGTGCGGCGTGATCTCGCTGATCGGCGCGTTGCGGATGTCGACCAGCGTGACGTTGTCGCGGTTGAACGTCTCGAAATAATCCGTGTCGATGCAGATGCGCTTGGTGCCGATCGGATAGCTCACCGGCTGCAGCAGTTCCGCGACCGCCGGATCCTTCACGGTCTCGCCGATCTTGCGGCGCACGAAGTCGGCCGCGGTGTCGTTCGCGGCCTTGTCGAGCGCGAGATTATTGTAGGCGGTCATGAAGGTGAGCCCGCCGCGCGCCCAGCGGAATTCGTACGTGCTCTCGCGCTCGTTTTCGCTGTCCTCGAGCGCGCCCTTCTGCGGAATTTCGCTCACGATGCCGTTGCGCATCTCCTCGCGCGCGCGGCGGCGGAATTCGCGGTAGTTCTCGGCCCACGCGCGCTTCTCGTCTTCGCTGAGCGGATAGTTGCGCGCCGGGATCGAGTAGTTCGGCGTGCGCTGGAACACGGTGACGTGCTTCGCCTCGGCGGCGATCACCGGGATCGACTGGATCGCCGACGAGCCGGTGCCGACGACGCCGACGCGCAAGCCGGTGAAATCGACGCCCTGGTGCGGCCATGCGCCGGTGTGAAACACCTGGCCGGCAAACGACGCGAGCCCGGGAAAATCCGGCACGCGCGCGTTCGACAGGCATCCGACCGCCATGACGAGATGCTGCGCGGAGACTCGGCCGCCGCCCTCGAGCGTCACCGTCCAGCGATTGTCTGTCTCGTCGAACACCGCCGAGACCACATTCGTGTTCAGGTCGATATCGCGGCGCAGGTCGAAGCGGTCGGTCACGTGGTTGGCGTAGCGCAGGATCTCAGGCTGGCCGGCGTAGCGCTCGGTCCACTGCCACTCCTGCTGCAGCGCATCGGAGAACGAATAGGAATACTGCACGCTCTCGACATCGCAGCGCGCGCCCGGATAGCGGTTCCAGTACCAGGTGCCGCCGACGCCCGAGCCGCGCTCGTAGACGCGCGCCGACATGCCAAGCTCGCGCAGCCGGTGCAGCATGTAGAGGCCGGAAAAACCGGCACCGACGATGATGGTGTCGTAGCTTTTGTTCGTCGCCACCATTTTGCTTTGTCCTAACGCCTAGCCTGCGCTCTCCTAAGCACCGATTTTGTGTTGGGCGATGGCATTCTGCAATGCGGTCTTGCGAGTCCTACGGTCTCGCTTCTCCTTTTCCTCACTGAGGATCATCAAGATTGCTTCCCGGATGATCGGAAAGAACGCAATACATTCCGCCTCAGTCAGTTCATGAATGCCCTTGCTCAGAATTCCGTAGAGTCGACTATTCTCGACCAGAAAGTCTGGAAGATGATGCTTCATCAGCTCTATTCGCTGATCCATACGGACCATGAACTGTTCTTCAGTCCAACCTTCGGCCTGTTTGTGCTCGTCGAAGCACTTGCGTATCACCCGCTCAAAAATTCTGCGGATGTATACAAACGCTCCGATCCCCGTATCGTGGGACGCGAGCCCAACTGCCTTGAAAAACTCGGTGGCATCCTCATCGTTCAGCAGCTTGCGAACTTCCTTGTCCCTTCCTTGGGCCATGGTTGCAAAGGAAGGGTATTGCCCAATCTTCTGGACCTCATCGGATGTGAAAAGAATGTCGAAGCGAGGATGATGTTTGTCGTTCCATACGCACCGAAGGACGATGGTATGAAAACTTCCCTTTGGCGCCTGCGCCCATTGCTCGACGAGAACAAGATCGCCCAGGCAGCGAAACGTGCTTGGCTTCTTACAGAATGGACACCAACCTTGAACCATCTGCAAGTTCATCCCTGAAAGCTGTTCAGCCTTCGGACGCTTCAGGCGGCCATAGATCGGTGTCTCAAATAGAAATTCGTCGAGATTCGAGAATTCGCTTAGCTGATGCATGACAGCGCCCGGTTCTAGCTCTCTAAGTGTATTTGCATGCCTTGCTTGATGGCGGTCCCGGCAGGAGTCGAACCTGCGACCTTCGGTTTAGGAAACCGCTGCTCTATCCGGCTGAGCTACGGGACCGGTCGCGCCGGTATAGCATGGGGCGGCGGGCTCAAAAGAGGCGCCACGGGGCGCTGTCCCGATCCGTAGCCCGCATGGAGCGAAGCGCAATGCGGGGCCTCGTGCGGTCCCGGATTTCGCTGCGCTTCATCCGGGCTACATCCCTCTTCAATTGTCAAACAGCAAAGCTCCGCCGGCCCGTTGAGGAGGGGGGCGGGTGCCCCTTGTCTCTTTCTGCTCCTCCCCGAAAAAAGTGAGGGGAGCAGAGCGCCGACAGGCGCTGGTGCGGATACGCCGCACCCGTGGTCCGCCTCGCGGTCGGACCCATCTCCGGATCGCCGGAGATGACGGCCGGATACGCCGGCCGTCGCGCCTTTCGGCGCTCTGCTGCGGCGTTCTCCTTACGGCGTCGGGCCGCGC
>JBAVXH010000099.1:0-17153 GCA_049698215.1 Xanthobacteraceae bacterium | reverse complement strand
CCGCAAGCTCGACATCGGCCGCGCCGCGACGCCGGCCGAGATCGCCGGCTGGGACATCGACGTGCGCGCGGACGGGCAGGGACTGCCGCCCGGCAAGGGCTCGGTGAAGCAGGGCGAAGAGGTCTACATGACCAGATGCGCCGCCTGCCATGGCGAGTTCGGCGAAAGCGCCGGGCGCTGGCCGATGGTCGCGGGTGGGCAGGGTTCGCTCAAGTCCGACGATCCGGTGAAGACGGTCGGCTCGTACTTCGCGCACCTCTCGACGGTGATCGACTACGTGCGCCGCGCGATGCCGTTCGGCGACGCGCAGTCGCTCAGCAACGACGAGCTTTATGCGGTCGTCGCCTACATGCTGTTTCTCAACGATATCGTGGATGAGAAATTCGTGCTCTCGAAAGAGACCTTCGCCGGCGTGAAGATGCCCAACGCCGGCGGTTTCTACGACGACGACCGCGAGACGACCGAGAAGTCCTTCTGGGCCGCACCCTGCATGACCAATTGCAAGGCGGAGGCGAAGGTCGTCGGACGCGCGCGCGTGATCGATGTGACGCCGGATGAGCAAAAGCCGCGGCGCGGTGCCGACTAGCAGTTGGCGCGTCCGTCGAAACGCTCGCTCCTCGCATCAATCTTGCCTCGCGTTTGAGATAGGTACAATCTTAGGCTTGCGGTTCGATGGGCCGTGAACCTGAGGGGGCATTCCATGGGCAGCGCGCAGAGGCTTGGACTTTGCATCACGGCTGTCGCCGCTCTCGCGGCGATGTCGGCGCCGGCGGTTGCACAAGCGGTCCCCCTCTTTCCGGCCCAGTTGAGCAGCGCCAATATTGAGGCCCTGTTTGGTCAAGCAGGCTCGGAGGAAGTGACCGACATTCCGCTGCCGGGCATCAACGGCAAGGCGGTCCTGCAGTCCCGCGTTATCCGCGCCGCGCCCGGCAGCCGCGCCGAAGGGCGGTTTGCCTATCAGTATCGCGTCGATCTGAGCGAGGCGACGACGTTCGTGGATCTCTCTTGTGTTACCAATCTGTCGGTCAAATTCGGACCGATCGAGAAGTTGCCCTACGCCCCCAACTCCCTGCGCGATGTCTATGAGATCAAGCAGGGCGTACCCTCCAATCAGGTCGGATTTTCCAGTGCGGTACAGACCGGAGACCTCGTGACGTTCACGTTCGAGCGGCCAATCTGCGCGTCTGACGGGAGGGGACCCGGCGATACCAGCTTTGCCTTCGGGCTCGCGTCGCGCGATGCGCCGGATCGCGCCGTCGGTGTCCTGATCGATGCGATCGGACTCGACGACATGCGGGTGAAATCATTCGGCCCGATCCGCTAAGGCATCAATCCGGCAAGGCGCTTGATTGCCACGCCTGACGACGTAGAGTGCGCCGCTCTGCGGCAGGTGCGGTTATCCGGCCGCTGGTTTGCTGCTGCGATCCGACCGGAAAATCAGCATGCCGAAATTGAATCTCTCCATCGCTGTGCGTGACTATGACCGCGTCCGCCCGCTCATGGATGGCTCGGTGCAGATCGACGGCGTCGATCCGGTGTTCCTGGCGCTCGAGCCGGAAGAGATCTTCTTCCGCGCCTTCCGCCACGCCGAGTTCGATATCTGCGAGCTGTCGCTGTCGAGCTCCACGGTGAAAACCGCGCAGGGCGATTTCGCTTATGTGGGCGTGCCGGCATTCGTGTCGCGCATGTTTCGCCATACCTCGATCTATGTGCGCACCGACCGCGTGAAGAAGCCGGCCGATCTCAGGGGCCGCAAGATTGGCGTCTCCGAATATCAGCTGACCGCGAACGTCTGGGTGCGCGCGCTACTGGAAGACGAATACGGCGTTCAGCCCTCTGACGTCCATTGGATCCGTGGCGGACTGGAGCAAGCAGGCCGCATCGAGAAGATCGCGATCACGTTGCCCGCCGACGTGCGGCTCGATCCCGCGCCGGAGGGTGCGACGCTCAACGCCATGTTGGAAGCCGGCGAGATCGACGCCTTCATCGGCCCGCGCACGCCCTCCTGCTTCGAACAGGGCAAGCTCAACATCGGCTGGCTGTTCCCCGATCCGATGGCGGCCGCGAAAGACTATTTCAAAAAGACCGGCATCTTCCCGATCATGCACATGATCGGCGTGCGCCGCGCTCTGGTCGTGCAGCATCCGTGGCTGCCGGCTGCCGTGCTCAAGGCGTTCACGCGTGCCAAGTCGGTATCCCTCGCACTCCTGGAAGATACCTCGGCCAGCAAGGTCACACTGCCGTTCATCGAAGAGCAGGTGAAGGCTGCGCGCGACCTCATGGGCGCGGATTTCTGGCCCTACGGCATTCCGGCGAACCGCAAGCAGCTCGAGTATTTCCTCGTGCAGCATCACAGGCAGGGGGTCTCGCCGCGGCTGGTCAAACTGGACGAGCTGTTCCATCCGACGACGTTCGAGAGCTACAAGCTGTAACGGCTCACATGGTCATCCCGGGGCGCCGCGAAGCGGCGAGCCCGGGATCCATAACCACAAGCCTCTCGATTTCGTCCTGATCGCCTGCTTCGTGGTTATGGATTCCGGCCCTCGCTGCGCTCGGCCGGAATGACCAACATCACTTCGCCGGTCGCAGCTTGATGTGAATATTCTTCTCTTGGGTGAAAGCGAGCATTTCCTCGAAACCTTCCTCGCGCCCGATGCCGGACTGCTTCACGCCGCCGAAGGGCGTGCCGAGGAAATGCTTGCCGACCTCGTTGATCCACACGAAGCCGGCTTCCACCGCCGCGGCGGTGCGATGCGCCGTTGAAATGTCGTTGGTCCAGATTGAGGCGGTGAGGCCGTATTCGACCGAGTTCACCTCCTCAAGCATTGTCGTTTCATCCGACCATTTGAAAACGCCGAGCACCGGCCCGAAAATCTCCTCGCGGCCGATGCGCATCTGCATCGTGACATCCGCGAAGACCGTCGGCTCGACGTAGAAGCCTTTACCGAGCTTGGGATCGTTCGGCGGCCCGCCGCCAGTCAGCAACCGCGCGCCTTCCTGCTTCGCCGACTCGATGTAGCCCATCACGCGCTCGAACTGTACCTTCGAGACGATCGCGCCCATGGTGGTGGCGGGATCGGTTGGAATGCCCGGCTTGAAATAAGCGATCTTCTCCTTCACGCGCGCGAGCACCGCCTCGTAGATCTTCTCGTGAATGAACGCCCGGCTGGTCGAGCCGCAGGACTGTCCACACCAGGTGAAGTTCATGCCGGCGATCACCGCGCCCGCAACCTCGTTCACATCGGCGTCTGGATAGGCGATCAGGGCATTCTTGCCGCCGAGCTCCAGCATTACCGGCTTTACGGTGTCGGAGGCGGCGCGCATCACGGCGCGCCCGGTCGGCACGCTGCCGATCAACGCAACCATCGCGACGTCCTTGTGGCCAGCGAGCGCGGCGCCAACTTCCTTGCCGCCCGGAACCACGTTGAACACACCGGGCGGCAGGATGCCGTCGATCAGCTCGGCAAGGCGCAGCGAAGAGAGCGGCGACTGCTCGGGCGGCTTCACCACGACGGTGTTGCCCGCCGCGATCGGCGCCGCCGACTTCCCCGCGCAGAACATGAACGGGTGGTTGAACGGAATGATGCGCCCGATCACGCCGCGCGGCTCGCGCACGGAGAAGTTTACGACGTTCGGGCCCATCGGAATCGAGGCACCTTTCATCTCGGTGACGAGGCCGGCAAAGAACTCGGTCTGCGCCGCGGCGATCATCGCGTCGCTGACCATTTCGCGCACCGGGTTGCCGCAGTCCGCGGCATCGATCATCGCCAGCTCCTCGGCGTGCTTGCGCAGTACCTCGGCGATGCGGCGCAGCATCTTGGCGCGCTCGAGTGGCAGCACGTTGCGCCATTCCTTGAACGCGGTTTTCGCGGCAGCAACGGCCGCATCGACGTCGGCTGCCCCCGCGTCCGCCACCTTGCCGAGCGACTCCCCCGTGCCGGGGTTGATCGTATCCGCCTCGCGGCCGGACTTCGGCGCGTGCCAGGCGCCGCCGTAGTAGCAGGTGCGGTTCACCGGGAGTTTGAGCGTCGTGTCGATGTTGGCAGGCGCGTTCATCGGGTCACTTCTTCCGCTGTGGAATCTGGATCAACTCGCCGAGCTGCTCCTTTGTCAGCGGCACGGCCGTGTACTTCAACGTCACCGCCTCGGGAATGATCACGTCGAGCCCCTTGATCTCGTCGGGATCGAGCAGCGACTTGGGGAAGAACTCATCGCGCACGCGCTTCGCCACTGTTTCGGACACGCCGACGAACTCGGCGTAATCCTTCATCACCTGCGGATTGCCGCTGTACATGTAGTCAACCGTCTCGCGATAGGCATTCATGAAGCGCGCGAGGACGTCCTTGCGTTTCGCCAGCGTGTCCGTGTTGGTGATCAAGAGCCGGATGGTCTGCCCGCGCACCAGCGGCGCATCGTTCGCCTTGGCGACGATGCGGATGGCGTTGTCCTCCAACTGCTTGAAGCCGAACGGAGGCGAGGCCCAGCCGACGTCGACCTGGCCGGACATGACCGCGGTGAGCGTCGCGGAGGGATTGCCGGTCGCGGTCGGCTTTGCCTTCAGACCGAACTCCTTGATGAAGGCGAGCACGATCGAGTGGGTCGAGGAGCCGTTGGTCGAATAGGCGAGGGTCTTGCCGTCGGTGTCCTGCAGCTTGGCGATCCCGGAATCGGTCTTCGCGTACCAAAAGTCCGCAGCGCCGGTCGCTTGCGCACCGAGAATGCGCACCGGCGCGCCTTTCGAATAAGCGCTGAGCACACCCATGATGCCGGCTGCCGCGCCGATATCGACCGAGCCGGAGAGCACCGCCTGCTGCGTCTCGCCGCCGCCGGAGGTGTAGAGCAGTTCCTGGGTGATGCCGTGCTTCTTGAAGATGCCGGCCTTGTCGCCGAGGTGCATCACGGCGGTATCCCAGTTGCCGCGCTGCCCGATGGCGACCTTCACGAGGTCATCGGCGCCCGCGGTCGAGGCGGTGGCGCAGAGCAGAGCGGACAGGATCAGCAGGCGTTTCATCGCGTCCTCCGTTTCTTATCGCTTGATCGCGTCGACGCCCCCGAGCCGCCCGACCAGCGCATTCACGCCGATCGAGAGCACGAACAGCACGATCAGCAGCGCGTACATACGCGGCATGTTGAAGGTCGAGTAGGCATTGATGATGAGGAACCCGATGCCGCGATTGGAGAGCTTGGTCTCGGCAAGCAGCGTGCCGATGATCGCGACGCCAAGCCCGAGCCGCACGCCATTGAGGATCGGCATGCGCATCGCCGGCAGATAGATCTTCGTCACCATTTGCCAGGTCGAGGCGCGGAAGCTGCGCCCAACGCGGATGAGAATGGGGTTGATCTGGCGCATGCCGGCCGCGGCGGAGAGCGCCACGGGGAAGAAGCACGAGATCGTACCCATCGCGACCTTCGAGCCGGGCCCGACGCCGAACCACATGATCATGACCGGAAAGAAGATGATCTTCGGGGTGGGCCCGAGATAATAGAGGAAGGCCTCGTAGGCGCTGCTAAGGAAGCGGTTGCTGCCGAGCAGGATCCCGACGGCAAGCCCGGAGAGCCCACCGATGAGAAGAGCCGTGCCGATCTCGCCGGCCGTGACGCCGAGATGCCAATAGTAAGTCTTGTCCATCAGCAGCTCGACCAGCGCGCGGCCGATCACCGCGAGTGACGGCACCACGTCGCGGAACAGCAGGCCCGACGCGGCGACCGCCTCCCACGTCACCAGCACGGCCGCAATGATCGCCACGCGCACCAGCGTGACGGGCGCGAGCAGCGGCGCGGCAGGCGCGGTCAGTCGGCCGGTCTCAGCCATTTTTCCAGCCTGTCGGTGAGAAAGAAGAAGATCACGCTGACCAGGATCACGAAGCAGATCGCCGCATAGGTGCCGGGCAGGTCGTAGCGCTCGGCGAGATCGTTGATGAGCTGGCCAAGCCCGCCGAAGTTGATCAGGAACTCGACGCCGACGATGTTGATCAGAGCGAAGATCATGCCAAGTCGCATCCCGACGAAGATCGTCGGCAGCGCCGCCGGAAAGTAAATCTTCCAGAACAGCTGCAGTTCCGTGAGCTTGAAGCTGCGACCGACGTCCACCAGCACGGTGCGCGTGCTCGCGAGGCCTTCGATCGTCTTCAGGATCACAGCGGGCAGGCCCGCGACGAACCCCATCATGATGATGGTGCGCTCGCTTCGCCCGAATATGACGAGAAAGAGCGGATACATCAGCACCGTCGGCGCGGAAGCCATCGCGGCCACCCAGGTTTCGGTCGCGGAGCGCAACAGCTTGATCCGATAGAGCAGCACGCCGATCCCGATGCCGAAGATGGCGAGGAGGAGCGTCGCCCACAGCGCCTCACGCGCGGTCACCAGGAAACGATGCGGGATGTCCTCCTCGACGATCACGCGCTCGAACGCGCCCGCGATCTGCGAGGGCATCGGCACGATGAAGCGGTTGACGAGGCCGACGCGGATCAGAATCTCGATCAGCAATATCGCAGCAACGAACGTGCCGACCCCGAGCGCAAAGGGCACCAGATTGTTTTGCGCCCGCGCGGTCATTTCTGTTCCGCGCGAAGTTTTTCGTCGTCAAGCATGCCGCGGCTCGCTTCCTCGCGCAGGTCGCCCCAGATCTGCGCGACGTAGTGGCCGAACGCATCGCTTGAGACGATTTCGGAGGAGCGCGGGCGCGGCAGCTCGATCGGCACCATGCGCTTGAGCCTGCCTGGCCGGTAGGTCATCACCAGCACGCGGTCTGCAAGCTGCACGGCCTCGGTGATGTTATGGGTGATCAGCAGGCAGGTCTGCTTGAGCTGATCCTGGATCTGCAGCACCTTGTCGCCGAGCAAAAGTCGCGTCTGTTCGTCGAGCGCGCCGAACGGCTCGTCCATCAGCAGGATCTTCGGCTCGGACGCGAGCGTGCGCGCAATCGCGACGCGCTGGCGCATGCCGCCGGAAAGCTCGGCGGGGTAGCGGTTCTCAAAGCCGCGCAAGCCAACGAGATCGATGAAGTGTTTCGCGCGCTCGATGCGCTGCGCCTTCGGCTGGCCGGCGATCTCGAGCGGGAAGGCGACATTCTCGGTGACGGTGCGCCACGGAAAGGTCGACTCCTCCTGGAACACCATGCCGATCGATTGATGCGGGCCCTGCACGGTCTCGCCCGCGACGGTGACACGCCCGTCGTAGCCGTCGAGCAGTCCGCCGATGATGTTGAACAATGTCGACTTGCCGCAGCCGGACGGGCCGATCACCGCGAGGAATTCGCCGGGCGCAACGCCGAACGACATGTGATCGACGGCGGTGAGCACACCCTCGGGTGTCTCGAATTTCTTCGATACGTCATCGACGACGAGCAGAGGCGCCGCCGCGGCGGGGCGCGGTGTCGGATCGAGGCGCGAGACGGCCATCACGGCTTCCTCTCGGCGTTCGACACGGCAGCGGTCATCGCCGGCGTATAGCCGGGCGCGACACGCACGTCGACGACCGCGACCTGGCCTTGCTCCACGGCGGCGATGGCTTTCGCGAACGTGCTGCCGAGCTGGCTCGCCTCTTCAACGGGCCCGAAGCCGAGCGCGCCCTGCGCGCGCGCCAGTGCTGCGAGGTCGATGTCGGGGTCGCTGATGCGCTGGCCGATCCACTTGTTCTCGACGGGCCTGTTGCGCATGCGTGCGACGCGCTCCTGGTGCACTTCATCGTTGTAGAACGAGCGATTGTTCGCGACGACGATGAGCAGTGGAATGCGGTAATGCGCCGCTGTCCAAAGCGCGGTCGCGCCCATCAGGAAATCGCCGTCGCCGCAGATGCCGATCGGAAGGCGCCCGGTTCCTTTCAGCGCGAGCGCGGCGCCGACGGTGACGCCGGGTCCCGCCCCGAGCCCGCCGCCGCCATCGCTCCCGAGAAAATCGAGCGGATGGCGGAATGGCCACCATGCGCCGTTCCACGAGAGCGGCAGATGAGTGAGCGAAACGGGCTTATCGCCGACGGCGTCGTGCAGCGCGCGGGCGAGGTGTTCGACTATGGGCGGGCCATCTAGGTGGCGCACCTCGTTCGGGACGAGGGGGCCGCGGGTGTGTTTCGGTGTTTCCCCGAGCGCTGCGACCAGCAACGGAACCGCATGCTCAGGATCAGCCGCAAGCATGAGATCGACCGGCGCGAGACCCTGGTGGTCCATGCTCCAGCCGTTGTGGATCTGATAGTCGATCGAGACGTGGATCACCTTCGCGTTCGGTGCCGGCGCCTTCGCGGCCTTCAGCGTGCCGGCGAGATCGACCCAGTCCAGGCTCAGGATCGCGTCCGCCTTGGCGAGCGCCACGAGTCCCTCGGCATCCGGGGTAAGCACCGAGGGCGCGCCGAGATGCAACGGGTGATCGGTCGGGAAGCTCGCTGCGGTTTTCAGACAGGTGATCACGCGTGCGCCGAGCGCTTCGGCAAGACGCACGCGGGCGTTCCAGGTGCTCTCGTTGCGCGACACGCGCCCGATCAGCACAACGATGTTCTTCGCCGCCTTCAGCACCGCCGCCGCTTGCGCAATCGTCGCGGCATTCGGCGCGCTCGCAACAGGTGGCATGTACCGCGCTACGTCGACCGGGGCTAGCTGCTCGGCAAGCTTCGCTTCCTGCATCTCGGCGTCGAGGTTTACATAGACCGGCCCTTGCGGCGTGGTGTTGGCGATCCACATCGCGCGCATCAGCGCCTCGCGCGCCGCGGCCGGCGAGGCTGGCTGATCGTCCCACTTGGTATAGGGCCGCACCAGCGCGCCCTGATCCCGCGCGGTATGGATCCAGTCGATCCAGGGGCGGCGCTTTACCGCATCCACCGGCCCGGTCGCGCCGAGGATGAGCACCGGCATGCGGTCGCACCATGCATTGAAAATCGCCATGGTGGCGTGCATCAGCCCGACATTGGAATGCACTGCCGCCGCCATCGCGCGGCCCGTCACCTTGGCGTAGCCGTGGGCGATCGCGACCGCGCTCTCCTCGTGCAGGCAGAGCAGGATCTGCGGCGCGGAGTTGCCGAGGTAATTGACCAGCGAGTCATGCAGGCCGCGGTAACTCGCGCCCGGGTTCAGCGCGATGTAGGGAATCTCGAGCGCGCGCAGCGTCTCTGCGATGACGTCGCTGCCGAACGCCGGCGCGTTCGCGCCGGAGGGCAGGGGGCGTTCGATCGGCTCAGCCATACGCGATACGTATCACAACGGCGTCGCGGTCCATGCGCCGTTTTCGCGCGCAAAGCGCAGCGGAACCGCGTTTCGACGATGTGAATGTTCGAGCGTTGCCTGGGTCAACGCGCAGGCGACCAGCAGGATGCCGCCGTGCGCCACGATGACGGTCTCGCCGTCGCGGCTATCGTCAGCAAGGATGCGCGCGATGCTCTGGGCGGCGCGCTGCACGAAGGTCGCGAGCGGCTCGCAGCCGTCGGGATCCCAGTCCCAGTTGAACTCACCCTCAATCGGCTTGTCCCAGAGGCTGACATAGAAGCGCTCGGACAGCGCGCCATCGGCCTCGGGATGCATGTTGTGCTCGTGCGCGATCAGGCTCGCGGTGCGCCAGGCCCGCGCCATCGGGCTTGCGACCAGCTTGCCGATGCGGGTCGTCGCCAGCGCCTTGGCGGCAAGCGCCGCCTGGCCTTCGCCAGCGTCGTTCAATGGCGTATGGGGGAATTGGTAGACGCGATTGCGATTTCCCTCGGTCTCGCCATGCCGCACGAAGATGAACCGCTCGCGCTTCGGGGCGAACGGCAGGGCGGATGCATGCGCGGCAATGCGTTCGTAGCCGAGGATGTCGACGAATTGGGTCATGCAAGCAAGCTTTCGATCGTCATGCCCCGCGAAAGCGGGGCACCTAGTAAACACCGACGCCGCGCTACGGCGCCGGTGGTGATTACTGGGTCGCCCGCCTTCGCGGGCGATGACGAGCGATAGGTGCGATGGTCACACGCAACAGCTCACGCCTGCGCGATGAACTTCTTGTTCATGTAGACCTCGAGCCCCTCGATGCCGCCCTCGTGGCCGTAGCCCGAATCCTTGATGCCGCCGAACGGCGTCTCGGGCGTCGAGATCGCCACCGAGTTCACGCCGACCATGCCGGACTGCAGCGCATCGCCGATCGCGGTCGCGGTCTTCGGTGAGGATGTGAAGGTGTAGGCGGCGAGTCCGAACTCGAGCGAGTTTGCGCGCTCCACCACCTCGTCGAACGTCTTGAACGTGACGATCGGCGCGACCGGGCCGAACGGCTCCTCGGTCATGATCTTGGAGTCATCCGGCACGTCGGTGACGACGGTCGGCTCGAAGAAGTAGCCCTGGTTGCCGGAGCGGTTGCCGCCGGTGACGACCTTGCCGCCGCGGTTCTTCGCGTCCGCGACGAACGAGTCCATCGCATCGAGCCGGCGCGGGTTGGCGAGCGGACCCATGGTGGTGTCCTTCTCCAGCCCGTCGCCGAGCTTGATCGCCTTGGCGTTGTCGGTGAAGCGCTTGAGGAAGCGGTCGTACACATTCTCCTGCACGTAGAAGCGCGTCGGCGAAATGCAGACCTGGCCGGCGTTGCGGTACTTGAACGCCGAGATCGTGTCGGCGGTCTTTTCCGGGTCGGCGTCGCCGAACACCACGACCGGCGAATGGCCGCCGAGCTCCATGGTGGCGCGCTTCATGCCCTTGGCGGCGAGCTGGGCGAGATGCTTGCCGACCGGCACCGAGCCGGTGAACGAGATCTTGCGCACGATCGGCGAGGCGATCAGGTGCTCGGAAACCATCGCCGGCACGCCGAACACGAGATTGATCACGCCGGGCGGCACGCCCGCGTCCTCGAAGCACTTCACCAGCTCGACGCAGCCGGCAGGCGTCTCTTCCGAGGCCTTGATGATGATCGAGCAGCCGGCCGCGAGCGCAGCCGCGACCTTGCGGGCAGGGGTCAGCACTGGGAAATTCCACGGCGTGAACGCCGCGACCACGCCGACCGGCTCGGTGACGACCATCTGGCGCACGGTCGGATTGCGGCTCGGGATGATGCGGCCATAGGCGCGGCGGCCTTCCTCGGCGAACCACTCGACGATGTCGGCAGAGGTCACGACCTCGCCTTTCGCTTCGGCCAGGACCTTGCCCTGTTCCTGCGTCATCGAGCGGGCGATGCTATCGGCGCGCTCGCGCACCAGATCGGCGGCCTTCTTGATGATGCGGGCGCGATCGTAGGCCGACTTCGCCTTCCACAGTTTGAAGCCCTTGTCGGCGGCGGCGAGCGCCGCATCGAGGTCCTTGGCGGTTGCATGCGGCAGGTGCGCGAGCGGCTTTTGCGTTGCCGGATTGAGTACGTCCTCGCCGCCACCGCCGTTGCCGTGGTTCCACTTGCCGTCGATGTAAAGCCCGAGCTGGGTGTAAGACATGGGGTCCTCGCCTTTTGGTTTTTGAGAATGCGGATGTGGGGCCCGCCGGCCCCGGAGTGGAATATCCGGCCTAACGAATAGGGGAGAATGCGGCCGGAAGATAGATGTCATTGTGCATCGCGAGAAGCTGTTCCGGTCCGCCCGCAGGCGGCCAGACGCCGGTTTCGATTGCGGTTTTCCGCGTGCTCGCGCGCGTGACCAGGTCTGGATAGGGCCAGACATGCATGAAGCGCGTGACCTCGCCGGTGGTCGAATACATCGCCGCAAGGATCGGCGAGAGCTTCATGCGGACAGGCGCCTGCTTCTCCCAGGCCGCGATCGTTGGTGGCAGCCCGGTCGGCTTCAACACATAGGTGCGGATCTCGAAGATCGGGCCGTAACCACCGGGCGCGAGCGGCGGCAGGAACGGGAATTGGTGGAACGTGTTCGACGAGCGGCGCTCGGTCAGTTCGAGACACCCGAATGGATTGGCATCGCGCGTGACGTCCTCGCGGTCCGCAGCCAGATCGGCCTCGCTGCCATAGCGATGCAGCAGCATGATCTGGTTGAGATCGCCGATATCGCAGTAGAGGCAGGCGAGGAACTCGGCGCGGCGCGGATTGGCCTTGAGCCACGGCTCAATACCCTTCAGCGCGTCCATGTGCCGGTTCGGCTTCACCGTAACGATCGTCACGTCGTAAGGCATTTTCGCTCCCCGAGACTTTACGCCCAATCCGCTCCGCGATTGACAGCGCTCAAGGGCAGCCGTCTTATTCGCGCGGGCGACGCTATCCGGCGCCTCGCGAACTCGCAATGGCGGGCGCGACGCGGAAAAACAATCCGCCGGACGGCGGGAGGGAGGATCCATGAAACGTGCCGTCAACCGGCGCACGGTGCTTGCGGGTGCGGGCGCAGCAGCAGCAGCAGCAGCAGCAGCAGCAGCAGCAGCAGCAGCAACAGCAGCAACAGCAACAGCAGCAGCAGCAGCAGCAATTCTGGCAACCGGCGTGCGTGTCGCGCACGCGGCCGATCCCGTGAAGGTCGGTGTCCTGTTTCCGCTTACCGGCAATGCGGCGGCAGCCGGCCAGGCCTCCAAGGCGGCGGTCGAGATCGCGGCCGAGATCGTCAACAACGCGCATCCGGAGTTGGCCAACATCCCGCTTGCGAAGGATGCAGGCCTCCCGGCGCTGGGCGGAGCGAAGCTCGAACTCACCTTCATCGACCACCAGGGCAACCCTTCGGTCGCGCAGCAGCAGGCGCTGCGGCTGATCAGCCAGGAGAAAATGCATCTCCTGTTCGGCGCGTACCAATCCTCCTGCACATTCACCGCGACCCCGATCGCGGAGCGCTACGGCATTCCGTTCGTGGTGGGCGATAGCGCGGCGCTCAACATCACCGGCCGCGGCTTCAAATGGGTGTTCCGCGTTACGCCGATCGCGACCGACTACGCGTCGACCTACATGCGCTTCTTCGACGACATGAAGAAGGCGGGCAAAAAGATCGGCTCGATCGCGGTCGTGAATGAGAACACCGACTACGGCACCTCGGTGGCCGAGGCGGTGGAGGCGGCGGCGAAGCAGAACAACGTGCCGGTCGCGATCCGCATTCCCTACAGCGCGAGCACGACCGACGTCTCCGCGCAGGTGCTGCAGCTCAAGGAGAAGAACCCGGACGTCGTGATCTTCATCAGCTACACGGCGGACTCGATCCTCTACATCAAGACGATGAAGAACCTCGACTATCTGCCGGCGATGGTGCTGGGAGACAACTCCGGCTTCTCCGATCCGTCGTTCGTGCCGGCGATCGCCGACATCGGGCAGGGCCTGATGAACCGCTCGGCCTGGGACATCGGCAAGCCCGGCACCACCACTTCCAAGATCAACGAGATGTACAAGGCGAAGACCGGCCGCGACCTCGACGACACCTCCGGCCGCAACATGCAGGCCGCACTCGTCATGGCGGAAGCGATCAACCGCGCCGGCTCGACCGATCCCGCCAAGCTGCAGGCCGCCTTCAAGGCGACCGACCTCAAGCCCGAGCAGCTGATGATGGGCTATCGCGGCGTGAAGTTCGACGAGACCGGACAGAACATCCTCGCCTCCACCTACCTGATCCAGCTCAAGGCCAAGCAGTACGAGCTGGTGTGGCCGGAGAGCGCGGCGCAGACCAAGCTCGAATGGCCGATGAAGGGGTGGAAGTGACGGCGACGCAGCAAGCTGCGCCGGCTGCATCTTGTGCCCTCTCCCCTTGTGGGAGAGGGCTTCGCAAACGCCTCAGCGGGCTCGAGAGGGTGAGGGGTACCCCTCACCCGATCTCCCATGCTGATTTTCGGAGACGCCCTCTCCCACCATCAGGGCGTTCACGCCCGTCTTCGACGGGCTATGGGGAGAGGGCACGTCGGCCTCAACCGCGCTCGCGGCACGGTTTGCAGAGATGATGCTCCTCCTTCAGGTCATCGTCGGCGGACTGCTGCTTGGGGCGATCTACGCCCTGTTCTCGTCCGGTCTCACCCTGATCTGGGGCATGATGAACTTCATCAACTTCGCGCATGGCGAGTTCGTCATGCTTGGGATGTATGTGGCGCTGCTGGTCGTGGTGTGGCTCGGCGGCGGGCCGGCGACATTCGGCTTTGCCGCCGCCTTCGCGCTGTTCGTGCTTGGGGTCGTCGTCTACGCGAGCCTGATCCGTCACGTCACGCGCGGGCCGATGCTGGCGCAAATTCTGTCCACGTTCGGGCTCGCGCTGTTGCTACGCTACACGGCGTTCTGGATCTTCTCCGCCAACGTGGTGTCGCTGCCGCAGACCTCGCTCGGCGGCACGCTCAACATCTTCGGCATCCTGGTGCCGAGCGCGCAGCTCGTTGCCGGCGTGACGGCGGCAGTGCTGACCGTCGCGATGCACATGTTCCTCACCCACACCACGATGGGATCGAAGCTGCTGGCGGTTGCCGAAGACCGCAACGCCGCGATGCTGATGGGCATCCGCCCCGATCGCATGCAGGCGCTGGCGTGGGGGCTGGCCGCTGCCGGAGCGGGCATCGCGGGCGCACTGATGGCGATCTCGTATCCGTGGTCGCCTTCGGTCGGCGAGACCTTTGGCCTCACGGCATTCGTCGTCGTGACGCTCGGCGGCTTCGGCAGCGTGCCGGGCGCGATGTATGCCGGGCTGATCATCGGCCTCATTCAGGCGCTCTCGGCCTTCTACCTGGGGCCGATCTACAAGGACATTGTCGTTTTCGCGCTGTTCGCGGCGTTGCTCTGGATTCGCCCGCAGGGCCTGTTGGGCAAGGCTTGAACCGCGATGAAGGCAGCCATCGCGCTCGCGGTCATTTTCATTCTCTACCCGTTCGTGTTCTCCAACGCCTTCTATCTCGACATCGGTGTCGCGCTGCTGCTTGCCGCGATCTCGGCCTCCGCCTGGAACATCGTCGGCGGCTACGCCGGGCAGGTGTCGGTCGGCCACAGCATGTTCTTCGGCGTCGGCGCGTATCTGCCGCTGCTCGTCTTTCATCACTGGCAATTGCCGCCGATCGTGGGCGTGCCGATCGGCATCGCGGTCAGCCTCGTCCTTGCCGTCATCATCGGGCTGCCGACATTCCGCCTCTCGGGGCACTATTTCTCGATGGCGACCATCGCGGTCGCCGAACTGATCCGCCTCGTCGTCGGCACCGTCGACTTCCTCGGTGCCGCGATTGGCCTACAAGGCCCGGCGGTCGGGCGCGGTTGGTGGGATCTCACGTTTCGCGGCGAGCTGCCGTACTACTACATCTTCCTTGTCGTGCTCGCGGTGCTGCTGTTCGTCACCTGGGCGATCGAGCGCACGCGCTTCGGCTATTATCTGCGCGCCATCAAGGCGGGGGAGCGTGCCGCACGCTCGCTCGGCGTGCCGGTCAGGCGCACCAAGCTCTACGCGCTGATGCTGAGCGCGGTCTTCACGTCGATCGCGGGCTCGCTCTATGCGATCAAGACCGGCTTCGTCGATCCGGAGAGCGGCTTCGGCATCCTCGTCTCGGTGCAGATGGTGATCATTGCGGCGCTCGGCGGCGCGGGCTCGCTCTACGGGCCGCTGGTCGGCGCGATCATTCTCATTCCGCTGCAGACATGGACCAACACGGCGTTCGGCGGCGGCGGCACCGGGCTGACCTACATCCTTTATGGCGGCATCATCGTGATCATCGCGCGTTTCGAGCCGGGCGGGCTGCACGAGATGTGGCACCGCATCGCGCCCAAGTTCCGGAAGCGGCCCGATGCTGCTTAGCGCGCAAAACGTCTCGAAGACCTTCGGCAGCCTGCGCGCGGTCGCGGGCGCGGATCTTTCGATCAACGAGGGGGAGATCATCGGCCTGATCGGCCCGAACGGCGCCGGAAAATCGACCTTTTTCAACTGCCTCGCGGGCGACACGCTGCCGACCACCGGACGCATCGTGTTCGACAACGTCGATCTAACCCGCGCGCCGCCCGAGGAGCACGCGCGGCTTGGCATCGGGCGCACCTTTCAGGTGCCGGCGACGTTCGAGGACATGACCGTGCTCGATAACGTGATGGTCGGCGCGTTCCTGCGCCATCGCCACCGCGCCGATGCCCAAGCGCAGGCGCAAAAGGTGCTGGAGCTCGCCGGGCTCGCCGATCGTGCGCACCTGCGTGCGCGCTCCCTTGGGACGCCGGGGCGCAAGCGGCTCGAGATCGCGCGCGTGCTTGCGACCGAGCCGCGCCTGATGCTGCTCGACGAGGCGCTTGCCGGCCTGACGCCGGCCGAGTTGCAGCAGGCGATCGCGCTGGTGAAAACGATCCACGAGACCGGCATCACCATCGTGATCGTCGAGCACATCATGGAAGTGATCATGACGCTGGCGCAGCGCGTGATCGTGTTCAACCAGGGCCATGTGATTGCGCAGGGGGCGCCGGCCGAGGTGGTGAAGGACGAAGCCGTGATCGAGGCCTATCTCGGGCGCGGTCATCGCCAGTGGCGCAAGAGGGGCTGATGGACCGCCTGTGCGTCGAGCATCTCGAGGTGCATTACGGCGACCTCGTCGGCGTGCGCGATGTCTCGCTCGACGTGCAGCCGGGCACGATCGTGGCGCTGCTCGGCTCGAACGGCGCCGGCAAGACCACGACGCTCAACTGTATCGCCGGCCTGGTCCGCCCGAGCGGCGGTACCATCGAATGGCGCGGCGAGGGCATCGGCGGGCTGCCGGCCTATGCGATTGTCTCCAAGGGTCTCGCGCTGTCTCCGGAAGGCTGGCGGCTGTTCGTGACGCAGACGGTCGAGCAGAACCTGCGGCTCGGCGCGAGTATCCTGACCGACAAGGGCAAGCTGGCGGGCTTGTACGATCGCGTCTACGCGCTGTTCCCGCGCCTCGCCGAGCGGCGCAAACAGTTGGCCGGCACGCTTTCGGGCGGCGAGCGCCAGATGCTGGCGCTCGGCCGCGCACTGATGAGCGAGCCGGCGCTGCTGATGCTGGACGAGCCGAGCCTCGGCCTCGCGCCCGCGGTCGTCGATCAGCTCTACGACACGCTCTACAGGCTGCACGAGGCGGGGCTGACGCTGCTGCTCGCCGAGCAATCGATCCAGCTTGCACTCGCGATCGCCGACTACGCCTATGTGCTGCAAACCGGGCGCACGGTTCTCGAAGGGACCGCCGAAGCGCTGGAGAACGACGCGCAGGTGCAGGAGATTTATCTCGGCATCAAGGCGGCTGTTCCGATGCCGTAGGGTGGGTTAGCGCGAAGCGCGTAACCCACCATTGTCCATGCGGCGGCACGTCGGTGGGTTACGCTCGCTATCGCTCGCTAACCCACCCTACGGGC
>JBAVXH010000098.1:0-15545 GCA_049698215.1 Xanthobacteraceae bacterium | reverse complement strand
GGCTCGCTTCGCGCAGCGCACCGCCTGGCGCGCGGTCGTCCCGGCCGCACGGGTGAGCGATGAGCTGCGCGAACCCGTCACCGGCCTGTGGCTCGGACGCGATGCGCACCTCGTACACTATCCGGTGAAGGCCGGCACGATGATCAACATCGTCGGGATCGTTCGCGACGATTGGCATGAGACGGGTTGGACCGCGGCCGGCCGGGCGACCGACCTGATGCCACGCTTCGAGCACTTCGCGCCCGCCGCGCGCGCGCTTATTGGGCTTCCCGACAACTGGCAGAAATGGGCGCTGTTCGACCGCACACAGCAGCGCATGCGCGCGCAGGGTCCGGTGACGCTGCTCGGCGATGCCGCGCATCCGATGCTGCCGTTCCTCGCCCAGGGCGGCGCCATGGCAATCGAGGATGCGGCCGTGCTCGCGGATTGCCTCCGCCTGGATGAAGACCCCGTGCGCGCGTTTCGCGGCTACGAGCAGGCGCGTCACCACCGCGCCGCGCGCGTGCAGCGCGAGGCGCGGCGCAATGCCTGGCGCTATCACCTGTCAGGGCCGCTTGGATTTGCCCGCAATGCCGTGCTGGCTGCGCTGGGGCCGAAGCGTTTGCTCCACCGATATGATTGGCTGTACGGCTGGCGGGTGTAGACAAATTCGTCCGTTTGATGGGAAACCGTTTCCATGACACGCATCCTGCACCGGCAGATCCACACCCGTTATCCGACGGCGGTCGGCGGCAAAGGCATCGAGCTGATCGATGCCGAAGGCCGCCGCTACATCGATGCCTCCGGCGGTGCGGCGGTCTCCTGCCTCGGTCACGGCCACCCGGATATTCAGGCCGCGCTGCATGCGCAGCTCGACAAGCTCGCCTATGCGCACACCAGCTTCTTCACGACCGAAATCGCCGAGGCGCTCGCCGACCGGCTGGTCGCGGACGCGCCCGCCGGTATCAGCCATGCCTACTTCGTGAGCGGCGGTTCGGAGGCGATCGAGGCGACGCTGAAAATGGCGCGGCAGTATTTCGTCGAGAAGGGCGAGCCGCAGCGCCGCAACGTCATCGCGCGCCGGCAGAGCTATCACGGCAATACGCTCGGCGCGCTCGCGACCGGCGGCAACGAGTGGCGGCGTGCGCAATTCAAGCCGCTGCTGATCGAAACGCACCACATCGATCCGTGCTTCGCCTATCGCTTCCGCGAGCCGGGCGAGAGCGATGCCGCCTACGCGGCGCGCGCTGCGCAGGCGCTCGAAGACAAGATCCTCGAGCGCGGCCCGGACACGGTGGTCGCCTTCGTGGCCGAGACAGTGGTCGGCGCGACCGCCGGCGCGGTCCCGCCGGTTGCCGACTACTTCAAGCGCATCCGCGCGATCTGCGACCGTTATGGCGTGCTGCTGATCCTCGACGAAGTGATGTGCGGCATGGGCCGCACCGGCACGCTGCACGCCTGCGAGCAGGAGGGCATCGCGCCCGACCTAATGACCATCGCGAAGGGTCTGGGCGGCGGCTACCAGCCGATCGGCGCCACGCTGCTCAGCCAGAAGATCTTCGACGCCTTCGCCAATGGCTCGGGCTTCTTCCAACACGGGCATACCTATCTCAGCCATCCGATGGCCTGCGCGGCGGGGCTCGCGGTGCAGGAGGTCGTGCGCCGCGACAAGCTGCTCGATAACGTGAAGGCCATGGGCGCGCGACTCGGGCAGCGGCTCAACGACCGTTTCCACAATCACGCCCACGTCGGTGACATCCGCGGCCGCGGTCTCTTTCAGGCAATCGAACTGGTTGACGATCGATCGTCGAAAGCGCCGTTCGACCCGAAGCTCAAGCTCAATGCGCGGGTGAAGCGCGAAGCGATGGCACGCGGCCTGATGGTTTATCCGTCGGGCGGCACGATCGATGGGGCGCGCGGCGATCATGTGCTGATCGCGCCGCCGTTCATCGTCAACGCGGAGCAGATCGACACGATCGTCGAGCGGCTCGGCGATGCGGTCGAAGCTGCGGTCGGCAGCCTCGGCACCGCGCACGCCGCATAGGTTTCAAGAAAGCAAATCCAAGAGGGAGAGTGTCAATGAACATGCATCTGAGAGTTCTCGCGCTGGCCGGCGCCACGCTGCTCACGGCGAGCCCGGCTGCCGCGCAGCAAAAATTCATCACTATCGGCACCGGCGGCGTGACCGGCGTCTACTACGCGGTTGGCGGCGCGGTGTGCCGCCTGATGAACAAGGATCGCGCCAAGACCGGCATCCGCTGCTCGGTGGAGTCGACGGGCGGCTCCGCGTTCAACATCAACACGATTCAGGGTGGCGAGCTCGACTTCGGCCTCGCGCAGTCGGACGTGCACTACAACGCCATCAAGGGTGAGGGCCAATACAAGGATAAGGCGTTCGGAGATTTGCGCTCGGTTTATTCGGTGCACCCCGAGCCGTTCACCGTGCTGGCGCGCAAGGAAGCCAACATCGCGAAGTTCGAGGATTTCAAGGGCAAGCGCTTCAACATCGGCAATCCGGGCTCGGGCACGCGCGCCTCGATGGAGCAGTTGCTCGGCGCGATGGGCTGGAAGACGAGCGACTTCTCACTCGCCTCGGAGCTCAAGGCCGACGAGCACGGTCCCGCGTTGTGCGACAACAAGATCGACGGCTTCTATTACGGGGTCGGCCATCCGTCGGCGAACATCCAGGACCCAACCACGACCTGCGGCGCGAAACTCGTCGCGCTCACCGGCCCGGTGGTCGACAAGCTGATCAAGGAGAATGCTTATTTCGCCAAGGCGACCATCCCGGGCGGCATGTATTCCAGCAATCCGAACCCAACCGACACTTACGGCGTGCTCGCAACGCTGGTGACATCCGCGAAGGTGCCGGATGACGTCGTCTACAATCTCGTCAAGGCGACCTTCGACAACTTCGAGGAATTCAAGAAACTGCACCCCGCCTTCGCCAATCTCGAACCGGAGAAGATGGTCAAGGACGGCCTTTCGGCACCGCTGCATCCGGGCGCTGCGAAGTTCTACAAGGAAAAAGGCTGGATCAAGTAGCTGGCGAAGCAGCGTAGGGTGGGCAAAGCGCCGCGCGGCGGCGCGTGCCCGCGTCTTCCGTTTCGGCACTGAGCACGCGTGGGCACGGCGCGCTTCGCGCGCCTTTGCCCACCCTACAGGGGCTGGGTGAGAGATGAGCACCGGTACAGCACCGCCGAAAATCGACCTGCAGCAGCTCGTCGCTGAAGCCGACACGGGCGGACGCAAGCCTGAGGGCGTCGCCGGCGGACTGATCTTCGGCGTCGCGATCGCGTGGTCGCTGTTCCAGCTGTGGTACGCGTCTCCCCTGCCCTTCATGTTCGGCTTCGGCGTGTTCGGCGATACCGAGGCGCGTGCGTTTCACCTGAGCTTCGCGCTGTTCCTCGCCTTCACGGCCTATCCGGCTTTCGCAACATCCTCGCGCCGGCATGTACCGCTCTATGACTGGCTACTCGCCGCACTCGCGATCGCCGCGGTGCTGTATCTCGTCGTCTTCTACAAGGACATCGCGCTGCGCCCCGGCCTGCCGACGCGGTGGGACATCATTGCCGCGGTCGTCGGGATCGTGCTGTTGCTCGAAGCCTCGCGCCGCGCCGAAGGTCCGTGGATGCCGATCATCGCGATCTGCGCGCTCGCCTATGTGTTCCTCGGGCCCTGGCTGCCCGGCCTGATGGCGCACAAGGGATCCTCGCTCTCGCGCGCCGCCTCGCATTTCTGGCTCACCTCCGAGGGCGTGTTCGGTGTCGCGCTCGGCGTCTCGACTAATTTCATCTTCCTGTTCGTGCTGTTCGGCGCGCTCTTGGAGAAGGCCGGCGCCGGCAGTTACTTCATCCAGGTCGCCTTTTCGCTGCTCGGCCAGTTCCGCGGCGGCCCGGCGAAAGCAGCCGTCGTTTCCTCCGGCATGACCGGCATGATCTCCGGCTCCTCGGTCGCCAACGTCGTGACCACCGGCACGTTCACCATCCCGCTGATGAAGCGCGTCGGCTACCCGGCGGTGAAGGCCGGCGCGATCGAATGCGCGGCCGGCGTCAACGGCCAGCTGATGCCGCCCGTGATGGGCGCCGCCGCGTTCCTGATGGCCGAGTATGTCGGCATCACGTATGCCGAGGTGTGCAAGCACGCGCTGCTGCCGGCGCTGCTCACCTACGGCGCGCTGTTCTACGTGGTCGACCTCGAAGCCGTGAAAGCCGGCATGTCCGGCCTGCCGCGCACCAAGCGCCGCAGCCTGAAGGAGGGCGCGATCAAGGCGGCTTTCACGCTCTCCTCGCTCGTGATCCTGAGCTGCGCGATCTACTTTGGTCTGGGCTGGACCAAAGCCGCGTTCGGCGAAGCCGCAAGCTGGATCGCCAGCACGGTCGTGGTGGTGAGCTACGTCCTGCTCGTGCGCGAGCGCGCCAAGCATCCCGATCTTGCCCTCGACGATCCGACCAAGAGCTTCGTCGCGGTGCCGGACTTCTACGAGACCGCCCGTACCGGTCTGCACTACA
This sequence comes from Xanthobacteraceae bacterium, assembly GCA_049698215.1. Taxonomy (GTDB): domain Bacteria; phylum Pseudomonadota; class Alphaproteobacteria; order Rhizobiales; family Xanthobacteraceae; genus PALSA-894. The sequence goes on along the minus strand of JBAVXH010000098.1, from coordinate 11,055 downwards.
TCATGCCGGTCGTGGTTCTGATCTGGTGCCTGATGGTCGAGGAAATGTCGCCGGGCCTGGCCGCATTCTGGGGCGTGGTGGCGATGGCGGCCGTGGTGCTCAGCCAGCATCCGCTCACCGCGTTTTTCCGCAACCAGCACGGCTACGCGGCACAATTCGCGCTCGGCTGGCGCGAGTTCGTCGACGGACTGGCAAATGGCGCACGCAACATGACCGCGGTCGGCATCGCGACCGCGACCGCCGGTATTCTGGTCGGCATGGTGACGCTCACCGGCATCGGTCTTGTGATGACCGAGATTGTCGAGTTCCTCTCGGGCGGCTCGATCGTCATCATGCTGGTCCTCGTCGGCGCGATCTGCATCATCCTCGGCTCCGGCCTGCCGACCACAGCGAGCTACGTGGTGGTTGCGACCCTGATGGCTCCGGTGGTGGTCGAGATCGCGGCCGAGAACGACCTCGCGGTGCCGCTGATCGCCGTGCACATGTTCGTGTTCTATTTCGGCCTGATGGCGGACGTCTCGCCGCCCGTCGGGCTCGCCGCCTACGCGGCCGCCGCGATCGCGGGCGCCGATCCGATGAAGGTCGGCTGGCAGGGCACGTGGTACGAGCTGCGTACGCTGCTCTTGCCGTTCATCTTCATCTTCAGCCCCGAATTGCTGATGATCGACATCGGCGGGCCGATCCATTTTGCGATCGTGATCGGCACCGCGACCATCGCCATGATGGCGTTCGTGGCGGCGCTGCAGGGCTTCTTCTTCGCACGCAATCGCTGGTGGGAGACGTGCGTCCTGTTGCTCGTCTGTTTCACGCTGTTCCGGCCGCAATTCTGGATGGATCTGGTCGCTCCTCCGTTCCGCGCGCTGCCCGGTTCCGAGATCGTCAAGATGATTGATGCAACACCGGCCGGAGGTTCACTGCGCTTCCGGGTCGAGACGACCGACATCTCCGGCGATCCGGCCAACAAGACGGTGCGCCTGAAGCTCAACGCGGGCGATGACGCGCGAAGGCGGCTCGCCGCGACTGGAATCGCGCTAGCGTCGCCAAGCCAGCCGACGATCACCTCGGTACGCCCCGGCTCGGAAGCCGCGCGGCTGAAGCTGCGGCCCGGCGACAAGGTCGAGTCGGTGAGCGTGCCGAACGAGCGGCCGAGCGCTTATCTGTTCACGATCCCGGCGCTCGCGCTGCTAGCGGCCCTGGTATGGCTGCAACGGCGGCGGCGTGCCGCCACGGTCGGACCAACAGCAACGCAGCATTCATGATCCCACCGGCTGCCCACGGCTTGCGTCGCTAATCGCGCCGCTGTTCACTGCGCCTCCCGCCGGGAGAGCCTGATGTTCGAAACGACGATCGCCGGAAGCCTGCCGAAGCCGTCATGGCTCGCCGAAACCAACAAGCTGTGGCCGCAATGGAAGCTCACGGGCGATGAGCTTGCGGCAGCGAAGGCGGACGCCACGCTGCTTGCCTTGAAGGAGCAGGAAGACGCCGGCATCGACATCGTCACCGACGGCGAGATGTCGCGCCAGCACTTCGTGCACGGCTTTCTCGAGTTCGTCGACGGCATCGACTTCGCGCACAAGGTCGAGATGGGCATTCGCGCCGACCGCTATAAGGCGATGGTGCCGCAGGTGGTCGGCGAGTTGAAGCTGAAGGGCCGTGTGCACGCGACCGAGGCGCGGCTCGCGCGGGCGCATACCAAGAAAAAGCTCAAGGTCACGATGCCGGGGCCGATGACCATCATCGACACGATCGCAGACCGGCACTACGGCGATCGCGTCAACATGGCGATGGCCTTCGCGTCGCTTCTCAATGAGGAGGCGCGCGCGCTGCAGGCCGACGGCGTCGACGTGATCCAGTTCGATGAGCCGGCGTTCAACGTCTATATGGACGAGGCCGCCGGCTGGGGCATCGAGGCGCTGCACAAGGCAATCGAGGGGGTGACCGCCACAACGGCCGTGCACATCTGCTACGGCTACGGCATCAAGGCGAACACCGACTGGAAGGCGACGCTCGGCGGCGAGTGGCGGCAATACGAGAAGGTGTTTCCGGCGCTAGCGAAGTGCCGCATCGGGCAGGTCTCGCTCGAGTGCCGCAATTCGAAGGTGCCGATGAATTTCCTCAAGCTGCTCGACGGCAAGGACGTTCTGGTGGGGGTCATCGATGTCGCGAGCGATGAAGTCGAGACGCCCGAGGATGTCGCTGCGGTGATCGGCGAGGCGATGAAGTACGTCGCGCGCGAGAAGATCGTTCCCTGCACCAATTGCGGCATGGCGCCGATGCGGCGCGAGATCGCGAACGCGAAGCTGGTGGCGCTCGGCAAGGGCGCGGAGCTGGCGCGGCAGCAGTACGGCTAGCCGTCATTCCGGGGCGGCCCGCAGGGCCGAGCCCGGAATCCATAACCACAAGTCTTGCGATGTCGAACCACCCGTGCAATGCGGCGCGTTCTGTGGTTATGGATTCCGGGCTCGCCGCTACGCGGCGCCCCGGAATGACGAGCCATGAACCGCCCCGAATCCGTCTCCCTCCTGTCGCCCTATTTCCGCGAAGAGCACGAACTGCTGCGCGCCCAGATCCGCCGCTTCATCGAGACCGAGATCAAGCCGCACGGCCTGAAGTGGGAAGAGCAAGGCTACGTGCCGCGCGAAGTGTTGCGGCGCATGGGCGAACTCGGCTTTCTCGGCATCCGCTATCCGGCCGAATACGGCGGCTCCGAGATGGACACGCTCGGCTCGATCGTGCTCGCCGAGGAGCTCGGCCGCTCGACCTTCTCCGGCGCCGCAATCACCATTCTGGTTCACACCGACATGGCCTCGGTGCACATGGCGCACACGGGTACATCGGCGCAAAAGGCGCGCTGGATGCCCGAGATCGTCGCGGGGCGCGCCATCACGGCGGTCGCCGTGACCGAGCCCGACGCCGGCTCCGACGTGAAGGCCATCCGCACCACGGCGCGGCGGAACGACGACCAGTACGTGCTCAACGGCACGAAAATGTTCATCACCAACGGCGTGCACGCCGACGTGTACTTCATCGCGGCCAAGACCTCGCCTGACGCGCGCCCCTCGCAACAGATCTCGATGTTCATCGTGGAGAAAGGCACGCCCGGCTTCCGCGTCAGCCGCGCGCTCGACAAGCACGGCTGGCGCTCGTCCGACACGGCGGAGCTTGTGTTCGAGGACTGCCGCATCCCGGCCGAAAACCTGCTCGGCAAGGAAGGCCGCGGCTTCTATGCGATCATGAGCAACTTCCAGAACGAGCGCACGGTGATCGGCGCGATGGCGATGGGCGAGGCGCAGGCCGCACTCGATCTCACGCTCGATTACGTGACCACGCGGAAGGCGTTCGGCAGCACGCTCTATGAGAAGCAGGTCATTCGGCAGCGTCTCGCGATGCTCGCGGCACGAGTCGAGGCCGGCCGGCAACTCGTCTATCACGCGGCTTGGCTCGACTCACAGGGCGTCGACTGCACGCGCGAGGTCTCGATGGTGAAGGCCTACTGCGGCGAGCTGGTTAACGAGGTGATGTACTCGTGCCTGCAATTCCATGGCGGCATGGGTTCATGCGCGAATCGACGATCGAGCGGATGGCGCGCGACGCCCGCGTGCAGAATATCGGCGGCGGCGCGACCGAGGTCATGCTGGAGGAGGTCGCCAAGCGACTCAAGCGGTAGGCAGGCGCGCGTTCAAATCGCCGTGTAGGTCTGCGTGTTCGGAATAACTTGTCGCGAAATGTGTTAGCCTGACAGGTATTGCTCCGCCGAAAGCCGGGGACCTTCGATGCACCTCACCCGATGGATTGCTGCTGCGGCCGCGTTGTCTGTCATTGCAATCGTGCCAACCGACGCTGCCGCGAAGAAGCAGAAGCGATACAAGACTCAGCAAATCGTCGTTTATCCCGCCGCGTCCTACAGGGTCGGAACCGCGCGCCCGCCCTGGGCGCAGCCATGGGAGTGCTTCACAGACGAAGGCTACGGGCGCTATCGCTCCTGCAGTTCGGGGCGGAGGTAGCGCTGAGAGCGTTCAGCTCAGGAGAACAAGACAAAATGCTGAAGATCATCGTGGCCGCTGTGGTGGCGGTTTCCTTCGCGAGTCTCGACGTCGCCGACGCGGCGACAAAAAAGAAGAAGCAGAAGGTGCGCGCGACCGCGCCGGTCGGTTATGTTGCGCCTGCCAACCTGCGGACGCCGGGGCCGCCGTGGGCGGGACCGGGCGAGTGCTACACCGACGAAGGCTACGGCCGCTATTCGCCGTGCGGCGAAGGCAAGGACATGTAGCGGCGGCTTGCTGCAGGAAAGAACGCAATAATGCTCCGGATTCTGATCATCATTTTCGCCGCATTGTCGCTGGCAGGCATCGGCACAGCCGATGCAGCGGCAAAGAAGAAGACCACACGCCAGGTCGCACCCGGTCCCGCAATAACCGCGCCCGTGTACCCCTATTATGCGCAGACGCCCGGCCCGGTCTGGGCCAACCCCAATGAGTGCTTCACCGACGAAGGTTACGGCCGTTATTGGCCGTGCGGGGCGGGCAGAAACAACTAGTCCAACAACTCGCGCAACACGGTCGCGTGGCTAAGATCGAGCTCCTTGGTGGCGGTGAGGAGCGTTACCGTGCGCCCCCTCACCGTTTCGCGCAGTTCGTCGAGCGCTTCACCTTGCGATTTCAGCTCGGCGATGTAGCGTCGGCGGAATTCTGCGAATTTCTCCGGATCGTGCTGATACCACTTGCGCAGCTCGTTGCTCGGCGACAGGTGCTTGACCCAGGCGTCGAGCTTCAGCGCGTTCTTGGTGAGGCCGCGCGGCCAGAGACGATCGATCAGGATGCGCAAACCGTCATCGCTGCTCGGCGGCTCGTAAGCGCGCCTGACGCGGATGTCTGCCTTCGCGCGGGCGCGCTTCGGCGCTCTTTTCTTAGCTGCCTTCTTCACCATCAACGATCCGCCCGGCCGAGCACATCCATCAGCTCGGCGATCTTGCGCCGCTGATCTTGTCTGTTGCCGGAGGCGATGGCGCCCTCGACGCAATGTCCGACGTGATCGCGCAGGATCTCTTCCTCCGCCCTGCGCAACGCGGCGCGCACGGCACTAATCTGAGTGACAATGTCGATGCAGTAGCGGTCTTGCTCGACCATGCGCGCAAGCCCACGCACTTGGCCCTCGATGCGCCCCAGCCGTTTCAATGTCCCGGCCTTGGCTTCCTGTCGCATGGTCGTTATATACCCCCATGGGGTATGTAATTCAACAAGAAGAAGTATGACCGGCCTCGCACATCATCACGGCCACCACCACGCCGCAACAACGGACGGCGTGATCGACCCGGTCTGCGGCATGACGGTCGATCCGCAGACCGCCAAGCACCGTCACCAGCACGGCGGTCACACCTACCATTTCTGCTCTGCAGGCTGCCGCGCCAAATTTACCGCCGATCCGGAGAAGTACCTCGACAAAAGCCAACGGCCCGCCGAGCCGGTGCCGGAGGGAGCGATCTACACCTGCCCGATGCATCCGGAAATCCGGCAGGTCGGCCCCGGCTCCTGCCCGATCTGTGGGATGGCGCTCGAGCCCGAGCTCGCGACCGCCGAGGCCGGGCCCAATCCCGAACTCGCCGACATGAGCCGACGCTTCTGGATCGGTCTGGCACTAACCCTGCCGGTGTTCGCGCTCGAGATGGGCACGCACATCGTCGGCGGGCACGGCTTCATCGATCAGGGGCGTTCGAACTGGATCCAATTCGCCTTTGCGACACCCGCGGTGCTGTGGGCCGGCTGGCCGTTCTTCGTGCGCGGCTGGCAGTCCCTAGTCACGCGCAATCTCAACATGTTCACGCTGATCGCAATCGGCACGGGCGTCGCCTACGCCTTCAGCATCATCGCGACGATCGCGCCCGGTATTTTCCCTGATGCCTTGCGCACGCATTCCGGCGCGGTTCCCGTCTACTTCGAGGGGGCTGCCGTTATCACTGTTCTGGTCCTGCTCGGGCAGGTGCTTGAGCTGCGCGCGCGCGAGAAGACGTCAGGCGCGATCCGCGCGTTGATTGATCTCGCCCCGAAGACTGCGCGCCGCGTGCACGGCGGCACGGAGGAGGAAATCTCGCTCGATGACGTGGGGATCGGCGACATTTTGCGCGTGCGCCCGGGAGAAAAAGTTGCGGTCGACGGCGTCGTCGTGGAAGGCCGCTCGTCGGTCGACGAGTCGATGGTCACGGGCGAATCGATGCCGGTCACCAAAGAGCCGGGCGCGAAGGTCATCGCGGGTACGCTGAATACCACCGGCTCATTCCTGATGCGCGCCGAGCGGGTCGGCCGCGACACCATGCTGGCGCAGATCGTGCAGATGGTCGCGAGCGCGCAGCGCTCGCGCGCGCCGATCCAGCGTCTCGCCGATCGTATCGCCGCCTGGTTCGTGCCGGCGGTGATCGCCGTTGCGGTGCTCGCCTTCGCGGCCTGGGCGACCTTCGGCCCCGAGCCGCGTCTGGCTTATGCCTTGGTCGCAGCCGTGACGGTGCTGATCATCGCCTGCCCCTGCGCGCTCGGGCTCGCCACCCCGATGTCGATCATGGTTGGCGTCGGGCGCGGTGCGGAGGTCGGCGTGCTGATCAAGAACGCCGAAGCGCTCGAGCGCATGGAAACGATCGACACGCTGGTGATCGACAAGACCGGCACGCTGACCGAGGGCAAACCGAAGGTCACGGCGATCATTCCGGCGCTGGGCTTCGACGAAGCAACGGTGCTGCGTCATGCGGCAAGCGCCGAGCAGGCGAGCGAGCACCCGCTCGGTGCCGCGATCGTGGCCGCCGCAAAAGAGCGCAGCATCGAGCTGACGCGCGTCACCGGCTTCGAGGCTCCGAGCGGCAAGGGCGCCATCGGCATGGTCGAGGGCAAGCGCGTCGTTCTCGGCAACGCCGCGTTCTTCTCTGAGCTGAAGATTTCCACCGCAGGACTCAACGGCCAGGCCGAGGAGCTGCGACACGATGGGGCGACCGCCATTTTCGTCGCGATCGACGGAAAGGCCGCTGGCGTGACCGCGGTCGCCGATCCGATCAAGCCGACCGCGTCCGCCGCGTTGCAGGCGCTCCGCGACGAAGGCATCCGCGTCGTGATGCTTACCGGCGACAACCGCACCACCGCACAGGCGGTCGCGCGCAGGCTCGGCATCACGGAGATCGAGGCGGAGGTGCTGCCGGATCAGAAGCAGGCCCTGATCGAGAAACTGCGGCGCGAGGGCCGCAAGGTCGCGATGGCGGGCGATGGAGTCAACGACGCCCCTGCGCTCGCGGCGGCCGATGTCGGGATCGCAATGGGGACCGGCACCGATGTGGCGATCGAAAGCGCCGGCATCACGCTGCTGAAAGGGGACCTCACCGGCATTGTGCGCGCGCGAAGGCTATCGGAGGCGGTGATGGGCAACATCCGGCAGAACCTGTTCTTCGCCTTCATCTACAACGCGGCCGGCGTGCCGATCGCGGCCGGCGTGCTCTATCCGATGTTCGGAATTCTGCTGTCGCCGATCGTCGGGGCTGCCGCCATGGCGCTCTCCTCGGTGAGTGTGGTGGCCAATGCGCTGCGGCTGAAAAAGACCGCGCTTTAGCCGCGCGGCTCATCCCTGGCGGGTTGCCCGGGCGGATCGCTGTATGGCGGCGGATCGGGATCGCGCATCGGCTTGTCCGGCGGGTCGTTCGGCGGCGGCTGTACCGGGTCGCGATAAGGCGTCGCCGGCGGGTCGCGCATCGGCGGCACGGTTGGATCGGTGAGTGGCTGCGGCGGCGGCTGCTGCTGCTGCTGCTGCTGCTGCTGCGGGTTTGGCATGATCGTCCTCCCCGGGCCAACGCGCGCTCTTTGCGCTACGTCCCGGCCCTAGAACACTGCGATGTATTTCAAGAGCGACAGGATGCCGATCACGATCACGATCACCTGGATGATCTGCTTGGCGCGTCCGTCGAGCGGCAGGCGTTGCACGAGGTAAAGAATCAGGATGATGACGAGAAACGTGATCAGGATGCTGATGAGAAGCGACATGCCGAACCCCCGTTTGGGCCATGAGCGGCCTGCGGCGAAAATGCGCATGGAACCGGAAAGTTCCATTCGATTGGCCGCCAGTGTTAGGCTGGCATGATGACCCGGCTCCCCATTGCGCTCTTCGCCCTCCTCACGACCGCCCTCCCGGTGGCCGCAAACGAACTCGCGAAGGACCTTGCCCCGAGCGGCACGCTGCGCGCGGTCTATATCGCGACCAATCCGGTGCAGGCGTTCGTCGATCCCGGGACGAAGGAAACGCGCGGTCCCGCCGCCGACCTTGCGCGCGAGCTCGGCAAGCGCGCTGGCGTGCCAGTCACCGTGACAGGTGCGCGCGGCGTCGACGGCGTGATCGAGGCGGTGAAAAACGGCTCAGCCGATATCGGCTTCGTGGCGTTCGATCCGGTGCGCGCCGAGCATGTGGATTTTTCGCAGAACTATTCCCTGGCGCAGAACACGTATCTCGTGGCCGAGAACTCGCCGATCAAATCGGTCGCGGACGTGGATCGCGCAGGCTTTCGCATCGGCGTCGGCGCGCGCGATGCCGGCGACTATTTCCTCACACGCACGCTCAAGGCCGCGACGCTGGTGCGCAACGACGGCGGAGTCGGCGTTGCGGTGATCTCGGCGCTGTTGGCGCAAAAGCTCGATGCTTACGCGGGCAACCGCATGCGGCTGCACGAAGCGGCCAAGACAACGCCCGGCCTGCGGCTGGTGCCGGACAATTTCTACGGCGTGGAGCAGGCCGTGATCGTGCCGAAGGGCGAAGCGGCGCGCCTTGCCATCATCGATCGCTTCATCGACGAAGCGCGCGCGTCCGGCTTCATCGCCGACTCGATCGCGCGTGCAGGCCTCGTCGGCGTCGATGTCGCACCACCGGGCGCGCGTACCCCGAAATGAAAGCGGGACCGCACCGAAGTGCGATCCCGCAATCTTGCTTCCTATAACGCGCGGGGGCGACGATTGCGCGCCACAGGATGCGCATGCATTGCGCCATGCGCGGCTGCGCCGAGCAAGTTACGAATGTTTAATGTGTGGAACCGCGATCAAACTTTGGTCGTAGACCCATGCGCCAATTCGCCGCGCTGGCTACGAAAATCCACGAGGAATATTTCGCCCTAATAACCGAGCACGCGCGGCAGCCACAGCGCGATGTCGGGAATCACCACGACCAGCGCCAGCGCGCCGAACATCGCAATGATCATCCAGAATACCCAGGGGATGGTCGATTCCATCGGAACCTGCGCGATCTTGCACGACACCATCAGGTTCACGGCCAGCGGCGGCGTGAATTGGCCGATCGCGATCTTCATCGTGAGGATCACGCCGAACCACACCATGTCCCAGCCATAGCTGTTGGCGATCGGCTGCAGCACCGGCAGCAGGATCAGGAACGTCGAGACCCCGTCGAGGAACATGCCGACAATGATCAGCGCGATCATCAGCAGCGCGATGGTGCCATATTCGCCGAGTCCGAACCCGACGATGGTCGTCGCGATCGGCTGCACCACGCCGATGGTCGAGGTGGCCCAGGCGAACACCGAGGCGAGCGCGACCACGATGAGAATCAGCGCCGAAAGCTCGCCCGCCTCGACCAGCATCTCATAGACGTCGCGCAGGGTGAGCGAGCGGTAGACGAAGAAGCCGATGAACAGACCGTAGAACACCGCCATGACGGCGGCTTCCGTCGGCGTGAACGCGCCGACACGCATGCCGCCGAGGATGACCACCGGCGCCAGCAGCCCCCAGAACGCTTCCTTGAACGTCTGCCAGATCTCCAGCCGCTCGTCGCTCTTCGACTTGCCGCCGAAATCCTTGATGATCGAGATCGCAATGATCGGAATCAGCATCATCAACCCGGCGAGAATGCCGGGGAACATGCCGGCCGCGAAGATCGCCGGCACGGAGACGCCCGGCGTCATCACCGCATAGATGATGAACGCGATCGAGGGTGGGATCAGGATGTCGGTGGCGGCGGCCGCACCGACCACGCTTGCGATGAACGGCCGCGGATAGCCGTCCTTGATCATGCTGCGCGTGACGACGCCGCCAACCGCCGCCGAGGTTGCCGGCCCCGAACCCGAAATGCCGCCGATGATCATCGCGACGATCATCGCCACGGTCGCGAGCGCCCCGCGCCCTGCCCCGACCAGCGCGGTCGCGAAGCGCACAAGGCGCAACGCCACGCCGGTGCGGTCAAACACGGAGCCGACCAGCACGAACATCGGGATCGCGATCAGCGGATATTTGGCGATGCCGGTGTAGACGTTGGTCGGCACCGCCATGATGCTCTGCCCGCCGAACCAGATCGCGAGCGCGCCGGCCAAACCCAGCGCAACCGCGATCGGCACCGCGCCGAGCAGCATCACCACGAAGGCAAAGAAGAGGAACGTGCCGATCAATTGTCCTCTCCCCGCCACATGCGCAGCGCACGTCCGGCGGCCCGCCCAATGACAAAGATCGAAAGGAGCGGCAGCCAGCCGGTGTGCAGCCACTGCGGCTGCCCGAGGCCCGGCGTGAGGCTCTCGAAGCGGTATTCATCCCAGGTCAGATACGCGCCGTAGACCAGGATGATGCCGAAGCAGATGATGACCAGCACCATCGCGATGATCTCGGCGATCTGTTGCCCCCGCTTGCTCAGGAGGTTGGTGAAGTACTCGATCTTGATGTGCCGTCCGCCGGCCATCGCAAGCGACGTGCCGAGGATCGTCACCAGCACCATCAGGACGACGGAATACTCTTCGGTGAATGCGAACGAGATGTTGGTGAGATAGCGCACCACGACGTTGGCGGCCGTGATCAGCGCGATCGCACCCATGCCGGCGGCGATCAGGACTTCCTCGAACTTGAGGGGGAGCCGGGTGTGCGCCTTCACCGGCAGCGAAGTCGGATCGAGTTCGGCCAATCTGTCCCCCACTCCGCTCTTCGTCATGGCCGGGCTTGTTGTACAGCCCGGAGACATCCCCGACGGGTGTTCGGGGACATGACCGACACATCATCATGGCATGGATTCGATTGCCAGGGAGGCGATCCCATGCCGTGGCACGCG
>JBAVXH010000097.1:0-20476 GCA_049698215.1 Xanthobacteraceae bacterium | reverse complement strand
CCGCCACCTCCGGCGCCGGCCCGGTGCATTCCACCGCCGCCGGTTCCGAGATTTCCTGAGCGCGCGGCGCCTTGCGCCTTCTTGGCCCCGGCGCCGCCGCCAGCGCGGTTATGTGCACCCTTGCCCTGGCCGCCGCCCTTGGTGGCCATCTTGTTGCCGGCGCCTTGTCCGCCCTTGGCCTGGCCGCCGCCTTTCTGACCGAGATTGCCTTGGCCTTTGCCGGCACCCTGACCGATGCCCTGGCCGAGACCCTGACCGCCCTGCCCGGCGCGAGCACGGTTCGCTCCGCTCTGCCCGCCAAACTTCTGCGCCGCGGCGTTGTTGCGGTAAGGCACATTGCCGCGATGGTTCACATTGTGATTCCAGTTGCCGCCCGCGATGTTGGTCCGATTGAAGGAATTGTAGCGGTTGGCGTTGATGTTGACGCTTCTGTTCCACCAGTTCGCGCCGCCCCAGATCGCGGCACCGACCGCGACGCTGGCCCCAAAGGCAAGCGCGCCGTAGGCGTATGTTCCGGGGATCCAACCCGGCGGCTGCCAGTAGTACGGCGGATAGTCGGGATAGGGCCATGCACCGTACACGACGCCCGGATCGTAGACCGGCACGTAGATGACTTGCGGATCAGCGGGTTCGACAACGATGTACTCGGCCGGCTGGCCAGTCGGCCCCGGGCGCGAGACGTTGGAGACCTTCATCTGCGGCGACGTCTTCAGATTGCCGGTGCCTTCCGCGCGCTTGCGCAGACGCTGCACCGCATCGAGCACCGCGCCCTGATCGTCGAGGAAGGCGTCGCCGAGCTGCTGGGTCCAGTCGAGCTTGTCGCTCATCATCTGCAAGGTCTGCGGCACCGCGACCAGGCCTTTGACGCTCGGATCCCACGTCTGCTTTGCCATCGCGTCTTCAAGTGCCTTGCCGGTCATGTTCGGATTCTGGCTCGTCCAGCGCGCCGCCTGCACCACCTCAAGCGGATAGGTCGAGGCCATCAGAACCTGCGACAGCAGATCGTCCGGATAGAGCGCGATCGGCGCGACGATCTGTTCGAGCTGCTGTGGGCTCAACGGCGGCGGATCCGCCGCCTGCGGCGTCCCCTGCGCGTTCGCCGGCGTCACCTGTACGGCGACCGCGATCAACATCGCGCAAGCAAGCCATACGCATGATGTCAGGCGAGAGCGCCAGGTTCTGTCAGAAATCTTGGCCACCATGTCATTCTCCGTGTTCGAAACGCGCGCAATGGTTGCCCCTCAGCGCGCAATTCGCGGGAGCGGCAAGCAAAAAAGGCCTCACCGCGGAAAGGCGAAGAGGATACGGGACGCCGACCGACCCTCGATGCTGTCCCTTGGTTTAGGGGACTATACCTTCGGCAAAGCGGCGCGCGATGGAATAGGCGGCGCAAAGCCTAGGGCGAGAACCCATGAAACGAGAGGCGTTGGTGCGCGTCCGCTTTGAAGTGCATAAAGGACTCAAGTCGGACATCGCGCCACGTCGAAAAGTGCCAAATTCAGACATCTAGGGGCAGAACGAAGCGCTTCCGATCAATCAGCAATCAAGTCGCGACACCCGAGATCATCAACGGCAAGGTGGAGGCGCTCGAGGTTGTTCCACCAAATCACAGGCGGAATACCTGCGGCATGCTGCCAGATCGGCGTCGTCGTCTGCCACAGGACCGACAATCGGTAATCCTCCTGCAACGCACGCCTGTCGTAATCTTGCACCCCGCGAGCCGTCAACTCGTCGTGATAGCAGTCCAGCAAGTGTCGTTCGAACCTGTGCCGCAGGCCGGGGTACCAATGCATAGCCATCATGTAGGCGAGATCATCCGAGCCGACGTTGATCCGCCAAGCGTCCCAGTCGAACAGCCTGGCATCGTCGGTACTGCCCGCCCTCGGCAGAAAGCAGTTCCAGACGTGGGCGTCGCCCTGAATGATGGTCATGTGATGACGCGAATGATAACGCGCGGTCAGGCGCGGCGCTGCATCGAACAATTGCATGTAGAATTCGCGCCGCGCGGCCGAAAGCCGGTCGCCGAGGTTGTCGGCGAAGCTGGCATACTGGTCCGCCAGACTCTTGGTAGATTGTTCGGTCGCGCGGGCATCCTGCCAGGTTCCGACCGTCGCGCCCAAGCGAGCATCGTCCCACCACGCAGCATGGAAGCGCGCTCGCATCCGGATGATCCTTTCGCATTGCGCAAGCGTCGGAGGCAACGGCCATTGAGTCGCGACGAAATGGGACTCCGACAGGTCCTCAAACAAGAGATGCCACGCGCCAGTGTCTGGATCCCAATGAGCGCCGAAGCAGCGTGGAACGTAGCCCGGGAGCATCGCCGGCGCGACCTCGGTGTAGAACGCGACCTCATGCCGGCCGCCCATCCACGGGCCGCCAGCACGGCCGGGCAGACCAGCCTTCAGTATAAGGGAAGCCGGAGCTCCGACCGCGCCATCGTCGTAAGTCAGACGCAACTGGAAGAAATGTGAGAGCACGGTCGCGAAAGATTTTTCAACCGCAACATGTCTGACACTGCTCTCTCTAAGGGCGCCGGATTTGCGAAGTGCTTCGGTGAGATGCGCAGCGTCGGCTGCTGCCGGCAAGGAGTCTGTTGTCATTTAGATCGCCCCCTAAACGACGCTTCCCAAGATCACCTCGCGCAAAATGCGCACCGGCGGTATTGCCCGGTCTTCTCTTCCCTAGTTTCCGGAAGTGAAGGCGACGACGAGTTGCAGTGCTAATGAGTCCACGCCCCTAATACGACCGCTCCATCCCGAGCACGTGCTGGCCGAGATAGGCGAGCACCAGGTTCGTGGAGACAGGCGCGATCTGATAGAGCCGCACTTCACGCCACTTGCGCTCGATGTCGTATTCCTTCGCGTAGGAAAAGCCGCCGTGCGTCTGCATCGTGGCCTCGGCGGCCTTCCAGCACGCTTCGGACGCGAGCAACTTCGCCATGTTGGCGTCGGCGCCGCAGGGCGCATGCGCATCGAACAGCGCGGCGGCGCGGCGGCACATCATGTCGGCGGCCTCAAGCTCCGCATAGGCGCGCGCGATCGGAAACTGCACGCCCTGATTCTTGCCGATGCTGCGGCCGAACACGACGCGCGAATTCGCATAGTCGATCGCTTTCTTGAGGAACCAGCGCCCGTCGCCGATCGCCTCCGAGGCGACCAGGACGCGCTCGGCGTTCATCCCGTCCATGATGTAGGAGAGGCCCTTGCCCTCCTCGCCGATCAGGTTGTCGGCCGGCACTTCGAGATTGTCGAAGAAAATCTCCGTCGTGTTGTGATTGATCATCGCCTCGATCGGGCGGATGTCCATGCCTTTGCCGCGCGACTCGTGGATGTCGACGAGAAACACCGAGAGGCCTTCCGAGCGCTTTTTCACCTCCTCGACCGGCGTGGTGCGCGCGAGCAGCAGCATCAGGTCGGAATGCAGCGCGCGCGAGGTCCAGACCTTCTGTCCGCTCACCAGATAGCGGTCGTTGCCTTTCTTCACGGCGCGCGTCTTGAGCTTCGTGGTGTCGGAGCCCGTCGTGGGCTCGGTGACACCGAAGGCCTGCAAGCGCAATTCGCCGCGCGCGATGCCCGGCAGATAACGCTGCTTCTGCTCCGCGCTGCCGTGCCGCAACAGCGTCCCCATGATGTACATCTGGGCGTGGCACTGCGTCGCGGTGCAGCCCGCGATGTTGATCTCCTCGAGGATCGCAGCCGCGGCGCGGATCGGCAGGCCGGCGCCGCCGTACTCCTGCGGGATCAGCGCGGCGAGGAAGCCGCCTTCGGTCAGGTCTTTCACGAACTCGGTCGGATAGGCGGAGCGGGTTTCAAGATCGCGCCAATAGGCGCCGGGATATTTCTCGCAGATGCGCCGCACCGGCTCGCGCAGCTCGGGGTAGTCCTCGCCAAGCGCGAAGGAGACTGGTTCACCATCCTGCAGCGAAGTTTCGATGTTCACCAACAGTCTCCCCGGCTCCGCTCATGCCCGCGAAAGCGGGCATCCAGTTCTTGGCCAAAGCGCTGGGTCCCCGCTTTCGCGGGGACGAGCGGCATATTTTTCTAGGCCGCCCTGCGGCTTTCCGCGTAAGCAAACCCCTTGGGCACGCCGGCCTTCGCGATCTGCCCGTACAGCGCTTCGTTCGGCAGGGCCTGTTGCACGATCTTGCGCGCCTCGACCAGCTTCTCAAGGTCGATGCGGGTGTTGAAGCCGAGCGACTCGGCGAGAAACACCACGTCCTCGGTGACGATGTTGCCGGTCGCGCCCGGCGCCCACGGACAACCGCCGAGCCCGCACAGCGAGGCATCGAAGTGGCGCACGCCGACATCGATCGCGGCGGAGACGTTGGCGATGCCAAGGCCGCGCGTGTCGTGGAAATGCGCGGCGAGTACGATGTCCGGCCCGATCGCCTTGCGTACGCGCGTGAACAGCGTGCGAATGGCGTTCGGGTTGGCAAAGCCCACCGTGTCGGCGAGCGCGATCTCGTCGACGCCGATCGCCGCGACCTTCTCGGCAAACTCCACCACGCGATCGTGCGGCACATTCCCTTCGAGCGTGCAGCCGAACGACGTCGCAAGGCCGCACAAGAGACGCGGGCGCTTCTCCGCCGGAATGGTCTTCAGGAAGTCTGCGATGCGCTGCAGGTCGGCGAGCGAGTCCGCCGTCGAGCGGCGCACGTTGTTCATGTTGTGGCTCTCGCTCACCGACACGACGTAGTCGAGCCGGTGCACGCCAAGCGCGGCGCCGCGCTCCGCGCCCTTCAGGTTCGGCATCAGCGCCGCGACAGTGAGGCCCTTGATCTGCAGCGCGCCCTTCGTGACCTCCTCGGCGTCGGCGAACTGCGGCAGCAGCTTCGGCGGCACGAACGAGCACACCTCGATGTCCCGCACACCCGCCGCGACTTCCGCCTTGATCCAGGCGAGCTTGAGGTCGGTCGGCACCACCGTCTTGATGCTCTGAATGCCGTCGCGCAGGCCGACCTCGCGAACTTCAATGAATTCGGCCATGGCTTGCTCCTCGGACTCTTCTGGCAATTTGCGTGAGGCAAGGGGGGACGCTAACGAATTCGTCACGAGGGGTCAAAGCATGGCCGTTGCGCAAAATCCTTGGGGCCAGTCGCTGCGCGGTTTCGCGAGGTTTGGCGACCGTGTCGCGGTTTCATCGCGCGGGCGCACCCTCACCTACGCGGAACTCGTCGCGCAGGCGGAGGCCGTGCGCGCTGCTGTGATTGAGGCTGGAACCAAGCCGGGCGAGGTGATCGCGATCGTGGCGCGCAACGGATCGGGCGTGGTCGTGGCGAGCTACGGCGTGATGGCGAGCGGCGCGGCCGAGTTCGTGGTCGATCTCAATCTCGGCCCGGACGATGTCGCCTACGCAATGCGTATCCTGCGGGTGCGGTGGGCTGTCGTGGAGCGCAGCGAGTTGCCGCGTGTCGCCTCGCTCGGCGTCGATGTGTTGGTGTTGGAGGAGATTCTGGCGCGTCCTCTCAGCCCTACCCTCGAACTGCCCTTCGACCCACACGCCTGGGGCAAGACCATCATGACCTCGGGCACGACCGGCCGGCCGAAGGCGATCGTGCACCGCCATGACCGGCGCTGGATCGCGCACGAGCTGTTGCGGTCGCATCTGCCGTTCGCGCCGGGCGCAAACGATCGCGTGCTGCTGATGAACGCCTATTCGCACGGGGTTGCGCTGCTCGCCGCCACCTGGTTCGAGACCGGCGCCTCGGTCGAACTGATCGGGGGTGTCGATGTGACTCATGCGGACGAGCTGTTCGCGCGTGGCGAGCTCACGGCCGTGTTTGCGCCGCCGACCGTGTTGACGAAACTGGTCGAAGGAACACGGCACACGCGCATCGACGGCATCAAGTGCATCTTCTGCGGGACGGCGACACTTCAGCCCGCACTGTACAGGGCCGCCGCGACGCTGTTCGGGCCGGTGATCCGCGTCACCTACGGTAAATCGGAGATGTTCAATCCGATCACCGTGCTGGAGATCGATGACGCCGCGGACTATTACCGCGATCTCGTCACCCTCGATGCAGTCTGTCTCGGCAGGGCCGCGCGCGGCGTCGAGATCGAAATCCGCGACGAGGCGGGCCGCCTCTGCCCATCAGGCGAGCACGGCGAAATCCATCTGCGCAGCCCGCACATGATGCACGGGCATGTCGACGAGCAGGGCTTCCAAGAATTGCCGGAGGGTGCATTCCACGCGACCGGCGACCTCGGCTACCGCGACGAGAGTGGACGCCTGTTCCTCGCCGGCCGTGCGCACGATCTGATGAAGACCGGCGGCTACAAGATCTATCCGGAGGAGATCGAGCGCGAGCTGCCCCCGGGCATGGTGGTGGTCGGCATCCCGTCGGCGCACTGGGGCGAGATCATCGTTGCGGTGTCGGAGGATGGCGCCGATCACACCGAGACGGTCGCGGCTGCGACCCAAGGGCTTGCGCGCTACAAGCACCCGCGCGCGTGTCTCACGATCGCGCAGATTCCCCGCAGCCTGCAGGGCAAGGTGCAACGCGCGCGGGTACGCGAGATGGTGCTTGCGCGTTATGCGCTCACCGATGGGCCGTATCCGACGTTCGAGATACGCTGAGCTTTCAGGCCACGAAACTTGCTGGCCCGAAGCCGAGGCCGTAGCCTTGGGGAGAAGCGCGTCCAAGAGCGCGCGCCAAACGAGGAAACGTCATGCACCGAAGCTTTTCGATTCTCATCACGGTTGCCGCGGCGTCGCTATTTGCCAGCAGCGCCGGCGCGCAGGAGGTCCGTATCGCCCGTCAGTTCTCGATGGGCTACCTGCAATTCAACGTGATGGAGCACGAGAAGCTGCTGGAGAAGCACGCCGCCGCGCTCGGCCTGAAGGACGTGAAGATCGCCTGGACCACGTTCAACGGTCCGGACGCGATGAACAACGCGCTGATCTCCGACTCGATCGACATCGTGGCCGGCGGCGTGCCGGGTCTCGTGACGCTGTGGGCGCGCACCAAGGGCACGGCGAACGAAGTGAAGGGCATCTCGGCGCTCTCGGCGCAGCCGTTCCTGCTCAACACGCGTTCGGACAACATCAAGTCGATCGCGGACCTGAAGGATTCCGATCGCATCGCGGTGCCGGCCGTGAAGGTCTCGGTGCAGGCCGTCGCGCTGCAGATGGCGGCCGCGAAACTGTGGGGCGAGAAGAGCTTCGGCAAGCTCGACCCGATCACCGTGTCGATGTCGCCGCCGGATGCGACCATCGCGCTGCTGTCCGGCTCGGGCGAGGTGAACAATGTGTTCAGCGTACCGCCATTCCAGCAGGCACAGCTTGAGAAGCCGGGCGTGCGCACGATTCTGAATTCGTTCGACATCATGGACGGCCCGCACACCTTCACGGTCGCATGGACGAGCGCGCGTTTCCGCGACAAGAACCCGGTGCTCTACAAGGCGCTGATCGCCGCGCTGAAGGAGGCGACCGACATCGTCGACAAGGACCGCAAGCAGGCGGCGGGCTACTGGATCGAGGACGTGAAGTCGAAACTGCCGCTCGACAAGGTGACGGCGGTGATTTCGGGCCCGCAGGTGAAGTGGACCATGGAACCGCTCAACACCATGAAGTTCGCGGCTTTCATGGCGAGCGTCGGCTCGATCAAGGAAGCACCGAAATCGTGGAAGGATCTGTTCTTCCCCGAAGTGCATGACCTGAACGGGAGTTGAGCCGTGAAAAAGTTTCTCGCCGCGGCAGTGGCGCTTTGCCTCGCGCCCTTCGCGGCGCTCGCCCAGTCGGCCGACAAATATCCCGAGAAACCGATCCGGATCATCGTGCCGTTCGCGCCGGGCGGCTCGGTCGACACGCTCGGGCGGCTGCTCGCCCAGCGCATGAACGAAGGCTGGGGCGTACCGGTCCTCGTGGAGAACCGGCCGGGCGCCGCCAACATGATCGGCACCCAGGCGGTCGCGACCGCGCCGCCCGACGGCTACACGCTGCTGATCGCGGTCAGTACGCATGCGACCAATCCGGCGCTGCAGGCCAAGGTGCCTTACGACGGCCTGAAGGACTTCGAGCCGATCGCGCTGCTTGCGCGCACGCCGGTCGTTCTCTTCACGCATCCGAACTTTCCGGCGAAGGACCTGAAGTCCCTGATCGAGCTCGGCAAGGCGAAGACGCACACGCTCAATTTCGGATCGGGCGGCGTCGGGACCATGACACATCTCATCGGCGAGCAGCTCAAGGTGCTGGCCGGAATCGACATGCAGCACATCGTCTATCGCGGCGGAACGCCGGCGATGACGGACCTGATCGCCGGCCACCTGCCGCTCAGCTTTGCGACGGTCGCGCAGGCGCTGCAGGTGTACAAGGGCGGGCAGATCCGGGCCCTCGCAGTCTCATCGGACACGCGCTATGCGTCGGTGCCGGAAATCCCGACGTTCAAGGAACAGGGATACGATGTCGTCGCGAACGAATGGTACGGATTGCTCGCGCCGGCCGGCACGCCGAAACCGATCATCGAGAAGCTCAATGCCGAGATGAAGCGCGTCATGGCCCTGCCCGGCATGGGCGACCGGCTTGCCGCGATCGAGCTGATGGCCACCACGCCCGAAGAGCTCACCGCCTATATGAAGAACGAGACCGATCGCTGGGGCGCGCTGATCCGTCAGCTGGGGTTGAAGGCAGAGTAAATCTCGATTGTCATCCCGGCCGAGCGACGCGAGAGCCGGGACCCATTTTAGCCATTTCCGTTGGCCGGCGCATGACGGACGATGGATCCCGGATCGGCCTTCGGCCCGTCCGGGATGACAGCGAGCATGTGGCTGCGCACCGCCTACAAAATCTGGTCCAGGAACTGCTTTGTCCGCGGGTCGCGCGGGTTGGCGAAGAACTCCTTCGGCGGCGCGTGCTCGACCAGCACGCCGCCGTCGGTGAAATAGACACGGTCGGCGACTTCGCGCGCGAAGCCCATTTCGTGGGTGACGATCATGCAGGTCATGCCGTCCTCAACGAGCTCGCGGATGGTGCGCAGCACGTCCTTCACGGTCTCGGGATCGAGCGCGGCGGTGACCTCGTCGAACAGCATGACGTCGGGGTTCATCGCGAGCGAGCGCGCGATCGCGATGCGCTGCTGCTGGCCGCCCGACAGCTCGCCCGGATAGCTCGCCTCCTTGCCGGTGAGCCGCACCTTGGCGATCAGCGCGCGCGCCTGGGCCTCGACCTCTTTGCGGTCACGCTTGAGCACGTGAACCGGCGCCATCATGACGTTCTCGAGCGCGGTCTTGTGCGGGAACAGATTGTATTGCTGGAACACCATGCCGACCTTGCGGCGCAGCGCGAGCTTGTCGAGCTTTGGATCGTTCACCTCCTGCCCCTCGACCACGATCGAGCCCTTGTCGATCGGCACCAGCGCATTGACGCAGCGGAGCAGCGTGGATTTCCCCGAGCCGGACGGACCGATGACGCAGACGACCTCGCGTCTCATCACGTCCATCGTGATGCCCTTGAGCACCTCGATGCTGCCGAAGGTCTTGTGCACGTCCTTGATCGAGACGAGCGGCTGGTCGGGTGTCCAGGCCATCACTTCACCGCGAAGCGCTTTTCGAGCACGAGCGTCGCGCGCGCGATCGGATAGCAATAGATGAAGAACCAGAGCAGCAGGTAAAGATACATCGGCACCAGCAGCTCGGTGCGCGCTTCCGACGAGAGGATGTCGCCGGTCAGGGTCATCGCTTCGCTCACGCCCACCACGGAGGTGAGCGGCGTCGCGACGGTGAGGATCGCATACAGGTTCATCCACGGCGGCGTCATGCGCTTCACGCACTGCGGCAGGATCACCATGCGCAGCATCTGCCACCGCGACATGGCAACGGACTCCGCCGCCTCCCATTGGCCGTAGGGGATCGAGCGTACGGCGCCGCGCACCAGTTCCGAGACGTTCGCCATCACGGGCAGCGACAGCCCGATGGTGGACTTGAGCCAACCGGGCAACGGGATGATCGTGTCGCCGATGCGCACCTCGAACGGCAGCAGCAGCATGCAGTAGAACAGCAATACCAGCCACGGCGAGTTGCGGAAGAACTGCGTGACAAACCAGGAGCCCGCGCGCATCGGCGGCAGCAGCGAAATTTGCGCAAGCCCCAGCGGCACGCCGACCGCGGTGCCGATCGCCATCGCCATGAAGCTCATCGCAATGTTGAGCGCGAAGCCTTGGGCGAGCAGCGGTGTCCATTTGAGGATCGTGGCGACGATGCCGGGCTGGCCCGCGGCCTGCGCCTGCGCTTCCCCGACCCCGACGGCGATGAAAAGCGCCACGAGCAGCGCAACGCCGTGCCAGATGGTGAAGTGGTACGGCTCGCGCACGCCAACGCGAAACGGCTTGAGCACAGCGAGATCGGAGCGGTTCGCGATCATACCGGCGAGTACCCCGGAATGGTCAGCGCACGCTCCCACCGCCCCATCACCCATACGAGCAGGCCGACCAGCGACACGTAGGTGACGAGCAGCACGTTCATCATTTCGGGCACGTTCGATTCGTCGGACCAGATCTGGTTCGCGACGTAGAGCATTTCGGGCACCGCGATCGCGTAGGCAATCGTCGTGGTCTTGATCAGGTTGACCAGGTTGTTGTTGAGCGCCGGCAGGCTGATGCGGAACGCGAGCGGCAGGATCACGTAGGCGTAGGCCTTCAGCCGCGAGTAGCCGAGGCTTTCGGCGGCTTCCAGCGTCTCGCGCGGCACCGCCTCGATGCCGGCGCGGAAGATCTCGACGTTGAACGCGCCCGCATAGAACGAGAGGCAGATCGCCGCCCAGGTGAAATTGGAGACGAGCGGCACCGCCATGCCGGTGCCGGTCGTGACTTTCAGGTACGAGCCGAGCGCGAAATAGAAGAAATAGAGCTGCACCAGCGGCGGCGTGTTGCGGAAGAACTGGATGTAGCCCTGCGTGACGAGCCGAAGCACGCGCAGTCGCGATCCCTGGATCCAAGCGCCGACAACACCGATAACAACGCTCGCAACGAGGCACACCGCCATCAGCCGGACGGAGGTGAGAAAGCCGTTGAAGAAGCGCGCGCGGTCGAACGCGTCGTAGAAGATGGTGAGCTTGATGCCGGAGGTCTCGTGGAGAACCCGGAACCAGTCCCAGAGGGGTTGAAGGTCCATCTCAGCTGTCATCCCGGACGGCCCGCAGGGCCGATCCGGGACCCATGTATCCCAGCACTTCGATTTCAAGCATCAGCGATGTGGAGAGATGGATTCCGGCTCTCGCTACGCTCGGCCGGGATGACAGCGTGTGCGCTCACGACCCCTTCTTCGAATACTGCTCGTGCATCTTCTTGAGGTAGGCCGACGCCGGAATGTTCCACTTCTTCTCGAGCTCGATCATCTTGCCGTTGCGGTGCATTTCCTCGAGCGTCTGGGCCATGAACTTGCCCCACGCGGCATCGCGCTCGGGCAGCGGAACTGCGAGCCCCCACGGCTCCTCCATGATGGTCGGCAACGTCATCTCGAAGCCCGCCCACTTCGGGTCCGCAAGGCGCTCGGCGAAGGCTGTATCGTCATAGACCCAGCCAACGCAGTTGCCCTGCTGCAACGCGACCTCGGCCTCGGTCTGGCCCTTGAAGGCGATGAAGTCCGCGCCGTACTTCTCGGCCACCGGCTTGTTGTACCAGGCGCCCTGGATGCCGCAGACCTTCTGGTCCTTGAGCTGCTCCCAGGTCTTCAGGCCGGCCTTCTTGTTGGCAAGCACGTTGACGCCGGAAGCGTAATAGAGCGGCTCGATGATGCCGACGATCTGCCGGCGGTCCGGCTTGTCGTTCATGGTGGCGATCATCAGGTCGATTTTGCCCTGCTGCAGGAACTGCATGCGGTTCGACGAGACGACCGGCTCGAGCTCCAGCTTCACGCCGAGCTTGTCGGCAACGTATTTGGCGATGTCCGGCTCGAAGCCGACGATCGCGCCGGAGGGATCGCGGAAGCCGAACGGCTTGTAGTCGGCCTTCGAGCCAACGACGAGCACGCCGCGCTGCTTGATCTTCTCCAGTGTTTGCGCGGCGGCAGGTGCGGCGGCGAACGCTATGCCGACGACGGCTGCGGCTGCAGCCAGAAGCAGTTTGTGCATGAGGTCCTCTTTCAGGTGAAAGCTGGCGAAAGCTTAGCCAAGATGCAGGGGGTGTGCCAGCCGCCTCAAGTTGCGAGGTCCCTCACCTGCTTTGCCTGCGCCGTCGCGGCATTGAGCAGGAAGCCGAGATCAGTCCCGGTCGAGACATAGCGCGCGCCCATTTTGACGAATTCAGCGGTGAGCTTCGGTTTTCCGGCGAGCCCGCCCACCCCGACATGCTTGCCGTGCTTCTTGGCTGCCGCGATGGCGCGCTTGTAGGCGTCGTGCACTTTCGGGTTCTCGTAATCGCCCGGGATACCCATGTCGGCGGTCAGGTCGTTTGTGCCGAACAGCGCCATGTCGACGCCGTCGACGGCGAAAATCTCGTCTGCGCGATCGATCGCCGCGGCAGACTCGAACTGCACCACCACCATCGTGGCGGCATTTACCGCCTCATAGAGCTCGCGCGTCGGGACAGTGCGGTATTGCAGTTGTGCCAGCACACTGGCAAAGCCGCGCTCGCCCTGCGGCGGATACTTCGCGGCGCGCACGACCTCGCGTGCCTGCGCGGCCGTGCGCACATCCGGCGCAATGACGCCGAGCGCCCCGCCATCGAGCACGCGCTGGATCAGTTCGACCTGGGCGACGCGCACCAGCGGTGCGATCCCGCAGGTCAGCGCCGCGCAGCAGATCTGGCTCGTGGTTTCGAGCGAAAGCGAGGAGTGCTCCAGATCGATGTAGAGCGAGTCGAAGCCTGCCGTCGCGACGACCTGCGCAATCTCGACCGAGCGCGAGAGCCGCACCGTCATCGACGATGCGACTTCGCCACGCGCGAGGCGTTCCTTCAGGCTGTTGCGGACGGTTTCGGTCATGTGGCTGGCTCGAATGAATAGCCGTCACCCTGCCGGCGCACATAGCCGCAATAGGGTGCGCCGAGGTGCATCGGCATCAGCAGCGCGCCGCGCTCGCAAGCGCGCTTGAGCCCAATCGCGCGCGACTGCAGCGCCTTGTCAGGCCACAGCACATAGCGGTCGTTCCAGTCGGGGCGCACGATCTGGATCGCGTTGTGCAGGATGTCGGCGCAGAACAGGCCTTCCTCGCCGCGCGAGCGGATGCGGAACGAGAGCATGCCCGGCGCATGGCCGGGCACCGGCTCCGGCGTCAGACAACCCGCCACCTCCTTGGTCTCGTCGATGAACTCCGCGAGGCCGGCATCGAAGATCGGCAGCACACTGTCCTCGAACGAACCCTGATTGACGGTCTTGTCCGTCGCGTACTCGGCCTTCCAGTACTCGAACTCGGCCTTGGGAAAGAGATATTTTGCCTGCGGAAAGGCGGGAATCCATCTGCCGTCCTGCGGCACCGTATTCCAGCCCACGTGGTCGGTGTGCAGGTGCGTATGCACGACATGCGTGACCTGTTCGGGGCCCGCCCCGATCGATTCCAGCCACGGCATCACCAGGGTATTGAGCTGATCCATCCGTGCTGCCGTGGGGCGCGGCTTGCGGTTGCCGACGCCCGTGTCGACGATAATGACGTTACCCCCGGCCCGCACGACCCAGAGCTGGATGGTAACGATCAGCCGGTCGATGTTTGGCGCGTAGTGGTTCGGCGCCAGCCAGCTTGCGTTGGCTTTCAGCACCGCGTCACGCTCGGCCTTGTCCACCGCCGGATAAAGAAATTCCGGCGCATGCGTTGGGCCGGAATATTCGATGACGCCGGTGATCTTTGCATCACCGATAGAGTGATGATGAATCATCGGTGTTTGTCCGATCCCGGGTCTGCAGCGCACCATTCCATGCTGCGCTGCGCCCGGGACGCGCAAGCGCGGATCATGGCTCGTCCACCGGCGTGTTGGCTCTTGCGGAGGGCCGCGTCTCGAACGCCGCGTGCCATGCCGCGATCTTGGGATGGCCTTCGCGCCAGTTCAGCTCGGGAAAGCGGAAATCGATGTAGCCGAGAGCCACGCCAAGCGCGATGTGGCCGATCGAGAATCCCGAATTGGCGAGCGCGTCGGCTTCTTCTTCCAGCGCATCGACCGAGACGTTGGTTTTGAGCCGCCACGCCTGCATGTGCTTGATCGACTGCTGCGCCGGCGGCCGGGTCACCTCGCCGCGCCACATCAGCAGCGTGTCGAGCATGCCGTCGCCGAGCGATTGGCGGCGCATCGCGACGAGACGCTCGGGAGAAGCTTGCGGGAACAGTTTGCCGCCGCCCGCCAGCATGTCGAAATACTCGCAAATCACCGGCGAGTCGTAGATCACCGTGCCGTCGGCGAGCCGCAAGGTCGGCAACCGGCTCTGCGGATTTTCCTTCATCAGCTCGATGTTCGGCTGCGAGGCAGCAACGACGGTGCGCACCGTCTCGATGCGGCCGGCAAGCCCACACTCATGCGCCGCAATCATCACCTTGCGCACGAACGGCGAGCGCGGCGACCAGTGCAGCAGCATGTCTTTCATCGCGGTCCCTCACCGCGAAGCTTGGCACCATTCCGGCCGCGCGCAAAGTCATGACACATCCCCGCATTCGACATGGCCGGACGCCGCGACGGATGCTAGACAGTTGCAAAATTCGCGGGGGTGGAATGCCGATCGACAAGCGTGTGACCCTTGCCGATGCGCTCGAGGGCGTGTCCGACGGCGCAACGGTCTTCATCACCGGCTTCGGCGGCGCGGGGTTTCCGAACAAGCTGCTTCGCGCGTTGCGCGACAAGGGGCCGAAAAATCTCACATTGGTGGTGAATTCGGCGACGCACCGCTATTCGCTGACGCATGAGCTGATCGCCGCCGATCTCGTGCGCAAAGTGATCTGCACGGCGGCGCGCGGCCACGACAAGGAGCCGTCGGCGTTCGAGACACGCTGGACGGCCGGCAAGATCGAGCTCGAGATGGTGCCGCAGGGCAGCTTCACGGAACGCATTCGCGCCGGCGGCGCCGGAATTCCGGCGTTCTACACGCCGGTCGGCTTCGGCACCGAGCTGACGAAAGGCAAGGAGATACGCCGGTTCGGCGACCGCGATTACGTGATGGAGACGGCGATCACCGGCGATCTCGCGCTGGTGCGGGCCGACACCGCGGACCGCCTCGGCAATCTCGTGTTCAACTACGCGCAGATGAACTTCGGGCCCGCGATGGCCAGCGCCGCGAAGCTCGCCGTCGCGGAGGTGCGCGCCATCTCGGACGACCTGCTGCCGCGCGAGCGCATCCAGTTGCCCGGCGTGTACGTCGACCGCGTGGTGGCCGCATGAGCGCGCTCAACCGCCTGCAGATCACCTGGCGCGCCGCGCAGGACATCGAGGACGGCCAGGTCGTCAACCTCGGCATCGGGCTGCCGGTGCACTGCTCGGACTACTTGCGGCCGGATGTGGACGTGATCCTCCAGTCGGAGAACGGCGTTGTCGGTGTCGGGCCGCTCGCCGCGCCCGACAAGGCCGACGCCGACCTGGTGGACGCCGGCTCGCGGCGCATCACGCTGCGGCCGGGCGCGTCGATCATCGACAGCTCATGGTCGTTCGCGATGATCCGCGGCGGACACATCGACGTGACGATCCTCGGCGCCTTTGAGGTCGCGGCAAACGGCGATCTCGCAAATTGGGACATGCGCGTGCCGAACCGCGGCCCGCTGGTCGGCGGCGCGATGGATCTCGCCGCCTGCGCGCGCGAGGTGCGCGTCATCATGGAGCACGTGACGCGCAAGGGCGCGCCGCGGCTCCTGGAGACATGCGCGTTGCCGCTGACCGCGGTCAAGTGCGTGAGCCGGATCTATACGGACCTGGCCGTGGTCGACGTGACGCCGCAAGGGTTTGTGGTGCGCGAAATGGTCGAGATTAGCCGCGATGAACTGCAGGCCAAGACCGGCGCGCCGCTGACCTTTGCGCCGGATTGCAAGCCACTCACCGCACCGGCGATTGCGGAGCCGAATTAGGCCGCTCGTCCCCGCCCACGGGTCGCGCCTTCGGCTTGCCCGAGGGCAGGCTCCAGCGGGGACCCAGAGGCCGAAGAACTGGATGCCCGCTTTCGCGGGCATGAGCGGAGAGTAGGACTGTCATGAACTTCATCGAGGCGAATGGCGTGTCGCTGCGCTATGCCGTCGAGGGCGCCGGCAAGCCCATCGTGCTGATTCACGAGATGGGCGGCAGCATGGAAAGCTGGGGCCTGGTCGCGCCGATCCTTGCCGCCCAGCGTCGCGTCGTGCGCTACGACACGCGCGGCGCCGGTTTCTCCGAGAAAATCCGCGGGCCGCTCGCCATCGACACGATGACCGACGACCTGATCGCGCTGCTCGACGGGCTCGGCATCAATGAGAGGGTTTCGCTCGCCGGCACGGCGGTCGGCGGCGCGATCGCGCTGCATACGGCGCATCGCTTTCCCGAGCGGATCGCCGCCGCGATCGTCACCAGCCCGGCGACCTTCATGCCGCCCGAGAACCGCGCCGCGACGCTTGCCCGCGTCGATGACTTCGAGCGCAACGGCGTGCGCATCGCCTTCGAGGCGACCGCCGCGAATGGCTATCCCGAGGAATTGCGCAGTGACCGGCACCGCTTCGAGGCCTGGCGTTCGCGATGGCTCGCCAACGATCCGGCGAGCTTTGCCGCCATCTACCGCATGCTCTCCAACACGGACCTCACGCCGGAACTGCCGTCGATCAAATGCCCGGTGCTGGTCATCGGCGGGGAGTTCGACCGCGGCCGCCCCCCGAGCCGCGTCGAGCCGATCGCCAAGGCGATCCCGGGCGCCAAGTTCAAGGTACTGCGCACCGGGCACTACGCCGGCTGGCAGACGCCGGAGCTAGTGGCGACGGAGATCGGCGTGTTTTTGGATTCCGCCGGAGCCTAAACCGTCGCGCTCGCCCCCAAAATCACGCTCGCCTGCGCGGAGAGCACGCCGCCGTTGCCGTGCACCATCGCGACATCGTGCTTCTTCACCTGCCGCGCGCCACACTCGCCGCGCAGCTGGCGCACGCCCTCGATCAGGATGAACAGGCCGTACATGCCAGGATGGCAGTAGGAGAGACCGCCGCCGCTGGTGTTCACCGGCAGCTTGCCGCCAGGCGCGATGTTGCCGCCCGAGACGAACGCCCCGCCCTCGCCCTTTTGGCAGAAGCCGAGGTCTTCCAGGAACAGCACCGTGTTGATGGTGAAGGCATCGTAGAGCTGCACCATGTCGCAGTCTTTTGCGGACAGCTTGGCCATCTTGTAGGCGGCCTCGCCCGCGGGCTTCGCGCCCGTGACGGTCAAGTCCGGCATGCACGAGATGCTCGCGTGCGTCACGCCGTGGCCATAGCCGAGCAGGTAAGCCGGCGGCTTCTTCAGCGACTTGGCGCGCTCGGCGCTTGTCATGACGATCGCGCCGCCGCCGTCGGTGACGAGGCAGCAGTCGCGCACCGTGAACGGATACGAGATCATGCGCGACTTCAGTACGTCAGCGACAGTAAGGTCCTTCTTTTCCCACGCGACCGGATTGAGCTGCGCCCACTTGCGCGCCGCAACCGCGACCTCGGCAAGCTGCTCGCGCGTGGTGCCGAACTGATGCATGTGGCGCGAGGCGGCCAGCGCGTAGGCGCTGGTCGGCATGAACGGATTGAACGGTGTTTCATATGGGTTGATCTCGCGCGCGGACGACTGCCGCCGTCCGACGCTGCGCTGGGTCGAGCCGTAGGCGATCACCGCGACATTGCAGAGGCCGGCCTGAATGGCCGCCGCCGCCTGCGCGACATGAAACTCGAACGACGAGCCGCCGGTCATCGATGAGCCGATGAACTTCGGCGCGATGCCGAGATACTCGATCATCTGCACGATCGACATGCGCGCCTGCGTCATGGCGCAGAACAGCCCGTCCACGTCTTTCAGCGTCAACCCACAATCGGCGAGCGCGCGCTGCGTGCCCTGCGCCACAAGGTCCATCGGGCTCATGCCGTCGGCGACCTGGCCGAGATCGGATTCGGCGACGCCCACGATCGCCGCCGCGCCGCGCTTGAGGTTTTCCATCACGCGGCCTCCGGAGTGAACACCGGGATTGGGTCTTCCTCGCCACCGGGCTTGTACACGCGGAACTTCACCCGCATGCCGATTTTCACGTCCATCGGCGCCACGTCCTCGACGCGGCTCATCAGCCGGAAGCCTTCGTCGCAGTCGATCAGCACGACATTGAACGGCGCGCCTTCGGCTGGATGAACGACCGTCGTCGCATAGACGGTGCCGCGGCCCGAGCTCACGCACCACTCCAGCTTGTCACTGCCGGTGTAGGGGCAGAGCAGGCGTGGAAAGAACACCGCGCGGTTCGCCGCGGGACTGAATTGATAGGCAAGCTCGCCTTTTTCGAGGTGCGAAACGTAGGTCGCGTAGGGCGACATGGCGTCGTTTGGCATGCGCGTTCTCCCGAGCCCACTCTGCCCTTCGATGCGCCGCCGATCAACACGCGTCACGCATGGTGCGCATGCGCAGGCGCTCGGCTAGGCTTCAGCCGGAGGAGCAGGCAATGAAATCGATCCTTGCGCTGATAACGGGGGCCATCCTGATGACCGGCATCGCGGCAGCGCAGGAGCGCACGCGCACTCTCGTCACCTACGACAATGTGACGATCGACCTGATCGCGGAGGGGCGTGGGCCGCTGATCGTGTTGTTACCCTCGCGTGGGCGCGACTCGGAAGATTACGACGAGGTTGCGGCCGGACTTGCGAAAGAGGGCTTCCGCGTGCTGCGCCCGCAACCGCGCGGCATGCACGCCAGCAAGGGGCCGCTCAGGGACATCACGCTGCACGATCTGGCGCGCGATATTGCCGAAGTGATCACGCGCGAGAATGCCGGCCCTGCCGTCATCGTCGGGCATGCCTATGGCAACTGGGTCGCGCGCATGACGGCGGTCGACCATCCGAAGCTGGTGCGCGGCGTAGTGCTGGCGGCGGCCGCCGCGAAGAAATTTCCGCCGCGGCTCTCGCAGCTTGTGTCCAAGAGCGCGGACGAGTCCGTGCCCGAGGCCGACCGGCTCGCCGCCATGCAGGAGATCTTCTTCGCGACCGGCAACGATCCGCGCATCTGGCTTAAGGGCTGGTGGAAGGAGGCAAGCGAAGCGCAGCGTGTCGCCGCCGCGAACGTGAAGCAGTCCGACTGGTGGGCGGCCGGCAGCGTGCCGCTGTTCGACCTGCAGGCCGGCAACGATCCGTTCATGCCCGAGGCCTCGCGCAACGATCTCAAGACCGAGTTCCCGGATCGCGTGACGCTTGCGGTGATCCCGAACTCGAGCCATGCGCTGCTGCCCGAGCAGCCGGCGGCGGTGGTGAAGGCGATCGCGGAGTGGGTGCGGAAGTTGCCGTGATCTCTCGGTTCGTCATCGCCCGCGAAGGCGGGCGACCCAGTAATCACCGCCGTTGCCATATCGCGCCGCCGGCGTTTACTGGGTGCCCCGCTTTCGCGGGGCATGACGACGGAGATGTTATTCGGCGATAACCTTGTTTCTGAGCGTGCCTATCCCGCTGATCTCGATCTCGCACACGTCCCCGACCGTCATGTTCTCGGGCACGCCGTCGGTGCCCATCCACATCACGTCGCCCGGCTCGATGGTGCAGTACTTGCTGACCTCGGAGATGTAGGTCGGCGCGTCGAAGATCATGTTGTTGGTCTTGAACGTCTCCGCCACCTGCCCGTTGAGGCGGATCGTCGTCACCATTGCGTCAAGGTCCGGGCCGGTGACGATCCACGGCCCCATCGGCTTGAACGTGTCGCAGTTCTTGGCGCGCCAGAGCGTACGGTCGTTGGCCTGCCAGGTGCGCTCGCTCACGTCGTTGCCGATGGTCCAGCCGAACACGTGAGTGAGCGCGTCTTCCTTCGACACATTGCGGCAGCGCTTGCCGAATACCGCCACAAGCTCGCCCTCGTACTGGAACTCCCCGCCGGCATCGCGCGGCTTCACGATATTTTCCTCATGCGCGATCAGCGCATTGTTGGCGCGATAGCCGATGTCCGGGCGTGGCGGATAGGACGGCTTGGTTCCGCGCTTCGCCGCCATGCGGTCGACGTGGTCGCGGTAATTCACGCCGACGCAGAAGAAGGTGCTGGGGATGACCGGTAGCTCGAGCTTCACGTCCTTGAGCGGCGTAATCTGCCCGGTCACCTTGTGCTCGCCCCACGGCATGCCGTCGACCTTGATCACCGTGTCGTCCTGGATCGTCCCGAACGACGTCTCGCCGCCGACCGTGAACCGGCACCATTTCATTTGCCTTCTCCTGTTTCGCGCAGCCGTTTCGCCGCATCGAGCGCCGCCGCGATAATCGGCACATAACCGGTGCAGCGGCAGATGTGGCCGCTCAAGAATTCGCGCAATGCTTCCTCGCTCGGATCGGGCACTTGGCGTAAATACCAGTCGAGCGACATCAGGATGCCGGCGGTGCAGAAGCCGCATTGCAGCGCGTGATGGCGGCGAAAGGCCTCCTGCAGGAC
>JBAVXH010000096.1:0-9904 GCA_049698215.1 Xanthobacteraceae bacterium | reverse complement strand
GTTCCGCCCCGCCGCCTACCGCCCGCCGACGCCGCAAGGCTTCCGCCAGAACGGCAGCGGCAGCGGAACCGGCAATGGCGCCGCCGTGGAAGGCGAGGAGGGCGCGCCGGTCGGCGATGACGGGCTCGACGACGACGAGATGGAGAATTCGCTCTCGCTCGCCGCGATCGAGGCCGAGCTCAAGCCGAAGGTAATGGAGGCCTTCGACAAGATCGCCGGCGAGTACAAGCGGCTGCGCCGCCTGCAGGACCAGGACATCGCCAACCAGCTGGTCAACGAGTCGCTCTCGCCCGCGCAGGAGCGCAAGTACAAGAAGATCAAGGAAGAGCTGATCACCGAGGTGAAGTCGCTGCGCTTGAACCAGGCGCGCATCGACGCGCTGGTCGAGCAGCTCTACGACATCAACAAGCGCATCATCTCCTTCGAGGGCCGCCTGATGCGGCTCGCCGAAAGCTATGGCGTGCCGCGCGAGGACTTCCTCAAGAACCACCAGGGCGAAGAGCTCAATCCGCAGTGGCTCAACCGCGTCTCCAAGCTTGCGGCGCGCGGCTGGAAGAACTTCGTCGCGCACGAGAAGGATCGCATCAAGCAGATCCGCTCCGACATCCAGGCGCTGGCGACCGAGACGGGCCTGGAGATCGGCGAGTACCGCAAGATCGTCCACATGGTGCAGAAGGGCGAGCGCGAGGCGCGCCAGGCCAAGAAGGAAATGGTCGAGGCGAACCTGCGGCTGGTGATCTCGATCGCCAAGAAATACACCAACCGCGGCCTGCAGTTCCTCGACCTGATCCAGGAGGGCAACATCGGCCTGATGAAGGCGGTCGACAAGTTCGAGTACCGCCGCGGCTACAAGTTCTCGACCTACGCGACGTGGTGGATCCGGCAGGCGATCACGCGCTCGATCGCCGACCAGGCGCGCACCATCCGCATTCCGGTGCACATGATCGAGACGATCAACAAGATCGTGCGCACCTCGCGCCAGATGCTGCACGAGATCGGCCGCGAGCCGACGCCGGAGGAGCTTGCCGAAAAGCTCGCGATGCCGCTCGAGAAGGTGCGCAAGGTTCTCAAAATCGCCAAGGAGCCGATCTCGCTCGAGACGCCGATCGGCGACGAGGAGGATTCGCACCTCGGCGATTTCATCGAGGACAAGAACGCGATCCTGCCGATCGACGCCGCGATCCAGTCGAACCTGCGCGAGACCACGACGCGCGTGCTCGCCTCGCTCACCCCGCGCGAGGAGCGCGTCTTACGCATGCGCTTCGGCATCGGCATGAACACCGACCACACGCTGGAAGAGGTCGGCCAGCAGTTCTCGGTGACGCGCGAGCGCATCCGCCAGATCGAGGCGAAGGCGCTGCGGAAGCTGAAGCATCCGTCTCGGAGCAGGAAGCTAAGGAGCTTTTTGGATAATTGACGCCTGTCATCCCGGGCGCGGTGCAGCACGAAGTGATGCACCGCAGACCCGGGATCGCCCAAGCCTCTGTCCTCATCGCCGGGTAAAAGGCGCGAAGCGCCGTCTTCGCGATCAAAGCTCCCGGCGATCCCGCTTCGGCGGGCACAACGCCTCAATAGGCGAAGCATTCGGCATCCACGTCTGGTTGCGCGACCGCGCGGCAGTTTTGCGTTAGCATTGCCGCGAAAGGACTTGCCCCTTGGCCAGGATGATTTCCGAGGTCTACGACGCGTTTCTCGCCGCCGGCGCGCCGGAGGAAAAGGCGCGCAAGGCCGCGGAGGCTGTCTCGAACTACCAGCGGTTCGATAATGTGGACCGCAACCTGCTGATGGTTCGGGCTCTGCAGGTTCTGCTGAAATGGATGTTCGGATTCGGCATCGCCCTGGACATTGCCATTCTGATCCGCGTGTTCTTTCGATGAGTGGCGGGCGCCGAAAGAGGCGAGCTGTTTTCCCGCCGCAGGTGCCAATGGTCGATGTCGTGTCGGTCAAGCCGCTCGGCGGTTACCGCCTGCACGTTCGCTTCAGCAACGGCAGCGAAGGCACGCATGATTTCAGCGCGCTGGTGAGAGAGCGGGGTTCGGCGCTCGAACCGCTACGGGAGGAAGGCTATTTCACCCGCGTGTTTCTCGAATTGGGCGCGCTGACGTGGCCGAACGGCTACGACATGTGTCCGGATTGGCTGCGCGGGGAGATGGAAGCGGCGGGAGAATTGACGAGCATGGCGGCGGGGCGATAGATGGCCGAGACAAATTTAGTAGCCACTAAGGCCGACATCGCTGAACTGGACCGCCAGTGGGCAGAGATCGAAGCAGGTGCGCCGACCATTCCTCATGAGAAGGTAGCGCGCTGGCTGGAGACTTGGGGCACGGCGGCATTCAAGCCACGGCACGATTGGGGATTGGTATGAACGGGGTTGGCCAGCAGTTCTCGGTGACGCGCAAGCGCATCCGCCAGATTGAGGCGAAGGCGCTGCGCAAGCTGAAACATCCGAGTAGGTCAAGGAAGCTGAGAAGTTATCTTGGATAACTGATCGGGTAGGGTGGGCGCAGATGCTCTACAAGGCGCTTGCTTCACCCAAGCGCAGCGGCGCCCGCCGCGACCGCGATCTCTATTATTACTACGCAGCGTTCGCACAGTCTTTCGTCGACGAGAAGATTTGCGAACTCGCACTTCCTCGAGAGGCATTAATTCTCGATCCATGGTGCGGCTCGGGTACAACGCTGGCATCCGCCCGGCGGTTTGGGCACCCATCCTTTGGATGTGACATCAATCCCGTTTCTGTTGTTCTGACCAAATCGCGCTTTGCATCTGCCGAAGACACGGATGCTGTTGTCTCGCTGCTCAATCGAGCAATAACCTCGATTGCAAATTCGACGCAGTCGAAGCGCGGTCCAGAGAGGACTCTTTGGTCCCTTCGCGATGAGCTCCTGCGCGGTGAGAACCACGCGCCCCTAGACCCAAACTACTACCGGTCAATGCGGCCCGGGACGGCGCTGCTTCTAGCCGCACTTTTCTTTTTCGCTCGCCAAGCATTGCGCGAAGCTCGCTCGAAGAACCCTAGTTGGCGGATAAATGGTTCGGCTCCGCAGCTTACATTGACCCAGCTTCGCGAAAGCTTCGAGAACCTCCAAATTGCGCTGAAGTCTTTGAAAAAAAGCGCGCTGCTCGACGCTTATGAATTTGATGTCGCTGTCCTCGATAATGAACGCGAGGCTCTGGCTCCGACGCCTATCGCTGACGCGGTCATCACGTCGCCTCCGTATCTCACTCGACTAGACTATGGAAACTCGACGGGACTGGAATGGCTGTTGTTGAACGGAAGTCCGAACGCGGATCTCAACTCTTGGAGATCGGGATTCACAGGCAGTGTTTTAACAACTCGCACGCCGACTAGTATCCACCCCTTGCCGGCATCCGTTGGCCGACTTCTAGAACAGATTCATGCACATCGATCTAAGGCCGCGCGTACCTACTACTTTCAGTTTTTTCGAAATTATTTCGTTGGTATCCAGAATGCACTCGTGAACATTTCCGCGGCCTGTAAGCCCGGAGCTAGGGGGCTCTTTGTCATTCAAGATTCGCAGTTTAAGGACTTGGATATTCCCCTAACGGCACTTCTCTCTGATATTCTCGCTGGGCGCGGCTGGTCGGTAGAGCGAATCGAGCCATTTTCAATTCCTCCTACATTCTATAAGATCAACCCTAAGAGGTGGGCTGGAGGGGAGTACGTGTCCAGCGAAAATGTAATATGGGCTAGATGGGCGCGCTAGTCATCCAAAGAGGAGAGTGGCGATGAAGGCTTTTCCAGCGCCAATGGCTGTGGGCGATTATTGTACCGACATCATCGCAAACAAAATCATTGTAAATACCGATTACCAACGTAGCCCAGCAATATGGAAGGGCGAGGCTCGTTCCTTTTTTATCGAATCAATAATCTTAGGATACCCGATACCGAAGATATTCTTGCATTCGAAACTTGAACTCAGAACCAAGCAAAGCGTGAAGGAGATTGTTGATGGCCAGCAGAGAAGCATGGCGCTGAGGGATTTTTTTAACAACAAAATGAGGTTATCAAAAAACATTGAGACTGAAGCTCTGCGAGGGAAAAGTTACAACGCGTTGGAAGATGAGTGGAAGGAGGCGTTCCTTTCTTACTCGCTTCCCATTGACCAGTTTGTTGGTGTTAGCGACTCGGATGTTCGAGAAGCATTCCGTAGAATGAACTCAAACAACGTCCCGCTTAACGAGGAAGAAAAGCGACATGCGAGGTATCAGGGACCATTCAAGTGGTTCATTAATAGTATTGCTACGGCCTATAAAGACTCGTTCTTGAGTGCAGAAATACTTTCAAAACGTGATTTTATTCGAATGTCTGACTACAAGCTGATTACAGATATTGTTTACGCTATAGTTCATGGAGTTCATACTACAAAGTCAAAGGAGCTCGATTCTATATACCGCGAGTTTGATAGGACATTTCCCGAGGAAGAGAGTGTGGGGAGGGTGGTTAGGTCTAGCTTAGATGCTGTGCTTGCGAGAAGGGAGATTCAAGGGACGAATCTAATGAAGCCGCATATTTTCTACTCGCTTGTTTTAGCGCAGATGCTGCATTTGACAGAGAATGAGAAAATCCGGGAAGCACTAACTGCAGGCGAAGTTGTCGCAAGGTCGAGTGGAGATATCGAGCAGTTGGATTTCGGCGATTTGCTGGAGATGCTTGAGGGTGGCGACGAGAATGCGCTACACCCATTTGTCAAGGCGTGCGCGGAGAAGACCAACGTTAAGGAGCCACGCGAGGTGCGAATTGCGTACCTATATCATGCAATAGAGCGAAGTTGAGTCCGTGAGGGCAGCTACCGATCTTTGTAAGATAAGGCGGGTTGTCAGAAAGCGACTTGCCCGCGTTCGCGTGATATTGTCGGTAAGCGCGGATAGAGAGCCTGAGTGGCGAAATGTTGCGTTAACATGGGTGCTCATAGAGTTGGATAATTTGATTATTAATTTATTTCGCGAATATCTAGTATCATGTTTGCTTCGGTGCAGGACCTGCTCAGGTCATCGAGTCAGTCACCAGAAGCTGGTCAATACGCAGGAGCAGGCGGCCCTCTTTATCATGAGCGTCTTGGAGCCAGGACGATACAAGAAGTCGTTCGCTCGGGCGTCAACTATATCGAGGCGTGAAGAAACGAAGTTTAGGGACCCGAACAAGCTTTTGGCCGTTGCGTTGTCTGCAGGGTTGTCAAATTCGGCCGCTATCAGCACTGCATTGAGCTTGAATACGCCGGCGTTCGCCGAGATTTCGAAGGCCCGACACTTTTTCGCTCATCGCAATATCGAGACTGCGGCTGAGCTAGCGCTGATGGCACACAAGCGAGGCATAAGTTCGGCGGGGACAGATTGGGAAGTTGTCGATAGTCTGCTCCCGAGCAAGCCTTATACGCTATTAGAGGAATGGTTGGCTGATGTTGGTCAGTTTGGAGAACTCCTAACGACCTAACCCCCTCCGCCCTCCCCCTAATTCATCGACACCCCGGCCGCCTTGATGATCGGGCTCCACCGCGCGATCTCGCTCTTGACGAGCGCGGAGAGCGCCGCCGGCCCGCGCTGCGGCTTGTCGGGGATGTCGCAGCCGAGCGTGAACAGGCGCTTGCGCGTCGTCTCGTCGTCGAGCGCCTTGTCGAGCGCATCCGCGAGCTGATCGACGATTCGCGCCGGCGTGCCCTTCGGCGCGAACAGGCCGTTCCAGCCGGACACCACCCACTCGGGCAGGCCAGCTTCGGTGGTGGTCGGCACCTGCGGAATCACCGGACTGCGCTTCGGCGCCGCCAGCGCATAGACCTTGATCTTGCCATCGGCGAGTTGCGGGGCGCCGGTGAGGATATCGCCGCACATGAAATCGACCTGACCGCCGACCAGCGCGTTCATCGCGGGCGCGCCGCCGGCGAACGGCACCATCGTGGGCTTGGTGCCGAGGATCGAATTGAGCAGCAGGCAGGTGGTGAAGAAGATTGAGCCGACGCCGGCGTGCCCCTGATTGATCCTGGCATCGTTCGCTTTCAGATAGGCGATGAACTCCTTCAGGTCGTTCGCCGGAAAGTCCTTCCGCGCTGCGATCAGCAGCGGAAATCCCGCGACCATGCCGATCGTCTCGAAGTCCTCGGCCGGCCGGTAGGGGAGATTGGGATAGAGCGCGACGGCAGCCGCGTGCGTGCCCATCTGCCCCATCAGGATGGTGTAGCCGTCCGCCTCGGAGCGCATCGCGCGGGCCGAGCCGACGGTGCCGCCGGCGCCCGAGACATTCTGGATGATCAGTTGCTGGCCGAGCGTGCGCGACATGTGATCGCAGGCAATGCGGCAGCAGACGTCGGTGGCGGCACCGGGCGGGAAGGGCACGATGCAGGTGATCGCCCGGTTCGGGTAGGCCTGAGCGGCGGCGCGCTGCGGCAGGGCCGGCAACGCGGCGGTGGCCGCGGCGAAATGCAGAAATCGGCGGCGGTGCATGGTCATGGCGTTTCCCCAAGGGTTGGCTTTTTTCGGCAAGCCTACCACGGCCGGGGCCCGCTAACCCTCCGCTCACCATATCCCGCCTCGTGATTTGCTCGCCCCCCTCCGCCCCCGCATATCCGCAGCACGCGGCGGCGCTGCGTCAACTCCCTTGATCCATCAGTCAAATTCTGAGCCGGGCCGCGCGCCGCTCAACGCAGCGCGTTGAGCTCCTCGCGGGTAAATCCACGCGGCAGCGGCGGCGCGCTTGCTTCGTACTCCTGAATGATCGCGTCGCTCGCGGCGCGCCGTTGCAGGGCCGCTTCGGGACTGAGAACGTCCAGTTCGGCGCGCCCGTAGACGAAGCGGTCGAACATCGGCGCGAGATCTCGGCCCGTCTGATCCTCAAGAAAAGATTTCAGATATTCGGTTGTGATCTGCTGCAGCTTTTTGCGCTGATAGAGGGCCGCAAGGACCGGCCGAAGCCCGTTGCCTCCCTGCTTGAACATGTGGTCGAGCTCGGAGAAGAGCATCGAGCCATCCGTATAGGCGTTGCGCGGGGTGTGGCGGCGGTACGGCGAGAAGCCGGCGAGCTGGGTGGGCTCGCGATCGGGGTCCGGCTGCCGCGTCGGATACTGGAAGTCACGCCAGCGCGCGATGCCTTCATCGACCCAGCCGGCATTGCCGTTCGCCGGCATGACGCCGCGCGCGAACCATGAATGCAGGACCTCGTGGGGCAATGCACGAAGGCTCGTCATGGTGGCGCCGCAATATTCCATGCCCCCACCGCCGAGGTCGCCGGTGACGTACATCGTCAGCCGGCTATGCGCGTAGGCTCCATAGGTGCCCTCCAGTTCGGCGAGAACGGCCTTGGCGGTCGCAATGGCCTTGGGCAGGTCGACCTGCTGGAGCCCATAGGCGGTGAGCGGAATCTGAGCCTCTTTTCCAACGAAAGTATCGTCTTGCACGTGGAACGGGCGATCGCTCAGGTGGAAGAAAAACGATGACGTGGAGAAATGACTCGGAAATGACACCTTCCAGCTGTTGCCGGATGCCGTGGCATTGCCGTTGGTGAAGAGTTTGGGCGTGCTGGCGCCGGCGAGCGAAACGTTCAGCGTCAGCGGAAATTGGTTGAACTCAAGATTTGACGGCGCATGCCGCTCGAGGTAGCCGCGCTCGTTAAGGTCGCTCATGAACAGGGCGAGCTGAACACCGCCATTGTCGAACGAAACGGTGTCGCTGCCCAGGTCGTATTCGATCAGCAGCTGATGCGGACCCGGCGGAAGGGTGACATCGAGGACGCGGACGGGCGTCTGGTTGTCGGGAGGCGCAACCTCCGGGAAGCCCGAGACTGGAATTGAATGCCCGTCGACCTCGATGCGGCGTGCCGCCGGCACCATGTCCAGCAGCGGGGACCCGGCGAGTGCTGCCGAAAAGTCGATCCGGGCCCGTCCGATGCCGCTTTTTGTGGCCATGTCGAGGTCGAGCGAGAGCTCGTAACGGGAGAACTCGACCGGAACGACCAACTTGCCCTGCCACTGGAACGGTGGCGGAGCATCGTCGACGTCGGCTGCAGCGGACCATGTGCTGAAACGTGGCATCGTCGCGCCCCCCTCGGTATCACTCGCGCAGGTAGCATAGCCGGGTATCCCCGTCGGGGGAAATTCCAGGCCGGAGAGGGCTCGGGACCAGGTGCGCGGCGACGCCTTCAACGCCATTGATCCGCCTGTCAAATTCATTGATCGGACAGACCAAAAAAACGTGCTAGGCAGGCGCATTCCTGACCTTGCACGAGGATACCGATGCCCGTTTCCGCCGGCCGTGAATTCCTGTCCATCCCGGGGCCGACCGTCATTCCGGATGCCGTGCTCGCCGCCATGCAGAAGCCGGCGGTCGACATCTATGCGGGGCCGCTGGTCGCGCTCACCGACTCGCTGCTCGCCGACATGAGCCGCATCTTCAACACCGCGGGGCGCTCCTACATCTACGCGGCGAACGGGCATGGCGCCTGGGAGGCCGCGCTCACCAACGTGCTCTCGCGCGGCGACAAGGTGCTGGTGCTGGAAAGCGGCCGCTTCGCGATCGCCTGGGGCGAGGCGGCGAAGATGCTGGGCGCCGAGGTCGAGGTGCTGGCGGGCGACATGCGCCGCGCGGTGCAGCCTGAGGCGGTCGAGGCGAAACTCAAGGCCGATCCGGCCATCAAGGCGATCCTGGTGACGCAGGTCGATACCGCGTCGGGCGTGCAGAACGACATCGCGGCGATCGGCAAGGCGCGCGATGTGGCGGGCAGCGACGCGCTCCTCCTCGTCGACGCGGTCGCTTCGCTCGGCTGCATGCCGTTCGAGATGGATGCCTGGGGCGTCGATGTCGCGATGGCCGGCTCGCAGAAGGGGCTGATGACGCCGCCGGGCCTTTCGTTCACGGCCGCCGGCCCGCGTGCGCGCGAGGCGCACCGAAAAGCCGACATGCGCACGCCTTACTGGGACTGGACCTTCCGCGACGGCGATCTGCACTACCACAAATACTGCGGCACGCCGCCGGAGCATCTGCTGTTCGGCCTGCGCGCCGCGCTCGACATGATCTTCGCGGAAGGGCTGGAGAACGTGTTCGCGCGCCACCGCCTGCT
This sequence comes from Xanthobacteraceae bacterium, assembly GCA_049698215.1. GTDB lineage: Bacteria > Pseudomonadota > Alphaproteobacteria > Rhizobiales > Xanthobacteraceae > PALSA-894. The sequence goes on along the minus strand of JBAVXH010000096.1, from coordinate 837 downwards.
CGCCGAGGCGACGCGCCGCGCGGTCGGCGCCTGGGCGGAGGGGCAGGCGATCGCGTTCAACGCCTCCGAGCCGGAGGAGCGCTCCGACACCGTGACGACGGTGATCATGCGCAACGGCGCAAGCTCGACCGCGATTGCGGACTACTGCCGCGACAAATGCGGCGTGGTGCTCGGGCGGGGCTTGGGCGCGCATGAAGGCAAGGCGTTTCGGATTGCGCATATGGGCCATGTGAACGCGCCGATGATCTTCGGCACGCTCAGCGTCGTGGAGATGGCGCTTGCCGCGCTTAGCGTTCCGCACGGCAAGGGCGGCGCGCAGGCGGCGGTCGAGTTCCTGGCGAAGGCCGTTCCGGCGTGAGCCGCGCGGAACATTGCGGAACCTTCATACGTTCGATCTTGCAGGCGTGACGCAGCGGCCTATTTGAAGGGCGCGTGTTACGCTCCGCCGCGCGCTTTCGATTCGCCGGCAGAAAGGTTCCGCGCCCCAAGATGACCGTTGCGACGCTTGCGTTAACGCCTCGTCTGCTGATGTGTCCGCCGCAGCATTTCGCGGTCACCTACAGCATTAATCCCTGGATGGACCCGGCCAAGTGGGCCGATGACGGTGCCGCACTGCAGGCGCGCGCCGCGCAGCAGTGGATGGCGCTGCACGCTGCGCTGCTCGAAGCGGGCGCCATGATCGAAACGGTTCCGCCGCTCGAGGGCGCGCCGGATCTGGTGTTCACGGCGAATGCCGCGGTGGTGCTCGACGGCAAGGCGCTGCTCGCGCGCTTCCGCCATCCGGAGCGACAGCTCGAGGAGCCGGTGTTTGCCGCCGCCTTCCGCGCGCTCGCCGAG
>JBAVXH010000095.1:0-3132 GCA_049698215.1 Xanthobacteraceae bacterium | reverse complement strand
CCTTCAGCCGTTTCGCAGCTTCGTGCAGCTCGCGCATCTCCGGCGGAAGCGCGCGAACGCGCGCCCGGCGCGTCGGGACGCCGGCGGCGTGGCGGATGCGCGTGATGTCACGCTCGTTGATGTTGTGGTCGGCGGCGATTTTCGCGGTCGGGTCGTCCGTGTGGACGTATCGATGCAATACGCTTTCCTCAAGCTCAGGCGCGTACTTCGGCATGGTCGTCTCGGGTCATGGTTGGGGGGCGCCCCGGGCCAACTGGCGCACCGGTGGAGCGTGCCAACCCTAGCAGAGCAGCCGCCGCTCGTCAAGTCTTTTTTCCTTTTTGTAGGAATATGAAGAACTATCTAGGACTTAGCTTGGCTGCAGGGCGCCCGGGCACAATTCGGTAGCGAAATCGCCGCAAATCAGATTCTTTGCTGCTGCACGATTCTTAGCGTCCGGTTGAGGGGGCACTCGGGGGCCTATGCCAGCCAAGCACGTCGCTGTCCTGATGGGGGGCTGGTCGGCCGAGCGCGAGGTGAGTCTCAGCTCCGGCAAGCCCTGCGCCGAGGCGCTGGAACGCAAGGGCTACCGCGTCACCAAGATCGACGTCGGCCGCGACATCGCGACCGTGCTGCAGACGCTCAAGCCCGATGTCGCGCTCAACCTGCTGCACGGGCACCCCGGCGAGGACGGCACGCTGCAGGGCATCCTGGAAATCGTCGGCGTGCCCTACACGCACTCGGGCGTGCTCGCCTCCGCGATGGCGATGCAGAAGGACCTCGCCAAGGTGGTGATGCGCGCCGCCGGCATTCCGGTGCCGGGCGGAATGGTCGTCTCGCGCCAAGCCGCCGCGAAGCGCCACGTGCTGGAGCGGCCCTATGTGCTCAAGCCGGTGAACGAGGGCTCCAGCGTCGGCGTGTTCATCGTCACGCAGGACCATCAGTATCCGCCGCAGGAGCTCACCCGCGACGACTGGGAGTTCGGCGACGCGCTGCTCGCCGAACCGTTCATCGCCGGCAAGGAACTCACCTGCGCGGTGATGGGCGACAAGGCGCTCGGCGTGATCGAGATCGTGCCGACCGCGCGCTTCTATGATTACGAGGCGAAGTATGCGCCGGGCGGCTCGACGCATTTGTTGCCGGCGCCGATCCCCGCCGATGTCTATGAGGAGGTGCGGCGCATCACGCTCGCGGCGCATCGCGCGCTCGGATGCCGCGGGGTCAGCCGCGCCGATTTCCGCTGGGACGATTCAAAAGGTGTCGCGGGGCTGGCGTGCCTCGAAGTGAACACGCAGCCGGGCATGACCGAAACCTCGCTGGTTCCGGAAATGGCCGCGCATGCGGGCATTCCGTTTCCCGACTTTGTCGCCTGGATGGTCGAGGACGCCTCGCTCGACCGGTAGATCGTGTCGGGATCCTACGCGCCCGGTTCGCGCCGCGGCACGGTATTCAGGTCGTGGCGCTTCCTGGAGATCGCCTGGTAGACGACCCGCCGGATGCGATTGACTGCGCCGAGCGGGCGATGCGCCGGCAGCGCGTGCCAGGGCGTGAACGACAGGTCCTCGCCGAAGTCATTGCGCTCGGGCGTGTCGAACTGCTGGCGCGGGATCGTGATCGTCGCCACCTTGATGAACGGCGCCTCGGTCTCGTCGTCCTTCCACTCCACCATCGTGTTCTCGACACTCATGGCCGGCGACTTGCGCGGCTGCACCAGGAAGTCGAAGCGCGCCTCGCCTGCTGCGAGCTGCTTGACCATCGTCTCGCGCAGGAAGTTCGCAACTGGATCGCTCGGGACGGCCGTGCTCACCGGGACAGGTTGCGGGCGCGCGGAGTATTTGACCGCCTGCTTGCGCGGTCCCTCGCCGAGCCGATAGGGGACCGCGGACCAGTAGCGGGTCTCGAGCGGGCTGGCGATTTTCACCTTTGCTCTCTGCACGATGCGATAGCCACTCAGGCCGAGGGCCGGGAGCGCCATGAATTGCATCAGCGGGTTGCTGCTGGCGATCGCGCGAGAGAACCTGAGATAGCGCGCTGCATCGTCCATGAAGAATGCCGGAGAACTCATCAGCAGGAAGTCCTGCGTCCGCGCCTCGCGCTCCTCCGCGAGAATCTTGTCGCCCGGCACGTCAAGGAGCTTGATCGCCATGCCGCGTATATCGGACTTGGCGTCGTGCTTCGTAGGGTCCGGGTTGCCGTTGGAAAAGCGGATCCAGGCCGGGTAGCTTTTTCCCGGCACGAACACGCCCTGCGCCAGATGTGGCGGCACGTTGTCGTCGACCCGGAACTCGGCCTCGACGCAGCCGTGCGATTTCGGATGCGCGTCGCGTAGCGCCCGGCGCTTTCCCTCCTCAGACTCGCACTCGACTTGCTTGCTGAGAGCCGCGCCGATCTGCTCCGCGATCTGCTCCTCGTTCGCCTGCAGCGCCTCGCCGAGTTCGGCATCGATCGCAAAGCTCTCGCTCATGCGGAGTCTCCCTGGGGGCCAATTTGTGGGTGATGAGGGACTCTGGCACGACACCGCTTGCATGTGCAACTCAAGATATTTTTCTGTGAGTCGATACAATGAAGGGTCGACGGCACCGCGCTCGAGCGTTGGTCGGGCGCAGTCAGCGGAGCGCACTGCGCCGCCCGCGACGATGCGGCGCAATGCGCTCTGATGTCCTTCGTCAAGCGATGTTGTCGCGGATGTTCATCTCCAAGCTTTTTTGCTGGAGTTTGGCAGTGATGATCGTGCAACGGTGGGGACGAAGCCTTGAGACGTCGGTGATCAAGCTCTGATGCGCGGGTTGTGAGCCGCAGTTCCGAGATTTCGTCCGGGGCTGTCCCTGTCTCCGCACGGGCGTCGATCGCTGATCGGCCACAAAGCGCAATCGAGAGTTCCCCTGCCGTGGCTTCGCCCCCGCCGTTGCACGATATTTGTCGCTGCCGGATTGCGGCCCGGCGTCAGGCTCCTGGGCAAGCCATGATTGACACTTCGGATGTCATCTGCCCGCGGGGCGGGCGCCGACCTCGCGGTTGACCGCCCAGATGAAGCCCGCGAGTTCGCGTGCGATCGCGGTGACCACGACGGTGGGCCGCTTGCCGCGTCGGCTCAGCGCCCGGTAGCGCGCCGCGAGCCGCGACTGCGCCTTCCAGGCGATCTCCTGGACGGCG
>JBAVXH010000094.1:0-2710 GCA_049698215.1 Xanthobacteraceae bacterium | reverse complement strand
CTCCTACGCCGGCCCGCACGCCGGCGGCGCCAGCGGCGGAACGGGCTCAGCTGGAGGCTCCGGTGCGCCGTCCGCGGGCGGCGGTGACAGTTGCGGCGCCGATCCGATGTATGGCGTCATCGGGCAGCAGAGCCCGGCGCAAGTCTATAACGCTGCGTTCAACGCGTGTGTCCAAGGGATCGCCGCGAGCCGCAACCCATCGAACATGTCGCTTGGCACCGAGGTGACCGGCTTTGCACCGGGCGGCGGCGCGAAGTGCATGATCGCGGAGTCGGCGGATCCGGCACCTCCAGCGGACTCGGATGATATACAGGAGCCGAAGCCACAGGAGGGAAACGCCGAAGCCAATATTGAATGGGCCAAGAGCATCGTGCTCGAGCTGATCGAGGGGTTTGCGGAGGGCATCAATTCGCTCATGGGCCAAACGCTGATTTCCGAGCCCGGGATCCGCAGGGCCACGCGCGCGGTCCACGATGCGGATTTCGGCGATACCGGCCAATGCCCGAGCGATCTTGGAAGTAGAACATGCGTGGGTTCGACGTCGCCGGACGGAACAAAGATCACGATGGACGAGAATTGGTGCATGGACGCCGTCAATTGCGTCAACGGCCTCATGCATGAAGCACTCCACTCGGCATTCGGCGGCAGTGTGGAGGATCAAGACTTTCAGCACGCGATTATTGGCTCGCATGTCCAGGACATCGTGCCGCTTTACAATTCTTGGATCGATTCCCAATCCGTACAATCCTGCCTCCCCGAAGACATGACCTGCACGGGCAGTTGCACGTCGCGCGAGGCCGCGGTGCCCGATTGCGTCGGCAGCGCGACGACCGCCTACGTCAATCGCCTGCGCGAAATGGGTCGGGCCGCCAAGGACTGCGCCACCGATGCCTGCTGGAACCCGGCCCGCGACGACACCGCGAGCGGTCAGCAATGCGGCGCTCCCGACAAATGTCGCGGTCAATCGGTAGCCCTGTGCACGGAGGATCAGCCCAATTGCATGTGCCGAAACACCGATCGCGGCATCGATCTCGGCGCAACCCTGCGCGAAAACATCTGGCAGGCGTACTGCACACGCGCGCAAGACGAGCGCTGTGCGCAACCGTCGGCTCCGGGGGGCTTTGCCGGATCGTCCCCGCCGCCATCGGGACCCCGACCGCCGTCCGCCGGCACTCCCGCGTCAAGATCTGGCGTCGTGCTCGGAGGCGGCAGGGTTGCGATCTCGGCCGATGGAACGGTGGCGCTCGGACACTCGACCGTGCTGGCCGGGAGCACGGATGCCGCGTGTGCATCGCCCAATTGCCGGGCGAGCCAACGCGGCGATTGGTAGCGCCTTAATTGCAATCCAATCAGCGCCTGGCCCGCATGCCGATTTTGCGCTGCAACTTTTGCGCGGTTTGCGCCGTCCGAGGAGGTGTTTTGCGCGGCCGATGCTAGGCCGCAAGCAGCGCCTTCACCGCCTGCACCACCTTCTCCGGCGAGAGCCGCACCTCCGCCTCCAGCGGCGGCGCAAACGGGATGGGAATGCGCGGCGCGGCGAGACGCTTCGCGGCCTTCAGATTTGAGGGTCCGATCCGATCGACGACGCGCGCGACGACTTCTGCGCCGAAGCCCGCGACCTCGACCGCCTCATGCACCACGAGAAGGCGACCGGTTTTCTTCACGGATGCGATCACCGCCGCTTCGTCCCACGGCCAGATGGTACGCAAGTCGAACAGGTCGACCTTGATGCCTTCGGCCGCCAGCAGTTCGACGCCTTTGGTGGCAACCGGCACGGCGGCCGACCACGTCACCACCGTCGCGGCATCGCCCTCGCTCACCTTGCGGGCGACGCCGAACGGGATCGGCTCGATCGGCTCGTTGATCTCGCCGTTCACCCAGAACAGATCCTTCGGATCGAAGAACAGCACCGGATCGTCGGAACGGATCGCCTGCACCAGCAGGCCCGCGGTATCCGCCGGCGTCGCGGGCGTGACCACGACGACGCCCGGCAGATGCGCGAACCACGCCTCCAGCATCTGCGAATGTTGCGCGGCGGAGTTGCGCCACATGCCGTGCGGCATGCGCACCACCACGGCGGGCTTCGCCTGCCCGCCGAACATGTAGCGGACCTTGGCGATCTGATTGACCAGTTCGTCCATCGCGCACATCACGAAATCGAAGATGCGCATCTCGATGATCGGCCGCTGGCCGACCAGCGCCGAGCCGAGCCCCGCGCCCATGATGGTCGATTCCGAGATCGGCGTGGAGACCACGCGCTGCTCGCCGAACTCGGCGAGGAAATCCTTGTACTGGCCCCACAGGCCGCCCCGCGCAACGTCCTCGCCGAGCACCCACACGCGCTGGTCGCGGCGCATCTCCTGCAGCGCTGCGCGGCGCGAAGCCTCGATCAGTGTGACTTCGACCACGCAACCGCCCCCGTATCCTGTACGTCCTCAAATGCGACCTGCGGCGCTGGCCATGCCGCCGCGTTCGCTCCCTTACGCGCCGCCGCCATCTCGGCCTTCGCGTCCTCGATGATCTTGCCGAGCTCGCTTGGGCCGACGCCGCGCTCGGCCAGCACCGCGCCAAGCCGCGCGATCGGATCGCGCGAGCGCGCCTCCTCCACTTCTTCCTTCGGCCGCCACGCCGCGGCGTCGGTCGAGGTGTGGCCGGTGATGCGATAGGTGCGAACGTGCAGAAGGTGCGCGCCATCGCCGCGCCGCACCGC
>JBAVXH010000093.1:0-7196 GCA_049698215.1 Xanthobacteraceae bacterium | reverse complement strand
AGGTCGGTTGCGAACTTCGGGTTCAAAGGGGCACTAGAATCATAGAGTTGCTAGTGTCCCTTTGATTCTAACATTCGCAAGAGAGCCCGCCGCACAGGGGTGCGAATGTTAGAATCGGACCACTGGCGCCGCCTCTCTCAGATCGAGCGCCGCCAGAAACTCCTGCCGCGTCTGCGCCTGACGGCGGAAGACGCCGAGCATGCGGCTGGTCACGAGGCTGGCGGCGGTCTTGTGCACACCGCGCGTGGTCATGCAGCCGTGCGTCGCCTGCACCACCACGGCAACGCCATGCGGCTTCAATACCTCGTTCAGCGTGTTGGCGATCTGCGCGGTGAACCGCTCCTGGATTTGCAGCCGTTTCGCATAGGCTTCGACCAGGCGCGCGAGCTTGGAGATACCTACCACGCGATGGCGCGGCAGGTAGCCGATGTGTACGCGGCCGATGATCGGCGCCATGTGGTGCTCGCAATGCGATTCGAAGCTGATGTCGCGCAGCACGATCACCTCGTCGTATCCGCCGACTTCTTCGAATGTGCGCTTAAGGAGAGCCTTCGGGTCTTCGCCATAGCCCGCAAACCATTCCTCATAGGCACGGGCCACCCGCGCGGGCGTTGCCGCAAGGCCCTCGCGGTCGGGGTCGTCGCCCGCCCAGCGGATCAAGGTGCGTATGGCAGTCTCGGCCTCCGCGCGTGACGGACGGGCGGACTCCCTGCGAAGCGCCTTGGCCATGTCGCCTCTCCATAGAGATCGCGACATTAACGCACGAACCGCGGAATCGGCCGGGTCCCAGCGTAAACCCTAGGCGAAAGGCTGAGCCCGGCGGGGCAAAATGCCTCTTACGCGATGCAAGTATTCCGACTAGGTTGCATCCGAAGCCGAGAGGATTGCACATCCTCCTGGCATAAAGCGCAAGCAAAACAATGGCTTGCGCCAGAAGCACCCGGGAGGAAGATTATGCGCAAGACATTGTTCTTGAGCGCCGCCTTGCTGGCGCTGTCCGTCGGCGCGGCGAGCGCCCAGAAGCCGGTCAAGATCGGCTTCGTCTCCACATTCTCCGGACCGACCGCCGTGATCGGTAACGACATGCGCAACTCGTTCGAGCTTGCGCTCGACCATCTCGGCCGCAAGATCGGCGGCCAGCCGGTGGAGGTCGTCTACGAGGACGACCAGCAAAAGCCGGAAGTCGGCAAGCAGAAGACCGAGAAGCTGATCGAGAGCGACAAGGTCGATTTCATCGTCGGCTACATCTGGTCGAACGTACTGCTCGCGTCGCTGAAGCCGGCAGTCGATTCCAAGACGTTCCTGATCACCTCGAACGCAGGCCCCTCGCAGATCGCCGGCGAGCTGTGCTCGCCCTACGTGTTCTCGACCTCGTGGCAGAACGACCAGACGCCGCAGGCGATGGGCCTCTACATGAACAAGAAGGGCGTAAAGAGCGCCTTCCTGATCGGTCCGAACTATGCGGCCGGCAAGGACATGCTGGCGGGCGTTGCTTCGACCTTCAAGGGCCAGGTCCTTGGCCAGGAACTCACCAAGTGGCCCGACCAGCTCGATTTCTCGGCTGAGCTCTCAAAGGCACGCAACGCGAAGCCGGATGCGATCTTCGTGTTCTATCCCGGCGCAGCAGGGATCCAGTTCCTGACCCAGTACGCGCAGGCGGGCCTGAAGGGCCAGATCCCGCTCTACACGGCGTTCACGATCGACGAGCTCAGCTTGCCGCGGCAAGGCGAGCTCGCGCTCGGCGTCCCCGGCGCGCAGGAATGGGTGAACGATCTGCCCAATGAGCAGAACAAGCGCTACGTCGCCGACTACATCAAGAAATATAACGGCGCGCGCCCGTCCTTCTATGGCGCGCAAACTTATGATGCGGCGTTCCTGATCGACTCCGCGCTCAACGGCACCAAGGGCAACGTCAGCGACAAGGAAGCGCTGCGCGCGGCAATGAAGAAGGCCGACTTCAAGTCGGTGCGCGGCGCCTTCAAGTTCGGCAACAATCACGTCCCGATCCAGAACTTCTACCTGCAGGACGTGGTGAAGAATGCCGAGGGCCAGCTCGTGCTCAAGACGGTCGAGACGATCGTCGAGAACGACCAGGATCGCTTCCACGACAAGTGCCCGATGAAGTGATGTCCTAGACGCACTCCATTCGGGCACTTACGGTCCCATTTCGCCTACGGGGGAGCAGGCGGAATGCTCTACTTCATCGAGCAATGCCTTAACGGCCTGCAGATCGGCATGCTGCTGTTCCTGCTCGCCGCGGGGCTGACGCTCATCTTCGGCATCATGAACCTGGTGAATCTGGCGCACGGCTCGCTCTACATGCTGGGCGCCTATTTCGCCGCGACCTTTGCGGCCTGGACCGGGAGCTTCTTTGCGGCCGTCGTGCTGACGATAGCGGCGACGCTGCTGGTCGGCATGGCGGTCGAGATCATCGCGATGCGCCGGCTGTATGGCCGCGACCATCTCGATCATGTGCTCGGCACGTTCGGGCTGATCCTGTTCTTCAACGAGGCGGTGCGGCTGATCTGGGGGCCGGCCGGCATGAACCTCGCGCTGCCGATGTGGCTCAACACGGCCGTACAGGTCATTCCCGGCATCTATTATCCGGCCTATCGGCTCTCGATCATCGCGGTGGCGCTGACGGTCGCGGTCTTCCTCTACGCGCTGGTGATGCGCACGCGCATCGGCATGCTGATCCGCGCCGGGGCGTCGGACCGTGAGATGGTCGGTGCGCTCGGCGTCAACATCAAGCTGCTCTCGACCCTGATCTTCGGCATCGGCGCAGCGCTCGCGGGTCTCGCCGGCCTGATGCAGGCGCCGATCCTCACCGCGCAGATCGGCATGGGCGAGAACATCCTGATCGTGACCTTCGTCGTGATCATCATCGGCGGCATCGGGTCGATCCGCGGCGCGTTCATCGCGTCGATCTTCGTTGGCCTGACCGACACGATCGGACGCGCGTTCCTGCCCGACCTGCTCAAGCTCGTGCTGAGCCCGGCCGGCGCCTCGACGGCGGGCCCTGCCCTCTCGTCGATGCTCATCTATCTGGTGATGGCGGTGATCCTGATCGTACGGCCCGAGGGCCTGTTCCCGGCGTCGAGCAAATGATTCGCGACCCGCGCATCGCGCTCATCGCCGCGCTGCTCATCTTCCTCGCGCTGCTGCCGGTCTATGTCATGGCCGGCGGCAACAACTTCCTGCTCTCCCTGTTCACGCGCATCATCATCCTGGCGCTTGCCGCGACCAGCCTCAATCTCATCCTCGGCTATGGCGGCATGGTGAGCTTCGGGCATGCCGTCTACATCGGAATCGGCGGGTATGTGGTCGGAATTCTGGCCAAGGAGGGAATTCCGTCCGGCTCCGTCCAGTGGCCGCTCGCGCTTGTCGTATCGGCGCTGTTCGCGCTCGTGATCGGCGCCCTGTCGCTGCGCACGCGCGGCGTCTATTTCATCATGATCACGCTCGCGTTCGCGCAGATGCTCTACTACGTCGCCGTGAGCCTCGACCGCTACGGCGCCGACGACGGCCTTACCATCTATCGCCGCAGCCAGTTCGGACTGCTCAACCTGTCGAACAAGGTCGTTTTTTACTACCTGTGCCTCGCCCTCCTGCTCGCCGTGATTTTCCTGGTCGCGCGGCTAGTCAATTCCCGCTTCGGCATGGTGATCCGCGGCGCCACCTCGAACGAGCGGCGCATGCGCGCGATCGGGTTCCCGATCTTCCGCTACCGGCTCGTCTGCTTCGTGATCGCCGGGACGCTCTGCGGGCTCGCCGGCGTGCTGCTCGCCAATCACACCGATTTCGTCAGTCCGGCCATGATGCACTGGACCCGCTCGGGCGACCTCATCGTGATGGTGGTGCTCGGCGGCATGGGCTCGGCCTTCGGTCCGCTGATCGGTGCGGTCGCGCTGCTGGTGCTGGAAGAAGCACTGTCGGGTATCACCGAATACTGGCAAATCATCCTCGGTCCTCTGCTGTTGCTGATTGTGCTGTTCGCACGCGGCGGCATCGATGGCCTGCTGAGGCCACGCCATGACTGAGCCGCTGCTTCAGATCGAAGGGCTCACCAAGCGCTTCGGCGGCGTGGTCGCGTCGGACGATGTGACGCTATCGATCCCGCAGGGCGAGCTCCACGCCATCATCGGTCCGAACGGCGCCGGCAAGACCACACTCATCGGGCAATTGACCGGCGAGCTTTCCTCGCAATCCGGCCGCATCCGGTTCGGCGGCGAGGACATCACGGCGCTGCCCACCTGGCAGCGCAGCCTGCGCGGGCTTGCCCGTTCGTTTCAGATCACCTCGCTGTTCCTCGATTTCACCGCGCTCGACAATGTCGCGCTCGCCGTGCAGGCGCACGCCGGGCACTCATTCCACTTCTGGCGCAATGCGCGGCGCGAGGCCGAATTGCGCGAGCCTGCCCGCGTCGCGCTTGAGCGCGTCGGGCTTGGCGCGCGCGCCGAGGCTCCGGTCGCCAACATGAGCCATGGCGAGCACCGCCAGCTCGAGATCGCGATGGCGCTCGCCACGACGCCGCGCATGCTCCTGCTCGACGAGCCGATGGCCGGGATGGGCGTAGAGGAATCCGCCCGCATGGTCAGGCTGCTGCGCGAGCTGAAGCAGGAGCTGACCATCCTGCTGATCGAGCACGACATGGATGCGGTGTTCGCTCTCGCCGACCGGATTTCGGTTCTGGTGTACGGCCGGATCATCGCGTCAGGCGATCCGGCCGCCATCCGTGCCAACCCGGACGTGCGCCGCGCCTATCTGGGCGAACAGCAGGCGGTGACGCTCGATGGCTGACGACGCGCTGCTCGAACTATCCAACGTCGAGACCGCCTACGGGCGGAGCCAGGTCCTCTTCGGCGTCTCGTTCACCATCACCGCCGGACAGATGGTCACGCTGATGGGCCGCAACGGCATGGGCAAGACAACAACCGTGCGCTCGATCATGGGGCTGACGCCGGCGCGTGCCGGCTCGATCCGTTTCAAAGGGGAAGAGATCGCGGCGCTTGCGCCCTATCGCATCGCACAGCGCGGGATTGGCCTTGTTCCGGAGGGGCGCCGCATCTTCCCCAACCTCACCGTACGCGAGAACCTGGTCGCGACGGCCGCCGCGAAGCCAGAAGGGTGGACACTAGACAAGGTTCACGCTCTGTTTCCGCGCCTCGCCGAACGTGGCGGCAGCAGCGGCAGCCAGCTTTCCGGTGGGGAACAGCAGATGCTCGCCATCGCCCGGGCGTTGATGACCAACCCGCAGCTCCTCATCCTCGATGAGGCGACCGAGGGGCTTGCGCCGCTGGTCCGCGCCGAGATCTGGGAGTGCCTGACCCGCCTGAAACAGGCCGGACAGTCCATCCTGGTCATCGACAAGAACGTGGAGGCGCTGATCCGCATCGCCGACCACCATCATCTGATTGAGCGCGGCAGGATCGTGTGGAGCGGCACCTCGCAGGAACTTGGCCACGCCCCGGAGCTGCAGCATCGGTATCTGGGCGTTTGAGGTTCCGGCGTCGGAACTGGCATCTCCCTGATCCAAAAAATAATTTTCAGACAAGGGAACGTCCTGCGGACCTGCCGCATTGAGCCATGGTTACGTCGGAGTGCGGGCTATTCGGGCACGGCGTTCGATCGGGGTCGGCTGACATTGCGGTCAACCGGCTCAAGGTTGGGGGCTTCCGCCTTACCAATTGCCTGGGATTTCAACGTGTTAGCGGGGAGCGCGGTCGCGCTCGGCGGGAGACGCACATGACGATGACCACCGATGTCCGGGGCTCAAAGAAATCCGGACGTCCGCCATCGCCTCCTAAACACGGCCCTAACGGCAAAGCGCCATTTGATCTGAATAATCTGCTCTACGCCCTCCAGGCCATGAAGGTGGGCGATTTTTCGGTCCGCATGGCCGGGGACCAGCTCGGGATCGAAGGAAAGATCGCCGACGCGTTCAACGAAATCATCGCCGCCAACGAGCGTATGGCGAAGCAGCTCGAGAAGGTCGGCCAAGTCGTCGGCCGCGAGGGAAATACCCGCCAGCGCCTGCGCCTTGGTCTCTCTGGGGGCGCCTGGGGCGAGATGGAAGCCTCGGTCAATACCCTGATCGACGACCTGCTGTGGCCGACCCGCGAGGTGACCCGCGTCATCGGCGCGGTCGCCCAGGGCGACCTGTTGCAGACCGTGCGCCTCGACGTGGAAGGCCGGCCGCTCAAGGGCGAGTTCCTGCAGTCCGCGAACATCGTGAATACGATGATCCGGCAGCTCGGCGTGTTCACCTCCGAGGTGACGCGCGTGGCCCGCGAGGTCGGAACCGAGGGCAAGCTCGGCGGCCAAGCGCAGGTCCCTGAAGTGACCGGCGTCTGGAAGGACCTCACCGAGAGCGTCAACTCGATGGCGTCGAATCTGACCGCGCAGGTGCGCAACATTGCGGACGTGACCATCGCGGTCGCGAACGGCGACCTCTCCAAGAAGATCACCGTCGACGTGCGCGGCGAGATCCTGCAGCTCAAGGAAGCCATCAACACCATGGTGGACCAGCTGCGCTCGTTCGCCTCGGAAGTCACGCGTGTCGCGCGCGAGGTCGGCACCGACGGCAAGCTCGGCGGCCAGGCAATCGTGCCGGGCGTGGCCGGCACCTGGAAGGACTTGACCGACAACGTGAACCTCCTGGCCGGCAACCTGACCACGCAGGTCCGCAACATTGCTCAGGTCACCACCGCGGTCGCGCGCGGCGACTTGTCGCGCAAGATCACCGTGGACGTGAAAGGCGAAGTGCTGGAGCTGAAAGACACCATCAACACGATGGTGGACCAGCTCAATTCGTTCGCCTCGGAAGTGACGCGCGTCGCGCGCGAGGTCGGCACCGAGGGCAAGCTCGGCGGCCAGGCGCAGGTGCCGGACGTCGCCGGTACCTGGAAGGATTTGACCGACAACGTCAACTCGATGGCGGGCAACCTGACCTCGCAGGTGCGCAACATCGCCGACGTGGCAACCGCGATCGCCGGCGGCGACCTGTCGAGGAAGATCACCGTCAATGCGTCGGGCGAGATCCTGCAGCTGAAGGAAACCATCAACACGATGGTGGACCAGCTCAACGCCTTCGCCGGCGAGGTGACGCGCGTTGCGCGCGAAGTCGGCACCGACGGACGCCTTGGCGGTCAGGCCAACGTGCTTGGCGTCGCAGGCACATGGAAGGACCTGACCGA
>JBAVXH010000092.1:0-4197 GCA_049698215.1 Xanthobacteraceae bacterium | reverse complement strand
TCCCCTCCCCCTCACCCGGCTCGGACGTTCCGTCCTCGCCACCCTCTCCCCGCAAGCGGGGAGAGGGAAAGCGGGAGAGGCTCGCGCCTAGCTCGACTTGTCACACGGCTCGGAGCGCTTCGGCCAGGCGGGGTCCTTGGAGACGTACTCCTTGGCTGCCGACTCGAGCAGCGGGCGCACCTTGTCCTTCATGGGCGTGATCCAGTCGGAGACCTTCACCCACTTGGTGCCGTCCCACTGCTGCATGTAGGCCGCATGGTGGCCGTTGTGGTCTTCGCACGACACGTTGGTGATCGGGGCGGCGAAGTTTTCCAGTCCCAGCTCCTTGAAGCGCTCGGCCGTGATCTTGAGCGTCTCGAAGCCGCGCCGCACGTCCTCGCCGTTGACCACCTTCTTGCCGGTGATCTTCTGCGCGTTGCGGATCGCCTCGGCGACGATCACCGAGTTGAGCACGCCGCGGTTATAGAGCACCTCGCCCATCTTGTCGGCCGCGGTCTGGCTCTTGCCCTTGTCGACCACGTGCTTCTTGATGTCCTGCAGCGCCGGGAAGTTCGGGCCGTTGGTGTTGAAGTTGAGCGAGAGATAGCCCTTGCTCTCAGGGCTCGCCGGGCGCGCGTCGTCCTCGTTACCCGACCACCAGTTGCCGATGAACTTGTCCATCGGGAAGTTGATCTTGGTGGCTTCCTTCACGGCGGTGGGGTTCATGGCGCCCCAGCCCCACATGATCATCCAGTTCGGACGGTCGCGGCGCACGTTGAGCCACAGGCCGGATTGGTTCTGCATCTCGGCCGCCGGCACCGGATACTGCTTCACGGTGAAGCCGTAGTCCTTGGCGAACTGCTCGAGCAGCGGGATCGGCTCGCGGCCGTAGCCGCCGTCAAAGAAGATGTAGCCGATGGTCTTGCCCTTGAGCTTGTCCAGGCCGCCTTCCTTCTCGGCGATATATTTGATCATCATCGAGAGCCCGTCCCAGTAGGTCGCGGGCGGATTAAAGATCCAGGGGAAGTTGTTGCCGTCGGCCGAGGCCGAGAGCCCGTAGGCCATCGAGAGCACGACCACCTTGTCGACCGCAGCCTTTGGGATCAGCTGCAGCGTGATGCCGGTCGAGTACGGGTTCACGACCACCGGCTTTTTCGCCTTGACCTGCTCGTAGCACTCGACACCCTTCTTGGTGTCGTAACCGGTCTCGCATTCCTCGACGGCGATCTTGACGCCGCCGATGCCGCCGTCACGCTCATTGAGCATGCTGAGATAGTCGTTCATGCCGTTGGCGATCGGAATCCCGCCGCCGGCGAACGGGCCGGTGCGGTAGGTCAGCAGCGGCACGTAAATCGAATCCTGCGCCTGCGCTTTCGTGGCGAGCGCCGAGGCGCCTACCAGTCCTGCCGCGGCGATGCCGAGAACGAGGTGCTGCAATCGCATCGCGTTTCTCCCTCTCTTTTTTAGGCCGAACGCGGAGGCAACCGCGCCAGCCTGGTTCTAAAGTCCGGCGGGGGTACCACCGGGGGTTTACTCCGCCGGGCCGCTCGGCCCGGAACGGAAACTTACGTCCAGTGTGCACCATCAGTACGGAAACGGCCACACCCTCAATTTCTGCTTGGCTATCTGCCACAGCCGGGCAAGCCCGTGCGGCTCGACGATCAGGAAGAAGATGATGAGGGCACCTACGATCATGAACTGCAGGTGTTCGACGGTCGCGGCATTGATCGGGATCCCGAGATGCTCGGGCAGCGCGCGCAGCACGATCGGCAGGCCCCAGATGAAGGCCGCGCCGAAGAACGAGCCGATCAGGCTGCCGAGCCCGCCGATGATCACCATGAACAGGATCAGGAACGACTCGTTGATGTTGAACGAGTCGGCTTCCGCCGCGCCGAGCCACATGAACACCATCAGGGCGCCCGCAACGCCGGCATAGAACGACGACACCGCAAAGGCGAGCAGCTTGGTCGGCAGGAGCCGGATACCGATCAGCTCCGCGGCCAGATCCATGTCGCGCACCGCCATCCACATGCGGCCGATGCGGCCATGCACCAGATTGGAGGCGACCCAGGTCATCAGGATCACGATGCCGAGCACCACCAAATAGCGCATGGTCGGTGTTGCGTTCGGGCCCGTGATCGGAATGCCGAACAGCGTGCGCGTCGGCACTTCGATCGCGCCCGAGACATTGTAATTGTAGAGCCACGGGATGCGGATGAAGCACCACGACAGGAAGAACTGCGCGGCGAGCGTCGCGACCGCGAGGTAGAAGCCCTTGATGCGCAGCGACGGCAGCCCGAACAGCACGCCGACGGCGGCCGAGAACAGTCCCGACGCGATAATCAGGAAGACGATATTCACGCCCGGCATGGAGGTGGTGAGCTTGTAGCAGGCGTAGGCGCCGACACCCATGAAGCCGCCGGTGCCGAGCGAGATCAGGCCGGTGTAGCCGGTGAGGATGTTCAGTCCGATCGCGGCGAGCGCGAAGATCAGCACCGGGATCATCACCGACGAGATCGTGAAGCTCGACATGGTGAGCGGCACGACCACGATCGCGACGAACAGGATCACCGCGATGCCGACGCGATCCTGCAACAGCGGGAACACCGCCTGATCGGCAACGTAGCTCGTCTTGTATTGGCCGGCCTCGCGGTAGAACATCGATTCCTCAAATCCGCTCGATGATCTTCTCGCCGAACAGGCCCTGCGGCCGGAACAGCAGGAAGACCAGCGCGATCACATAGGCGAGCCAGCTCTCGATCCCCTTGCCGAGCAGCGGGCCCCAGTAGAACTCGCCGATCTTTTCGCCGACGCCGATGATGATGCCGCCGATGATGGCGCCGGGGATGGACGTGAAGCCGCCGAGGATCAGCACCGGGAGCGCCTTGAGCGCGATGGTTTGCAGCGAGAACTCGACCTGCGATTTGGCGCCCCACATGATGCCGGTGGTGATCGCGACGATCCCGGCCGCGAACCAGACGATCACCCAGATCTGTTCGAGCGAGATGCCGACGGAGAGCGCCGCCTTGTGGCTGTCGGCGACGGCGCGCAAGGCGCGTCCGATGCGTGTTTTTTGGAAGAACACCGCGAGCGTCCCGACCATGACCGAGGCGATCACCGCGGCCGCGATGTCGATCTTCTGGAACTGGACGTAGCCGCCGAGCATCTTCACGTCGTAGGAGCCCTTGGGCAGGTAGAGGTCCTCGGCAATCATCACCTTCGGCTCGCCGCCGAACACAAGCTGGCCGAAGCCGATCAGGAAATAGGTCAGCCCGAACGTCGCCATGAACAGGATGATGTCGTCCTGGTTCACCAGCGGACGCAGCACCAGCCGCTCCACGCACCAGGCCAGGATCAGCATGACCACGACGGTGATGCCGAGCGCCAGGAAGGCGGCGAGATCGCCAGGCCGCACGCCCCACTTGCGCAGCAGGTTGTAGAGCCCGACCAGCGTGAGCGCGGCGAACACCACCATGATGCCCTGCGCGAAGTTGAACACGCCCGAGGCCTTGAAGATCAGCACGAAGCCGAGCGCGATCAGCGCGTAGAGGACCCCGGAGACGAGGCCCTCCCACAAGGTCTGCACCAGGAGGTCCGGCGCCGTGACCATCTGCACGAACGGATCGATGAAGATTTGATAGAGGAGGTCCATCAGTTCCAGTTCCAAATCTTCGCCAAGCTGAGATAACTGGTGAGTCCGATCGCCAACAGCAGAACTATGAGCTGCGCCTGCAGCGTCCGCGAGACGATTGTAAAAAGAGTTTTCTTGGTGGCATTTGCCTCGGTTGCATAGTCAATGTCGTCGCCATGAATGCGGCCTTTTGCCGACATCACGATTACTCCGAGAAATACCACCACCGCGGCAAGGGCGATGATGGTCGTGCGCAAGCCGCTATGGCCAGCTCCAAACTTTTCGACATAAATGAAGACCCCGGCTCCGAGACCCGTCGTGTACTTGTTGAACTCGGCCAAGTCTTTGAGATTTACGTAAGACATTACGGGCACCCACCGATGAAAATCATGCACCAGATATCTCTGATGCCTGATGAGGCAAAGGAGCGTTGCTGGGCTTTCTGCGACATCGCGAGGACGATCTTGTCCGCGTCGTCCTCTCCCAGAATTTGAACGCCGTCTTCAACGCCTCTCGGTTGATTAGCAATGCTGTCAATCAATGCTTCATAGAAGGCAGTTCGATCCGATTCGGGAAAGTCTTTCAGC
>JBAVXH010000091.1:0-5177 GCA_049698215.1 Xanthobacteraceae bacterium | reverse complement strand
GGATTCTCGATCGCGGTCGTCATCGGCGTCACGCTGGGCGTGGCGGCGACCGGCAGCAAGGCGGTTGAAGCGATCATCAAGCCGCTGGTGCGCGTGCTCGCGCCGCTCCCCAAGGTCGCGCTCTATCCGGCGATGATCCTGACGCTCGGCTTCGACGATGCCTCGAAGATCACGCTGGTCGTCGCCGACGCCACGTTCCCGATCCTGCTCGCGACCTGGCAGGGCACGTCCGCGGTCGACACCAAGCTGGTCTGGTCGGCGCGCGCGGCCGGCACCTCGCAGCGCGCCGTGCTGTTCAAGGTCGTGCTGATGGCGGCACTCCCCTCGGTGCTGACCGGCTGCCGCATCGGGCTGATCATCTCCTGCATCGTGGTGTTTCTCGCCGAGATGATCACCTCGACCGACGGGCTCGGCTACCTGATGGTGCGCGCGGCGCGCAACTTCCAGACCGTCGACATGTTCGTGCCGCTGATCTCGATCTCGATTTTGGGGCTGACGCTGAATGCGGCGTTCAACGCGCTGCGCAAGTGGCTCCTGAGGGGATTTCCCGAGGAGAATTGATCATGTAGGGCGGGCACGCTTCGCTTTGCCCGCCCTACGGCTACCCTACAGCCCACCGAGATTACGGAATTTCTGCACGCGCTTGCCCTGCACTTCGGCGCTGTAGACGTTGCCGCCGCTGTCGATGCCGATGAAGTGGAGGTTGTAGAACTCGCCGAGCTGGTGACCGACGCGGCCGACGCTGTTCACAACCTCGCCGCTGATGCGATTGACCACGTGGAACTGGCCGTTCGGATCGTCCACCACCAGCAGCCAGGTCTGCTTCTCATCCGGCCACTTCACGATCGAGCCGATGGTGCCCGGATAGCTGTCCTTGAGCACGAACATTTCGCGCACGAAGGTTCCGTCCTTGCGGAAAAACTGCATGCGATTGTGCTGGCGGTCGCACACCACGATCAGCCCGTCTTTGTCGATGGTGATGCAGTGGACCGGATTGATGAACTGCCGCAGTGGCGGCCCCTTGGGATCCCAGGTCAGCTTGTCGTCGCTCGGCGTGTTGCCGTAGGCGCCCCAGTGGCGCTTGTAGGCGCCGGTCGCCGCGTCGAACACGATGACGCGCTTGTTGCCGTACCCGTCGGCAATGAACAGCTCGTTGGTTTCGGGATCGACCACCATGTCGGCCGGGCGGCCGAGGTGCTCGGTGTCGTTCGACCCGGTCGGGGCGCCGGGCTTGCCGATACGCATGACGAACTTTCCGTCACGGGTGAACTTGTAGACGTGCCCGCCGGTCGCGACGTTGTCGGCGACCCAGACGAAGTTGTTGTGGTCGACGTGGATGCCGTGTCCGTCGTTGCCCCACTTGTAGTCCGCCCCGTCGCCGCCCCAGGCCTGCACCACGCGGCCCTCCTGATCGAATTCGATCACCGGCGGAGCCGGCACGCAGCATTTCGCGTTGGAGTCCGTGAGCGCGCGCTTCTCGCGCGCGTCGAGCCCGCTGGGGCGCTGGTTGATCCAGATATGGTTCCGCGAGTCCACCGTGATCCCGCCGATGGTGCCGATGATCCAGTTGCTCGGCAGCGGTTTTGGCCAGCTCGGATCGACCTCGAATTTCGGCGGCTCCGCCAGCGCCGGCCGCAGCAGGGCGGCCGCCGCGAAGGCAACCAGAACAAGTCCGCGAGCGATGTGCGTCATGCGTGCCTCCCGATGGGCGGGACCGAAGGCTACCGTTGCGGGTCCGGCGTTTGCAACTCGGCAGGGCGGTAGGGCGCAATAAGCATGCCCCCCGCGAAGGCGGGGGCGACGCGAAGCGGAGCGCATTGCGCCGGGAGGCGGCGCAGAGTCGGTGGCGCAGTGCGCTTTGCTTACTGCGCCCTACGCGCTAAGTGCCTTCTCGCGGCGGAAGCGCTGCCAGTCCGAGTGATATACTCATTGCGATTCTCGGAGGCGGCGATGGAAACCGCATTGCGTATTTTGACGACGCTAAGAGATACGGCGGTAACTTCTTCCGTTTGGGCGATTGAAAATCCAGTCGCCGCGGTCGGCATAGTGATCCCGCTAGTCGCGCTTCTTGTCGCTTGGTTGCAGCTTCGCCGCACGCCGCTTCCTCCCTCAGCCGTGCCCGAATTGCGGTTATGGGATCATGGTGACCGCTACGTTGAAGGCTATCTCACCCTTCACAATCACGGCGCCACAACTGCCACAATAGATCAGATCAAGATCATACGACCGCGCCGATCCAAGATCGGTTGGCCCGATATTGATCCACCTTTCTACGGACGACGGTTCAAAGAGCCTATCAACCACGACGTTCTGCTCCATGTAGAGCCCAGAAAATCCGCGGGCGTCGGCATGCTGATAGAGCTTCCCGCAAAACACTATCCGCCGAAGCGGGTCGCAGTGCGCGTGAGACTGAGCACCCAAGATCGGAGGCGAGCAATGATGATAAATTGCGTAGCCACAAGAATAGATAGGGCGATCAAGCTGCCACCAATCAGCGGCGTAAGTGTTGAGCCAAAAGCATCCACGACTGCGCCTCGTTCCGAGAAGCCTCGGCAGCGGTACAATCCGCTAGCCGAACGCCAAAGATACAATCCGTTTTCCAGACGGCGCGGCAGGTGAGAAGAACTATCGAGCGGCGCAGTGCGCTTCGCTTATTGCGCCGAGAAGAGAGCGGGGATCGCATCGACCCCTCCTTCGTCATGGCCGGGCTTGACCCGGTCATCCACGTCTCGCTTCGCGACGGCTCAGCAAAGAAAGACATGGATGCCCGGCACAAGGCCGGGCATGACGGAAGTTCGTAGCTTGTAGCCCGCATGAGCGAAGCGACATGCGGATCTGCGCTTCGACGGCAAAGAAGCCCCGGATTTCGCTTCGCTCATCCGGGCTCTCGCTGCCCTACGATCAGTAGGAATGAAACCACGAAAGCGTAGGGATGTGTGGATAGGTGAACGATGCCGACACCTCAACTCCAACATCACCCCATGCGTATGCCCACGTAGAGATGCTGTTGGCTGCCGCGACCGTGTTCGCCCTGATGAAATCTAATGCAATTTGCACGGATAGGTCTTTCGATGGCAGCTGAAGAATCAAATCTTCGGTTGGCACGCCATCATTCCGACTACCGGACTCGCCGAGTTGAGAAATCGGAGCGGAAATGGCTCTTATCCATGGCATTCTATGGTCTTGTTCTAGAACAATTGGTACATCTGCAATTCCTTGAAACAGGTCCTCATCTCTACCCGATCGATCCGTGTTGGACTTCAAGTGAAACAAGAGCCGCGGATGATAGGTGAAGTGTGGATTGCGGACCGGCTCGAGAGCCTGAGGGTCTGACTCGACCTCATACTTGATCTCGATGCGATTGTAGACGTTCCAAATCATATGACGGCCACGAAACCTTGGAGAAATATATGTTTTGTCGTTTAGCCCGAATGAGATGGAGCGCGCTTCATCTGGCTGGAGGGAGAGCCATCCAATTCGCGTAACTCGATCACCAACTTTGCCGCAGATAAACTTGCGCATTTGCACCGCTATCTTTCAGTCTGCAGGTTCTCGGAGATGGTCGTGTCACTTCCCACCCGCAAGAAGTTTCGGTCAACCGTCACCCTTCCAATGGTTCGGTGCGCCGAGGCGCAGTGCGCTTCGCGCCCCTGCTTTCGCGGGGGCATGCTTATTGCGCCCTACAGCCCGAAAATAGTCCTTGCATATGTTCCTGTTTCGTTCTATATTCCTACCCCCCTGCTCACCGAAGGGGCGCTCTCATGAGGCGTCGTGATGGCGGAGCAGGCCGGAGGCGGGACCGGAGAACAGGTCCTAGAATCCGGCAGCCGGCGCCCGGCAATTCCGGGCCTCGGACTGGGGCGGCGCCCGCGGACGAGGCTCGCACCCTCGTACTCGGGCGGCGTCGGGGCTCCGCCCGGAGGCACTACGGCCTCCTGCCAGGAGCTGGCTGACGGAGGTCTGTTCGATCCTCCGGGTTTATGGCGGACGCTCTCGCCCAAAAGGGAGAACCGGCGCCGGGACCCGAAGGTCAACCGAACCGGTCCCGAAAGCGCGGCCCGACGCCGTAAGGAGAACGCCGCAGCAGAGCGCCGAGAGGCGCAGGGCCGGCGATCCGGCCCTCATCTCGGGCGATCCCGAGATGGGTCCTACCGCGAGGCGGACCACGGGTGCGGCGCTTCCGCACCAGCGCCTGTCGGCGCTCTGCTCCCTTCATTTTTTTGGGGGAGCAGAAGAAGACAAGGGGCACCCGCCCCCATCAACCGGGCCCGGCGCAGCGTTGGCTTTTCGCCCGGCCGCCCCTCCGGGAAATCCAGAGAACCTGAACAGCAAGAGGACAGCATGACCAAATCACTGACATCGCCGCCGCTGCAATCCGTCGAGCAAAAGAGGGAGACGACCCTGCGCGGTTGGATGAATTGGCTGAAGATATGGAGCGTGTGCGACAACACGGCGTGTGAGCGCGCGCACTGTTGCCGCGCCTGGGCGTCGGGCTGTTTTAAGCGGAATTTTCCGCGGCTGCCGCAGGGCGTGCAGGATGCGTTCGTCGCGCTGATAGCGGCCAAAGAGGACGGTCTTTCGTTCGACGAGGCGTGGGCCGAGATGACCGACCTCGGCCTTGTTGATGAAGTGGCCAACTGGCACGATCTGGCGCACGGGAAGCGCGGCGCCTCCGGTGCGGCGAACTGACCTGGAGCCGTGCCGAGATGCTCGTAGGGCGCAATAAGCGACGCGACGCGGAGCGCATTGCGCCGACCGGCGGTGGCGCAGTGCGCTTCGCTTACTGCGCCCTACAAGCTGGGGACTAGGATGCTCGCCGACCGCATCGAGGGAAAGTGGATCGACGCCTTCGCCGAGGTGTTCGAGCGCTGCGCCGTGAAGCGCGGCGACACCGCCGCGATCCTCTCCGAGACGCAGTCGCGGCAACTCAACGTGCAACTTTCTGAGTTGGCGCTGCTGCGGCTCGGCGCAAAGCCGTTCCACATCGTTGTGCCGACACCGCGCAACCGGCACCCGGTGCCGGTGCGCTCGACCGGCGCCAGCGAGGCGATCGGCGGGTTGGCGCCGGTGGTGAGCGCGCTCGGCGCGGCAGGCTTTGTGGTGGATTGCACCATCGAGGGCCTGATGCATGCGCCGGAGACGCCCGCGATCCTCAAAGCCGGCGCGCGCATCCAGGT
>JBAVXH010000090.1:0-19768 GCA_049698215.1 Xanthobacteraceae bacterium | reverse complement strand
GCTCCACGACGCGCACCCGGTCCGCCTCCGGGATGCCCGGCCCGCGGTCCGCTACCGTCAGGAGCACGCGTTCGGCCACGCGCCGCGCGCCAACCACGATCTCGGCCGGCGGTCCGTCGACTGAACTGCCGGCTGTCGGCGGCTGCGCATACTTGATCGCATTATCGACCAGGTTGGCGAGCGCCTGGCTCAACAGCTCGCGATTACCCTTCAGCGTCGCGGCCTCCGGGGCGTCGGAACGGAGCGTCAGGCCTTTCTCCTCGGCGAGCGGTTCATAGAGCTCGCTCACCCCGCGCACGATCTCGGCCGCGTCGAATTCTATCATGTTGTCGCGCGCTTGACCGGATTCGGCGCGCGCAATCATCAGCAGCGCGTCGAAGGTGCGAATGAGGCCGTCCGACTCCTCGATCATGCCCTCCATTGCGGAGCGGTATTCGTTCTCCGTCTTGGCCGTGCGGAGCGCCGCTTCGCAACGATTGCGCAGCCTTGTGAGCGGCGTCTTCAGGTCATGCGCGATGTTGTCGGAAACCTCTTTCAAGCCCCGCATCAGCGCCTCGATGCGCTCCAGCATGACGTTGAGGTTGGTGGCGAGACGATCGAGTTCGTCGCCGATGCCGGTGACGGGGAGCCGCCCGGAAAGGTCGCCGGCCATGATGCGCTGGGTCGTGTCGGTCACCGCATCGAAGCGCTTGAGCACGCGGCGCGTCACGAAAAATCCGCCCGCGAGCCCGAGCACAACGACCAGCGCAAGCGAGCCCCGTGCGGCCGCCACGACGATCTCGCGCACGCGCGCGCGTTCCTCGAGATCGCGTCCGACCAGCAGCCGGAACCCGCCGGACAATTGTGTCACGCGCACCAGCGCGCTGTGTTCCGCCGTGTCCCGCTCGTCGAGGCGGCGATAGACCGTCTCCGACCAGCCGATCTTGTCGATGACGCCGGGCACGAGCGAGCCGACATTGCCGGCGATCGCCTGCCCACTCGGCGCGGTCACTAGATAGAGGCTCGAACCCGGCCGCAACGCGCGGTTCTCCACGATGGTGGTCAGCTGGCGCCAGCTCCCCATCGTGTATTGCTCGGTCAGCTCGGCGATCTCGTCGTCGACCGTTTCGGTGATCTGTTCGGTGATCAGCCGCCCGGTATTGAGCGCGAAATAGGCAAGAAGAGCCGCGGCATAGAGCGCAAAAATGAGAAGATAAACCAGCGTGAGCCGGAACGCCGTCGAGCGAACGAGCTTACCGAGCGCCGTCACGGATCATGTATCCGGCGCCGCGCACGGTGTGCAGCAGGGGCTGTGCAAACCCTTTGTCGATCTTGGAGCGCAAACGGGAAATGTGCACGTCGATCACGTTGGTCTGCGGATCGAAGTGATAGTCCCAGACATTTTCGAGCAGCATCGTGCGCGTCACCACCTGCCCGGCGTGCTTCATCAGATATTCGAGCAGGCGAAACTCGCGCGGCTGCAGATCGATCTCCGTCGTGCCGCGCGTCACGGTGCGAGAGAGACGGTCGAGTTGAAGGTCGCCGACGCGATAGGAACTCTCCTCCCCGCGCCCGCCGCGGCGGCGTGCCAGCACTTCGACGCGCGCGAGCAACTCGGCGAACGAATAGGGCTTCGGCAGATAGTCGTCGCCGCCGGCGCGCAGGCCCTTCACGCGGTCGTCGACCTGACCGAGCGCCGAGAGGATCAGCACGGGCGTTTCGACCTTTTGGCTACGAAGGGCACTAATGACGGACAGCCCGTCGCGCTTGGGAAGCATGCGGTCCACGACGAGCACGTCGTAGCCATTGTCGGAAGCCATCGCGAGTCCGTCCTCGCCGTCCGCGGACCAGTCCGCCACATGGCCGACTTCGCGGAAGGCTTTGACCAGGTATTCGGCGGCGTCGCGGTCGTCCTCGATGATGAGCAGGCGCATGGGCGTGTGCTGAACCCGGGTGAACGCGAAGTCTAGCGAATTGTCGGGCACCATGGGCAGCACTCAACACCCCGAAAAAATTCGGGGGCGGCGGAGGGGCACTCCACCGCCCCCTATTCGACCCGGCCCGGTTGGGGGGCACGGGGAAGGCCGGGGCCAGGTCGTAACTTGTGGGGATGGGCTTGTTACACCCATCCCCCGGGTTCGCTCCGCCGACGGGGGCGACGATTGCCGGCGGGACGCCCCGAACTTGGGGTCTCTGCGCCCGCATTCAAGCGGGCGCGACAACTAACCGCGTGCGACAGGCACCGCGAAGAAGCGCGTGTTGTCGCCAGACTTGACGCGAAGCAGGATCGTGCGCTTGCCGCTCGACCGCGCATCCGCGAAGGCCTTGCGCACCTGCTCCGGCGTGGTGACGCGTTGGCCCGCGACGTCGAGAATAACGTCGCCGTTCTTGAAGCCCTGCTGCGCCGCCGGACCATCGGGGTCGACCTGCGTCACGACGACACCTTCAGAGCCGGCACCCGCCACCTTGCTCGCGGCAGAGAGCGAGAGGCCGAGCTTCGGCACATCGGTGCCGGTGCTGTCCTGGTCACCGGTGGTCGCGCGCGCCTGGCGCTGCTCGCGCGGCAGCTCGCCGAGCGTGACGTTGACGGTCTTCTCGCTGCCCTTGCTGATGACGCCGAGCTTCACATTGGCGCCGGGCGGCAGGCTGGAGATCTTCTTGGCGAGATCGCGCGCGTCCTTGACCTCCTGGCCATTGACCGCAGTGATCACGTCACCGGACTGGATGCCCGCCTTCACCGCCGGACCATCGGCCTGCGGCTCCGCAACCAGCGCACCTTCGGCCTTCTTGAGGCCGAGGCTGTCGGCGATGTCCGCGTTGACCGGCTGAATCTGCACACCGATCCATCCGCGCGTCACCGAGCCTTTATCCTTGAGCTGGCTCACGACCGACTTCACGGTATCGGCCGGGATCGCGAACGCGATACCGACCGAGCCGCCGGAAGGCGAATAGATCGCGGTGTTGACGCCGATCACGTTGCCGTCGACGTCGAAGGTCGGACCGCCGGAGTTGCCCTTGTTCACGGGCGCGTCGATCTGGATGAAGTCGTCGTACGGACCTGCGCCGATATCGCGGCCGCGCGCCGACACGATGCCGGCCGTCACGGTGCCGCCGAGACCGAACGGATTGCCGACTGCGAGCACCCAGTCGCCGATCCGCGGCGCCTTCTCGGCGAGCGCAACGTGCGGGAAGTTGCTGCCGCCCTCGACCTTGATCAGCGCGATGTCGGTCTTGGGATCGGCGCCGATCACCTTTGCGGTGTAGGTCTTGCCGTCATCGGTCGTCACCTCGACCGACTCGGCCTTGTCGACCACGTGATTGTTGGTCACCGCGTAGCCATCGGCCGAGATGAAGAAGCCCGAGCCCTGGCCCATGGAGAAGCCGCGCCCGCGCGGGTTGCGCGGCATCGGCGAATCCTGGCCGTCCGGAGTGCCGAAGCGGCGGAAGAAGCGCTCCATCGGCGAGCCGGGCGGGAACGGCGAGTCGCCGCCATCGAAGCTCATCGTGCGAGCGCCGCCTTCGACCTTCACGCGCACCGAAATCACCGAAGGCTTCACCTTCTCGACGATGTCGGCAAAGCCGACCGGGCGCTGTGCGGTCTGGGCGTAGGCGGGAGACGCCAGGAAAGCGGGCTGCGGCTTCATCGCAAATTCGGCGCCCGAGAACAGGACGCCGGCGCCGAGAACGGCGGCGGAAGCCATAAGAACGAGACGACGCGCCGAAAGCACCGTGCGCGACTTTTGAGCGGAAACGCTCTGCGACATTGACCAAGGCTCCATTTACCGGTTCGTGGGTGCGCGATTGACACCCGTTGTTGAGGTGGAAGATCACCCGTTGTCGCGGTGGAAGATGGAGTGTGCCGCCTTACGGCGTCCTGTCGGCAGCATTAATCTTTAGTAACGTGGCGAAGAGATATTTTTGGCGTTATTTCAATGCGTTAGACCTAGAACGAGGCAGGGCGTGGCAGGGGACGTGAGGGGGATTGTGGCGGAAGGAAAGCCGAACGGGACCGGCAGCCGGGGACGCACCGTCGCAATTCAGCTGTTGATTCTCGTCGTCACGCTTGCCGTTGCCGAAGCAGTGCTGCGCGTGATCGACCTGCGCTATCTGCGCGCGCATCGCGTCGGCGCCGACCGCATCTACAATTACGATGCCGAGCTCGGCTGGTCCCCGGTGCCCAACTCCGATGTCTCATTTACCGGCATCCGCACCATTCGCGTGCGCCACAATCGTCTTGGCCTGCGCGACATCGAGCATGACACCGCGCCAAAACCGACCATCGCCTTCATCGGCGACTCGTTCGTGTGGGGCTACGACGCCGAACAGACCATACGCTTCACCGAGGTTCTGCGCGCGAAGCTGCCCGAGCAGCGCATCGTCAACGCTGGCGTGACCGCCTACGGCACCGACCAGGAATATCTGCTGCTGCGGCGATTGTGGGACCGCATCAAGCCCGACATCGTGGTGCTGATGATCTGCGTCGACAACGACCGCAAGGACAACACGGTCAACACGCGGCAGGACGGCCCCTACAAGCCGTACTTCGATCTGGCGCAGGGCACGTTCAAGGGAATTCCGGTGCCATGGTCGCGCCATCTCTATTTCGCCGACAATTGGCTCGCGCAGAATTCATGGGTGGTCCGTGTCGCAGTCTCGGCCTATGTGCTGATCACGCATCCCCAGGTCAGCGTGCCGGACCCGACCGAACACCTGATCGGAATGATGAAGGCGTTCGTCGAGTCGAAAGGCGCAAGATTCCTGGTCGGCTTGCAATTTCGCGAGCCTGCGCTCGAAGCCGCGCTCACGGCAATGAAAATTCCCTACGTGTCCTTCGATGGCGCCGAGCATGAGTTCGGCGATGGCGACCATTGGACGCCGAAGGGGCACGAGCTTGTCGCGGAACGCCTGCTGACCTTGTTGAGAGAAAACGGCGTGGCTGCGCCGGCACAGTGAGGACGGCATGGAAGAACTGGTGATCTGGGGTGCTGGCGCGATCGGCGGGACCGTCGGGGCATTCCTATCGCGCGCAGGACAGCACCCGCTGCTGGTGGACGCCGATAAGGACCATGTCGCGGCAATGCAGCGCAGCGGGGTCAGGATCACCGGCCCGGTCGCTGAATTCGCGACGCCCGTGCGCGCCGCAACACCCGCTGAGGTGCGCGGCCCGGTCCGGCGCGTATTGCTCGCCGTGAAGAGCCAGCACACCTCCGCCGCCGCGCGGATGGTCGCGCCGCTGCTTGCGCCGGACGCGACCGTGCTCTCGCTGCAGAACGGGTTGAATGGGGACGCGATTGCCGAAGAGGTCGGCGCCGAACGCGTGCTGCTGGCGCTGGTAGATTTCGCCTCGGACTACATCGAGCCGGGCGTGATCCATTACGGCGGGCGCGGCAGTGTTTATATCGGGGAGCTGAGCGGAACGGTCACGCCGCGTGTGCGGGAATGCGTGACGATCCTGAAGCACTTCGACGAGCGCATCGAGGCAAGCGACAACGTGCTCGGATTGCTGTGGGGAAAGATCGCCTATGGGGGGCTGCTGACCGCCACCGCACTGACCAACGACACGATGGCCGATGTGCTGGGCGATCCGCGCTGGCACGGCGTGATGGGAAAGATCGGGCGGGAGATCGTGCTGGCCGCAAAGGCAGCGGGCGTCGCGCCAGTCGGCGTTGACGGATTTGACGCGGAGGCGTTCGCACGGGGAGACGAGAAGAGGATCGCCGCAAGTTGCGACGCCATGGCGGATCACTACCGACACTCTGCCAAGACGCGCAGCGGCATCTGGCGCGATCTCGCGGTGCGCAAGCGAAAGACGGAAGTCGGTCCCCTGCTCGCTCCGGTGATCGCGGCGGGGAAAAGGTTCGGCGTGGCGACGCCCACGACCGAGCGGCTCGGCGCCATGATTGCCGAAATGGAAGAGGGAAAGCGCGGTTTCTCGCAGGATAGCCTGGGGGAGCTCGAGCGCTCCTAGTTCTTGTCGAGCAGCGCGTTGATGCGGGCCTCTTCGTCGGGGGTAAGGCGGTCGGGGGCTGCCGAGGCGGTGCGGCGGCGCGCGGCAACAAAGCCAAGCGCCGCGATCAGCAGCACGGCAAAGGGCGCAAGCCAGAGCAGCAGCGTATGCGCGTTAACGCGCGGCCGGAGCAGCACGAATTCGCCATAGCGTGCCACCAGGAAGTCGATCACCTGATTGTCGCTGTCGCCTGCGCTAAGCCGCTCGCGCACCAGCACGCGCAGATCCTTCGCGAGCGGCGCGTCGGAATCGTCGATCGACTGGTTCTGACACACCATGCAGCGCAGCTCCTGGCTGAGCACGCGTGCACGGCTTTCGAGCACGGGGTCTTTCAGGATTTCATCGGGCTGCACCGCGAGAGCCACGCCGATGCAAAGCGCCAAGCCCGCAAACGCGGCCACGACCGATTTGACCAGCCCGGATTTCTTTACTGCCACATTTCCATCCTTGACCAACGTCGGACATCGGCGCGAAATCTACAACTGAGAGGGCCGCCATGACAGTGCGATTTGAGACAACGTCGAAGGGAGAAGTGGCAATCCTGCCGCGCGCCGAATACGAGCGCCTCAAGAAGCTCGCCGATGAGGCGCTGGAGGATGCCGGAACAGCACGGCTGGTGACGCGCGCCAAGAGGAAGATTGCCGCCGGCGCTCCGCTGTTGCCGAAGGAGGTGGTTGACCGGCTAGCTCAGTTCGAAAATCGAAAGGGCGCGATTTCGAAGACAAGAGCCGGACGCCGTCGCCGCTGACCCTACTCCGCCGGCTGCACCGCTGCCTTGCGGGCAGGCTTCGGCGCGCCGACGCGGAGCCGCCGGTCGGAGAGCGAGAGCGCGCCGCCGAGCACCATCACGACGGCTCCGAACCAGATCAGCAGCACCATCGGCTTGTGATAGAGCCGGACCGCGATCGCGCCGTCCGAGCCCACCTCGCCGAGCGAGAGATAGAGCTGCGAGGCCCCGCTGGTGAGCAGCGCCGCCTCGGTCGTCGACATCTGCCGTTGCGGGAACGTGCGCTTGGATGGCTCGAGCACATCCACGATCTCTCCGTCGCGGCGGACCGTGAAGCGCGCGACCAGTTCGCGATAGTTCGGCCCCGGCCGCGGCAACAATCCGTCAAGAGTCAGATCGTAGCCGCGTACCGAGACGATATCGCCCGGCTTCATCGAGACAATGCGCTCCGCGTTCCACTGGCTCTCGGCGATCACACCGAACAGCAGCATGCCGGCGGAAAAATGCGCGACTGCCGTTCCCCATGCGGAGCGCGGCAGACCGCGCGCCCGCGCGAGCGTGGTTGCGACTGGCACGCGGAACAAGCCGATCCGCTCGATCGGATCGATCAGCGCGCCGGTCATCACATAGATCGCAAGCCCGATACCGAATGGCGCCAGCACCGGCCCGCCGCGCTGGATCGCGAACACGACCGCGAGGGCCACAAGCCCGAGTGCCGCCGCCCAGATCAACCGCTGTGCTGCCCCGAGCAGATCGCCGCGCTTCCAGGCAAGCAGCGGCCCGAACGGAACAGCGATCAGCAACGGCAAAAACAGCGGTCCGAAAGTGAGATTGAAGAACGGCGCGCCGACCGAGATCTTGTCGCTGGTCAGCGCCTCGAGCGCCAGCGGATAGAGCGTTCCGACGAACACGGTCGCGCAGGCCGCGGTGAGGAACAAATTGTTGAAGACGAGCGCGCCCTCGCGCGAGATCGGCGCGAAGATACCGCCCTGCTTGAGCATCGGCGCACGCCACGCATAGAGCGCGAGCCCGCCGCCGATGAACACGACCAGAATGCCGAGAATGAATACTCCGCGCGTCGGATCGGTCGCGAAGGTGTGCACCGAGGTCAGCACGCCGGAGCGCACCAGGAAGGTGCCGAGCAGCGAGAGCGAGAAAGCCAGGATCGCAAGCAGGATGGTCCAGACTTTGAGCGCATTGCGCTTTTCCATCACGACGGCGGAGTGCAACAGCGCCGTGCCGGCGATCCAGGGCATCAGCGAGGCATTCTCCACCGGATCCCAGAACCACCATCCGCCCCAACCGAGTTCGTAGTAGGCCCAGTACGAGCCCATCGCGATCCCGAGCGTGAGAAACATCCAGGCAGTGAGCGTCCACGGCCGCACCCAGCGCGCCCAGGCGGCATCGATCTTGCCGTCGATCAGCGCCGCGATCGCGAACGAGAACGAGATCGAAAAGCCGACATAGCCGAGATAGAGCAGCGGCGGGTGCACCGCGAGGCCGATGTCCTGCAGGATCGGATTGAGATCACGGCCTTCCGCCGGCGCGTGTGCGATGCGCGCGAACGGATTCGATGTGACGAGGATGAACAGATAGAACGCGCAGGCGATCCAGGCCTGCACGGCGAGCACGTTGGCTTTCAGGCTCGCCGGCAGATTGGCGCCGAACACGGCGACCAAGGCGCCGAACAGCGCGAGGATCAGCACCCACAGGAGCATCGAGCCCTCGTGGTTGCCCCAGACGCTGGTGAACTTGTAGACGAGCGGCATCGCCGAGTGGGAATTCTGGAAGACGTTCAGCACCGAGAAGTCGGAGCCGACATAGCAGGCGGTGAGCGCCGCAAAGGACGCGGCGACGAACACGAACTGCGCCAGCGCCGTCGAGCCCGCGACGCTCATCAGCGTCGCGTCATTGGTGCGAGCGCCCCACAGCGGCACGGTCGCCTGCACCAGCGCGATCGCGAGCGCGAGGACGAGCGCGTAGTGGCCGAATTCAGGCGTCACTTCGGCGCTCCCTTGGAAGACCCGGCGAGGCCATAGCCGCCTTCCGTCTTCCAGTGACCCTGCTTCTTGAGCGCGTCGGCGACTTCCCTCGGCATGTAGGTTTCATCGTGCTTGGCGAGCACGGTTTCGGCCTTGAAGGTGCCGCCGGGCTCGAGCGCGCCTTCGGTCACGACTCCCTGCCCTTCGCGAAACAGGTCGGGAAGAATGCCGATATAGGTCACCGGCACCGATTTGTTGCCGTCGGTCACCTCGAAGCGAACGGCAAGATTGTCGCCGCGCGTGAGTGTGCCGGGCTTGACCAGGCCTCCAAGGCGGATGCGCGCGCCCGGCGCGACGTGTTTTTCAAGCACGTCGGTCGGCGAGTTGAAGAACACGATCGCGTCGTTAAGGGCGTACAGCACAAGCCCAGCCGCAAGCCCGAGCACGCCAAGGCCCGCGCCGATCAGGGTCAGCCGCCGCTGCTTGCGGGTCATGGACGCTCTTGCCACATCAGCCTTCCAGTCTGAGCTCTTTGACCAGCTCATCAAGCCGGCGAAGCTTGTCGGCATCTTGACCGATCGCACGGCGCGCGTCGGTCAATGCGGCCAGCGCGCGGTCCCGATCGCCCAATACCGTATAGGCGCGCACCAGCCGCAGCCAGCCGTCAAGGTCGGAGCCGTCCTGCTTCAGCCGCTCGGCGAGCCGCTCGACCATGCCGCGGATCATGGCGTTGCGGTCTTCCGGCTTCATCTCGTTCGCCGCCGCGACATCCTCGGCGGTGGGACCGGGCGCGGAGGCGCCCGGCGACGGATCGACCTGCGCCAGCGCCTCCCGGACCATGGGGACCCACGGCGAGCCGGGCCGGATGTCCTGCAACATTGCGCGCCAGATCGCCGCCGCCTTCTCCGGCTGCCCGTCCTGCTGCGCGGCGACGCCGAGCAGGAAGCGCGCCTTGTTGTGCTTCCGGTTATCCGTCAGCGCGCGCTCCAAGGCGGCCTTCGCCTCGGCGGTGACAACACCGTTCGCCGCCGCCACCAGCGACTCGCCGAGATCGGCCTCGCGATCGGCGCTTGGGCCATTGAGGCGCAGCGAATTGCGGCGTGCCTTCACGGCATCGTCGAACCGCGCCATGCGCATATAGACCGGACCGACCACCTCCCAGCCGCGGCCATCCTCGGGACTTTTCTCGAGATGCGATTCGACCTGCGCGACGAGCCGGTCGAGCGGGCGGTCCTGCAACGGCGTCGTATCGCGGCTGGCGAGCGGCTGACCCGGCAATTGCGGCGAGCCCAGCGCGAGGTAGAGGCCGCCTGCGATCAGCGGCATGGAAATCAATGCGGAAAGGCCCGCCACCCGGCGACGGAACGTTCCGCCCGGAACAGCCGATGCAGGGGGCGCCGCATCGGCGGCCGCGATCAACCGGCGCGACACTTCGACACGCGCCGCCTCGGCCTCGATCTCGCCGATCAGCCCGGCGGCCCGATCACGCGCGATCTCGTCGAGCTGATCGCGATAGACCTCGATGTCGTTTCCGGTTTCTTGCGGCCCACGCACGCGCCCGAGCGGCCACAGCACAGCGAAGATCGCCGCCGCGGTCATCAGGCCGAACAAGAGCCACAACGCCATGGCAGGGGTTACATCACGGGCGCGAATCGGCCGCAATGCGGAAGATGAAGGCTGACAATCACGTTTAAAATTAAGCCTTTGCGGCCCTTTGCTCGTCTCTCGCGGCAACGTCGGCGGCTCGGGCCAGCAGGCTGGCATACTCCGCGCCGAATAGTTTGGCGCAGAACCGGATCGCCGCATCGACCTGCGACTGACGCAGCGGGCGCTCGGCCGGCGGTGCCGACCGCAGTCGCTCCAGCAGAACGTCGGTGCCGTTGTCGAAATAGCTCTGCAGCTCCGAGTGCACGCGGCGCGTCGCCTCGCTGACCGCGAGTTCGCCTGCGTAATTGCGGCACGCCGCGACCAGCGCGAGCTTCGCCTCGACGTCATCGACATCGATTGAGTCGAGCGGCGCGATCGCGTCACGGCCATTGCGAGGGCGCAGCAGGCGGCGGACCTGGCCGGGAAGATTGTCGATCTCGCCTTCGAGCAGGCTGGCGATTTCGGCGCGCGCGGATGCAAGCTGGCGGCCCCACGTCGAATCGGCGGGCAGGTCGATTTCGGTGTGCAGCGCGCGCGCTGCATCGTGGAAATCTTTCAGGAGGCGGCCGACTTCATCGCCGTCGGCGGCTTTCAGCGCATGGTGCAGGTTGGTGACGATGCGATCGAAGTCGCCCAGCACGACATCAACCGCGATGGCGAACGGCGTCGCAGCGATATGGTCGGCGACATCGCTCGCCGCCGCATGAATGGCAAGGCGGATCAGCTGCCACGGCGAGCCGAGCCGGCTCATCACGATCAGAAGGGCATAGAGAAACACGTCGCGATGGCGGCCGATCGGCGAGTCGAGCAGCGCCCGCACGTTTTCCAGCTGGTCGCCGCCAAGATTGCTGATGGTGGCCGGGAGGCGCGAGCCGATGACGCCGAGCGCGTCACGTGCGCGCAGGATCGCGGCGAGCTCGCGTACCTCATCAATCGCATGCGGCGTGCCGATCTGGCCGGCGACCTGCCTGAGCGCCTTCTCGTCCCGCTTGATGCCGGCGAGGCATTCGCGCAATCGCTGCTCGGCGAGATTCTGGAATGCGCGGGCAACCTGATCGGCGCCGCCTTTCTCGTTCGCCGCGAGCAGCAGCTGGACCTGGTCGCTGTAGCTCCTCGCCTCGCGCAACATCAGGTCGCGGCAGATCCATTTCCAGAGCGGATCGAGCGAGGCGCGCGCGATGCGCCCGAGATGCTTGCGCTCGGGACCGTCGTCGACCAGGAACGGCTCGACGGCGGTGAAGAACAGCCGCTGCGGATTGCCGGCGCGGGGTAGCTTGCGTCCCTCGCGGCGCGCCGTTTTGCGCAGGTGCCCCAGAATCGCCGATGCCCCGGGCGGCGCCTCCCCGCGCAACAGCGCGCGTTCGAGCTCGGAGGCCAGGAGCGCGCGCGCTTCCGGCTTCAGCTCCAGCAGATATTGGCGCAATTTGCCGTTGGGCGGCGCGTCCGCCATGCCCCAAACCTCAAGCACCGACCTTGAGGAAAATTAGCGGGAGGCCGTTAAGAAGCGGTTAGGATATCAAGCCGCCTACCCGACCGGGGACCAGCTTCCATCCGGATTGCGGCAAGCGGTACCGCGCGCAATCTGCGGCTTTCCGTCGACGTAGATGGAGTGCGAATAGTCCCGGCAGCGCGTGCCGCGCGCCGAATATGGTGCGCCGGGAACAACCGTCCCGTATCGCTTCGGCCCATCACCCCGCCAGCCGACCGGAATGCCGGGCTCCCCGCTTTCGAGCGCCTCAACCTCCGCCGCATAGGCGCGCTGGCGGTCCTGCTCGCCGAGATTTTGGCCGATCGCGCCGCTCAGCACCCCGCCCGTAATGCCAGCCGGGCCGGCCGGCGCGGAGCCCGTCGTTTCGGGCTTCGAGCCAAGGCTGATTTCGCTGGTGCAGGAGGCGAGCGCGACACTTGCGAGCACGGTCAAGACGGGGATCAGTCCGAAACGCATGCGGGTTCCGTGCGGGATGGAAGACCGCTTTTAGCGTGCCACAGCGTTTCGGCAAACGGTTTGTCACGCCGCCGGCAGCACCAGCTCCGCCCTCAGCCCCCCGATCGGAGCCGTCCCCAAGGTCAGCGCGCCGCCGTAGAGTGCCGCGAGATCGGTCACGATCGAGAGCCCGAGGCCCGAGCCGGGCTTTGTCTCATCCAGTCGATTACCCCGGCGCGGCACCTGGATGCGCTCGCGCTGCGAGGGGTTGAGCCCAGGCCCATCGTCGTCGACCACCACGCGCAGCGTTTGGGTTGCGGCAGATTCGGCGCGCCCGGTCAGCACCTCGATCGCCACGCGCGACTGCGCCCACTTGCAAGCGTTGTCGACGAGGTTGCCGACCATCTCTTCGAGATCCTGCTTTTCGCCGCGGAATTTAGTTGCCGGCGCCGTCTCGATGTCGATCGCGATGCCGCGGTCGCGGTGGATCTTCTCCATACTGCGCGCGAGCGCGGTGACAACCGGCGCGACTTCTGTGACGGTGCCGATCACGGTTGCGCGTGCCGCGATCCGGGCGCGCTCGAGATGATGCTGCACCTGGTCGCGCATCATGGCGGCCTGCTCGCGCACTTTTGCGGCGAGCGGATCGTCGCCGCGGGCGGCCGCTTCGTTGACGATCACCGAGAGCGGCGTCTTCAGCGCATGCGCGAGATTGCCCACGTGGGTGCGAGCGCGCTCAACGATCTCGCGATTGGCGTCGATCAGCGCGTTGGTCTCGCGCGCGAGCGGTGCGATCTCTTCCGGGAAGCGGCCTTCAAGCCGTTCCGCCGTGCCTGCGCGGATCGCCGCAAGGCTGGCGGAGATGCGTTTCAGCGGCGCCAGGCCAAAGCGCACCTGGAACATGGTGGTGAGCAGCAGCGCGGTCGCCAGCACGCCGAAGGTGACGACCAGCGCGCGGTCGAAGGATTGCGCCTCGTCCTCGACCTCCTGCGCGTCTCCCGCGACCGCTACCAGATAGCGGCCTTCGTCGCCGAGATCGACGGTGCGTTCGACGATGCGCAAGCGCTGATCTTCCGGCCCGGGTACGTAGCGTTTACGCGTCCCGTCCGGCCCGATCGGCACGTGAAGATCTTCGAGATGCGGCAGGCCACTGTCCCACAGCGAGCGCGAGGATTTCACCTCGGGCTTTGCCCCGGTGAGCTTGATGGTCTGCCAGTACCATCCGGAGAGCGGGAGGTCGAACAACGGCTCGCTCAGCGACTGAGGCGACTTCTCGATGTCATCCGGCGCGGACACTTCCGCGACCAGCGTCTTGAGATAGACATCGAGCCGCCGGTCGAACGAACGCTCGACGCCGTCGCGATAAAGGGAGGACAGCACCACACCGGTGATCAGCAGGATGACCACGGTCACCGCGGTGGCGGACAGGAACAGCCGCAGCGCAAGCGAATTAGCGCGCATGACTCTTGCGCATGCTCATGCGGCCGGAGGCGTCAGCAGGTAGCCCAATCCGCGCACGGTCTGAATCACGTCCACGCCGAGCTTCTTGCGGATGCGGCCGACGAAGACCTCGATGGTGTTGGAGTCGCGGTCGAAGTCCTGGTCGTAGAGATGTTCGACCAATTCGGTGCGCGAGACGACGCGCCCGGTGTGGTGCATCAAATAGGAGAGCAGGCGGTATTCGTGGCTGGTGAGCTTCACCGGGTTGCCGTCGACCGACACGCGCCCGGTACGCGAGTCGAGCCGCACCGGCCCGCAGGTGAACTCGCTCTTGGCGTGCCCCACCGAGCGGCGCAGCAGCGCGCGGATGCGGGCGAGCACCTCTTCGAGATGGAACGGCTTGGCCACATAATCATCGGCGCCGGCATCAAAGCCCTGCACCTTGTCGCTCCAGCGGTCGCGCGCGGTGAGCATCAGCACCGGCATCGCGCGACCGGCGCGGCGCCAGGACTCGATCACCGAGATGCCGTCCATCTTGGGCAAGCCGATATCGAGGATCACCGCGTCGTACGGTTCGGTCTCGCCGAGATAGTGGCCCTCCTCCCCGTCGAAGGCGCGGTCGACCACATAGCCGGCATCGGTCAGGGCGGTGGCGAGCTGACGGTTGAGATCTGGATCGTCCTCGACGACGAGCAGGCGCAAGTTATCCCCCAGGGCCCTCAAGCCATTGGCCGTCG
This sequence comes from Xanthobacteraceae bacterium, assembly GCA_049698215.1. Lineage (GTDB taxonomy): Bacteria > Pseudomonadota > Alphaproteobacteria > Rhizobiales > Xanthobacteraceae > PALSA-894. Next base: position 5,325 of record JBAVXH010000090.1, on the reverse strand, counting down.
GCCGCGTCGACTCGAGCTTGCGTCACTTTGCCATCCTGCGCCAGCACTGTCAGCACATAGACGAGCCCCCGTACCTGCCGGCACAGGCGGGCCTTGACCACCTCGCCGTGCAGTTTGGCCTTCACGACATGCATCGCCTGGGCGAGCGGGACGGCTTTGTGCGCCGCAATGACGGCGCGGCGCTCATCCGGAGAGAGGCAGTTCTTGCGCTCTGCCGCGGAGGCGACGCCGGGTAGCGAAACACCAAGCGCAAGGCCGAGCAGCAGGTTGGCGGATACCCGCATTTGGGTCCTCAGGGTCGTGCCTGTCGGCATTTAGGGCGCGACGGTGTCAACACTGCGGCTCAGAATCCCTCAAACGTCGCAAATGCCTCGACCGGCTCGCGCTCGGAGCGCCAGCGGTTGATCGGCGCCACCTCGTCGGCATGGCCCAGCGCGATGCCACAGAACAATATGTGTTCGGGAGGCAGCTTCAGGAAGGCCGACACCGTCTTGTGCCAGGACGTCCAGGCCTCCTGCGCGATGCTGTGCAGCCCGTAGGCGCGCGCGAGCAGGCTGATGTTCTGGATGAAGCCGCCGAGGTCGGACCATTGGGGCGCGCCCATGATCCGGTCGACGCACACGAACATCCCGACCGGCGCATCATAGAAGAGATAGTTGCGGCCAAACTGGCGATAGCGGGCCGGGCGGTCTTGGCGGGGAATGCCGATCGAAGCGTAGAGCTGCTCGCCAACGCGGGAGCGGCGCGTGTAGTACGGCTCCTTCAGGTCGGGCGGATAGACCTGATACTCGGCGCCCTCCCCGCGCGGCAGCTCCTTGGCGAAGCGTGGACGGAGCTGATCCTTCAACGCCTCAAGCCGTTCGCCTGCGAGCACATGGACAAGCCATGGCTGCAGGTTGCCGCCGGATGGCGCGCGCGCGGCACGATTCAATATGTCTTTGACGGTCTCGATCGCAACCGGTGTGGGGAGGAATGCCCGGCAAGAATAGCGGCTCTCGACCGCGTCGCGCACGTCCATGGAACTCTCCGCGAAGGACGGGCCGGGTATAGAGGCGCAATGGAACCGCGAAAAGGCCCGCCTTTGGATCGCTTCGATGCGCAAGTTTCCACAGGTTAGCACGGAACAGGAACTTGCCACGCCGTTCCGCGTTCCCAACACGAGCGCCAGCTGTGATGGCGCAGACAGAGGAGACATCCCAAATGCTGAAGGCAACCAAACTGGCTTTGGCTGCGGCGTTCATCGCGGGGAGTTGCGGACTGGCGATGGCGCAGGGTAGTGGCGGGTCTGGCGCGTCCGGGGCGGGCGCTGACAAGACTCCATCGAGCACCGGCGCCGACAAGAATCCGACTGCCGGCACCGTGAACAACAAGGCGCCGATGACCCAGAAGAACACCGGCATGCCGACCAAGGCGAAAGACATGGGCCAGGAAACCGGCACGGCGAAAGACTCGGCCGGCACTGGCCAGATGAGGGAAGAGAGCAAGAAGGAACAGAAAAAGCAGTAAGCGTTCGTGGCCTCCTAAGCGCGGTGCCTCGGCACCGCGCTTTTTTTATCGCTTGCGCGCGACCGCCTTGAGAACCGTACCGACGACCGATGGCGAATCCGCGCCGGTGAGAGCGGTCTGCTTTTCCCGGGTGCGGCCGCTGACATAGACGCCGAGCACGCCGAAGCGTGCGCCGAAATACGTCATCAGCAGGCCCGACAAGTTCGCCAGTCCATTGATACCGGCCTCGTGTCCGTTCCAGAGCGCGTGCAGCAAGGTGAGCGCAAAAGCCGGACACTCGATCAGCGACAATTCGAGCGCGTAAAGCGGACGCCACCAGCGTTGCAGCACATCTTCGCTCTCCGCTTCGGCGCGCATGGTTTGGCCGATTTCGCTCACTTGCTGCTTGCCGATTTCCGCGAGCGCGGACATCCATTCGCTTTCCGCCTTCTGGGCGGCCTCAGCGGCGACTTTCAAATCCACCGCCTTGTCGGCGATGGCGGCGTGCACTGCCTGCGGCGTCGCAGCCGCGGCGCCGAAGGCATCGGCCAACACCTTGCCGGCCATTCCGCCGAGCGGCCCGCCGAGTGCGCTGCCGAGCACGGGGGCCCCGAGGCTGATCACCTTGGTGGCCACGTCTTTCCAATCCATGTCCATGAGCTTCTCCTGATCTGATGCTGGGATATTCCGCCGCCTCACGCAGGCGCTTCCTGGCGGCGCTTCTGGTGCCAGCGCCAGAAAGCCCAGGCGCCGCCGGCGATCGCCACTGCGACAGCCAGGACAATGACGATGACAATCCAGTCGGCGCCGTTTTCCGCCGACTGCTGCGCCGCGATGCCGCCGGAGGCGAGCGCGCCGCCGGCGGTGCTCTTGCGCGCCGCGCTATTGATCGGCACGACGCCCTTGCCCTGCGTCGACGTTGCCGGAATTTCGCGCTGCGGTGCTCGTCCAACCGATTTATCGGCAAGCGCGAGTGCCGCCACCCGAACCTCGCCGACGCGCCTGCGCCAGCCCTTGCCGAACACCGGCCAGGTCTTCAGCCCCTGCAGAAAGCGCATCCGCTCATCGCAAATCGACTGGATCAGCGCATGTACATCGCGCTTGCGCGCGGCCGCCAATGTGGCGTCATCCATGCGCCCGGTGACACCAAGTCCGAGCACCCGCTGCAGCACCTTCGGCACACGTCCGGTGCCGGAATTCACCGCATAATCGAACACGCAGTAATCGACGCCGCCCGGCAACTCGTCGCAGCGCACGGCGCGCCAATACTTTTCGCGATAAATCGCCTTCGCCTCCCCGATCCTCATGGCGCGCACGTCGGCGGCCGTAGCGTCGGGCTTCATGTAGCGGCGGTAGTCCGCGATCGTGATGCCGAAATTGGTCGGGCCGCCGGGATCTGACGGATGGTTTACATAGCCGCCCTCGCTCTTCAGCGCGCGCGAGATCGCTTCGTCGCAACAGGCTGCGCTCATCGGCTGGTCTCCCCGCTCGAGCGACGATTCGGATGCGGCCGAGCAAGCCGCTCGGCGCGCTGTTTGCGCACCGCGTCGGTCACACCGCGCGCCATTTGCGCCACGTGGACCGCGGGTTCGAATGTGTTGATGTCCAACGGAACAGGACCGCCGGCGAGCGCCAGCGTGGCGAGAACGATTCGCATGCAGAACCTCGATTGGGTGATGGAGATTGAGGAAGCGTCAGGTCACGAGAGCGCAGGCCGGTGCCTTGCGCGGTGCGCCGCTAGAGACGCGCGTCGAATTTCAGGACTCCCGGGGAGAGTTCGCCCAAACGATCGTAAGTTTGCGCGCCGATCGTCGCCGTCGTCACGTTCGCGATGCCACCGAGATACAGCGCAACCGGACTGATGTCCCAGGACACACCGGTGACGTCCTTGAAAGCGGCGCCCGGCACCGTGGCGCCACTGACAGCCGTACCGCCGACAACGGCGACGGTTGCGGCGGCACGCATCGGCCCGTCGAAGACGATCGGCACGTACAGAGCCGTCGAGCTGTTGGCGGCCCAAAAGCCGAGTGTGGCGCGGTTGAAAGCGAAATATCGCTGGCACAACCGAAGCTCGTGCTCGGCCGACCGCATGATGAGCGGCGCGCGTGAGGCCGGCGGCAGCTCGAGGCCGGGCAGCACGATGAGGCCGGTCACAAGCGTCGCGTCGTTGGTGGTGCTCAGATTGTTTTGCGTCGAGTTGGTGGTTTGCGTCGTGTCGGTCGAGCCCCACGAGCCCGCGGTCGCGGGGGAAGCCGTCTTGCCGGCACTGAAGACCTCGATCCGCAGACCGATGCCGCTTGTCTTGTCCCACGAGCCCGAGGTGTCGCCCGCGAGCATTCCCGTGATCCAGTTCCAGCCGGCGACCACGGCCTTTTCGTCGTAATAGCAACGGCTGCGGCTGCTGTTCGAGAACTTGACGAAGATCGTCGCCGTACGTGGGCTGTAATACTGAAACGCGTAGGACAGGGATTGCGCACCGGCGGCACCGAAGCCGAGGCGCGCGACGCGATACCCTTCGATCAGCGCGATGTGCTTCGCATAGTCGCCGTTCGCAAGCGAGGCGAGCGCGGTGGTCGCTTTCAACTCGACCGCATTGCTGTAGCCCGAGAGAGCAGACGGGAACGACGCCGCGGCAAGCTGGCGCGCCTTCACCACCGCCCCGGAGTTCTTGTAGGCGGCAAGAAACGCATCCGTGACATAAGTCTCGGTGTCGCTGACAAGCGTGAGCTGCGTCGCACCGTTCGCCTGCGAGATGTCGCCGCTGCCATCGATCTGCAAGCCATTGAAGGCCAGCGCATCGAACGGTGCCGCGTAGAGCTGCGCGCGCGTCGCGGTTGGATTGGTGAAGCCCTGGTTGGCGACGAGCTTGGCTGTCGTGCGATCGATCGTGATCGCATCGAGCCAGCTCGATCCGTCCGCCGAGACCTTGAAATGGAAATCGTCGTCGCCGGTGAGCCCGATCTCGGCGCGGCCGGAAAAGTTGTCCTGAAACAACAGCGACAGCGTCTTGGCGGTACTCTCCTTGCTCAGCTTGTAGCGCAGATGTCCGTCACCGCCTTCCGCGACGGCCTTCGCGACCCAGAGCGCATTGTTGAGCTTTGCGCTGAACGGATTGGACGAATCCGCCGTGGTGCCGACGCCGAGCAGCGACAGGTTCTGCAAGCTCGACAGCATCGCAAGCGCGCTGACCCAGGCGGTGCTGTTCCAGGCCACGAGCGCCCCCTCGTCAATCACATAGGCAAACCACCCGACCTGCGGCGCGCAGAACACCCAGCCGCCGTCCTGCCAGGCCGCGACATGGTTGGCGTGACCCGCCCACGCGCCGGTTGGACTGGGGCTCGCCTTGACGATCCAGCGCTGGCCTTCGGCGGGCGCGCCGGGCGGCGCATTGAGATCGCGGTCGACGATCGCAAGCTGGAGCAGCGTGTCGATCAGGCGCAACGTTTCGTTCAGTGTCACGTCAGGGAGAAGCTCGCCGCCTTCGATGAAAGGCAGCGCAAGGTTGGCGGAGGCGCTCATGTGAACCTACGGCGTGAGAGTGGCGGTAGCCGGAATTCCGCGGCCGACGGCGGCGGACATTTGATAGAGGCGCACCGAGAAGCTCGGTTGGGCGCTGCCGAAGTCGAGCGTCTCGTCGCTTGCGGCGTAGAGCGTTGACCGGGCGGTGGCCGACAAGGTGCGTACGACCGAGGAGCCGGACAGAAGTTCAAGCTCATAGGCCTCGATGGCCTCGCCGAGATCGGGGCGCGCCGCGAAGCTGACGCCGGCCAGCCCGCGCCTGCGTGGCGCCCAAGAGAACCGCACGCCGCCGCTCTCGCGCCGCGCTTTCAAATGCACCGG
>JBAVXH010000089.1:0-7429 GCA_049698215.1 Xanthobacteraceae bacterium | reverse complement strand
GGTAAGGCGTCGCTTCGTTGTGACGGCCGCCACCTTAGCCGATGTCACCTGCGGCGGCCGGGCTTATCTTTCGTTCGCTGCGGGGCGGGGGTCGCCTTTGTGCCCGAGACCATGCGGAGCAGCGCCGTGTAACGGTAGCCGTCCGGTTCTCCGAGCAGCTTTTCGAAGAAGATCGGGTCATTGACCAACTCGGCGTCGTTTGCTGCGAGAACCACGGCCTTGCGGATGGCACGGATGGCTTGCTCCGGCGAGAGGTCGACAACGTCGTTGTGTCCGCCTTCGGCAGCGTGGCGCTCCAAAAAGCCTTGGTTTGTTGCATTTAGAGCTGGCAAACGCAGACCTATTTGGCCGCAGGCGGCTTGCCCGGTGGCGAACGTTTTCTCTTGTGAGGCCGCGAACAGTTCGCGAAACGGGACGCCCAGACCGGCGAGCGAAAGTTTGCATCGGATTGGGTCTATAGCGTCGTCGCCATCGGCCAGCGATCGCCCGCACAGCCAAGCGTTAAGGCCGTAGTCGCCGACCTCGCCGGCGACGGTGCCCCATTCGTAGAGCACGTCACGACGATTGCGGAAGCGCTCGCCGGTGGCTTTGAGCCACGCCATTGCCTCAGCCGCTCGCCCAGTGCGGCGGAGAATTGAGGCAAACGTCGTCAGGCTCTGTACGTTTTTGGTATCTGCTTCCCATACCGCTCTGGCGATGCTCGCTGCAAGTGGCGCCCACCGCTGATCTTTTGCAACGAAGTGCTCAGCCAAGCCGAAAGTCCAGTCGCCAATATTCGGATCACGCGTATGGTTCTTCGTGAAATCTCCCCGCGCGGCCCCAGCAAGGATTGGATACCATTGATCTACGTTGTAATTGTCCTCGCGCATCACCACGCAAGCAGCTTCCGCAATACGGCGGTGACGCGTGAGCACGTAAGCATCCCCTGCATCAAGCATGGCTTCGCGTCGCAGGGGGAGAAGAGCTGTGCGATCCAATTCGTCAACATCACAGCCCAGCGCAAAAGCGAGCACGGAGCGAGACAGATAGAGTTGATTCTCGGCGTGCATGGCCGCGACCATCGCGTAGATGTCGCGTAAACTGTATTTCTTGATCACCGGGGTTCGACCGAGGCCGTTGACCAGCGTCCGGACATGGGTGCGCATGTCCTCGCCCTGCCGCGTCACCAGAAGGGCGCCCAGCAATTCTCCATCCTCTTTTCGCGTGGCGAAATCATGGGCGTGGCCGAGCAATGCAGTGACGGCATCACCTTCGCTTCGGCCTTTCAAATTTCCCATCGCCTCGTCGCCCCAGGCGACCCAGCCAGCGACAATTCGGCGAGCGTCTTCCTTGTCGAGGCCCACGAGGGACATGGCGTGAAAATCGGCGACTGGCTGCCACATGCCAGGGACAAGCCGCTTGAGTTGCCACTCGGCGTCGCGCGCGGCCAGCAGCAGATGCACGTCCGTGCGCGCGGCAACCTTTTTCACCGCGGCGAGGATGGCGGGGCCGATATTGTCGGCATCGTCGATGACGACCACCCACCCATGGTTCGGTCTTGTCGGCAGTTTCGCGAATGCATCCTCAGGGAGTTCAGCATTCGCAGCCTGGCGGTGAAGACAGGTCCAAGCCTGTTGTCTGTCCTCGACGAGGATTACCGCGGCGTGCAGCACAGCCGTCGATTTGCCCTCGCCGCCGGCCCCAGCCAGCAGCACGACTTGCGGTTTGGTCGCGCCGGCGTGAATGACGTGCAGACGACCGGCTAACCGGCCGGCTATCGCCCTTGGCTGCACGCCGTGCGCAAGTGCAAACCGCCACGTTGGGAGAATGCCGTCGAAGAACTGGACCATTTCCTCTAGGCGAGGTGGGGTTGCACGAATTTTTGTCAGTGCAAGCCGATCGACGATTTCCCACCCGGGTGGCACGTCTGGCGGCTTGGCCTCGGTGGCTGCAACCGCAATAGAGCTTCCGACCGCCGCAGCGCGTCCAGGAAGACGAAGGCGAAATCCTTCACGCTCTGGAACTTTGTCGATTTCGTAGCCGGCGCCCGTCTCCCAATTATACTCTTCGTTATCCTCGTTCCATTGTCTAGGTTGAATTAACAGTGTTCCGCTGACGACGTCAGCTTCACCCCACATCAGGCCATTGCGCCACCGCGGATTGTCGTGAGCCTGATATGCCGATGGCGCTTGGAGGCTGAGAACGCCGCGAGTGTCGTAACCTATGCGGCTGCTCTGCGTGCGGTGTCGATGTCCGTGCAGGTAAAGCGCATTCGCCTGTTCCAGCCGCCGCGTCACGCGGTCGCCGTCCGACACATCGCCTTCGCCTAAGAAAGCACCGAGTGGATGATGCCCAAGGACGACCAGTAGATCTGGTTTTGTCTTCGTGGCATCTCGGACGGCGCTGGCAAGCATTTGGCGACCGGGCGTCAGCTTGCCCCAATCGTCGTCGTCCTGGCACAGCCAAGCAGTATTGACGCCAACCACTGCGACCTTTGCACCGTTGATGTCGTTTGACCACCAGATCGCTCCGGCATCGGATTCAAGCCAATGCGAGCCCCAGTCGGACACCTTCCGATCGAACGCAGAATAGGCGGCGAAGCGCGGCAAGAGCATTTGCCGGCGAAATTTGGCGCCTGCCCCATCGATGGCCTGAAAGGTCTTCGCTTTATCCACGTTGTTGAACCACAAGCGGGGCTCGATCATTTGGCCGCGGTCAACATCATGGTTGCCCGGTATCGTGAATATAGGGCAGCCTGGCGGAAGGACTTTTTTCAGGGGTTCAATAAACTTCTTCTCCAAGCTGGAATATTCCTGCCCGGCCCCAGCAAACGCCATGTCGCCAGTGAGGAATACGAGGTCCGGAAAAGGCTGGCCCTTGACGCCCTTTTCAATGATTTGTTCGTACATCCGTTTGCGAAAATGACCTTCCCGGTCGCGCTCGTGAATGTCCGAAATATGAAGCCAACGAATCCTCACGCGCTGCTCACATTGCATACTCCAATTTTGATACACGCTATGCGTGAAGAGGTGCGGCAGTCAATCGTGCAGAGCCCGTAGGCTTGGCGGCAAGTTGACTTCGCGGCCCTAGCCGCTATCAGCGGCCCGACAGAAAATCTGTAAGTGATATCGCGCCTATCTTCGGCGCCCGGAGTTTTCCCTTGCCCACCCAATCCGCCCTGCTCAACGTGATGCAAGCCGCCGCGCGCAAGGCAGGGCGCAGCCTCAAGCGCGACTTCGGCGAGGTCGCGAACCTGCAGGTCTCGCTGAAAGGTCCGGCGAATTTCGTGTCCGCCGCAGACCACCGCGCCGAGGAAATCCTCCGCACCGAGCTCCTCAAGGCCCGGCCGGGTTACGGCTTTCTGGGCGAGGAAGGCGGCAGCCACGAAGGCACCGACAAGACCCATACGTGGGTCGTCGACCCGCTCGACGGTACGACCAACTTCCTGCACAGCATTCCGCACTTCTGCATCTCGATCGCGCTGGTGCGCGAGGGAACGCCGATTGCGGGGCTGATCTACAATCCGGCGAACGACGAGTTCTTCACCGCGGAGCGCGGCAAGGGCGCGTTCTTCAACGACCGTCGCATCCGCGTGGCGGCGCGCAGGCGGCTTGCGGACGCGGTCGTGTGCTGCGCATTGCCGCACCACGGGCGCGGCGATCTTGCGCTGTTCCGCCGCGAGATGGGGGCGATCCAGGACAAGGTCGCGGGGCTCCGGCGCTTTGGCGCAGCCGCACTCGATCTCGCCTATGTGGCGGCCGGGCGCTTCGATGCGTACTGGGAGCGCGGCCTCTCCGCCTGGGACTTCGCGGCGGGCGTGCTGATGGTGCGCGAGGCTGGCGGCTTCGTTACCGACCTCGCGGACAAGGAACGCACCATGGAGGCGGGCGACATCATCGCCGGCAACGAATTCATGCATCGGGAGCTGCTGACGCTGCTGCAGAACGCCTAAGTGTCTGGCGAGGCTGGAAACTCGGGACCTGCCTTATTGCCGCGTCTGTGCCATCATTGCGGGCGATTCATCGGCAGCCGGCCCTAAAAGGAAACGCGCGGCACATGGCGCGAGATCTTGATCCGTTCAAACTGTCCTCACCCCGGATCTTCCTGGTCCGGATGATGGTGTTCCTGATCCTGTGCGGCCTCGTCATCGTGGTTCTGCACAAGCAGATCGTCGTCGCCTTCATGGCCAATCCTGGCCTCAACGGGCTGATCGTCGCGGTGCTGGTAATCGGCATCCTGTTGTCGTTCCGGCAGGTGATCCGCCTGTTCCCCGAGGTCTCGTGGGTGAACAGTTTCCGCCTCGCCGATCCAGGGCTCGCGGTCGCGCGCCCGCCGGTCCTGCTCGCCCCGATGGCGACCATCCTCGGCGAGCGCGCCGGCCGCATGGCAATCTCTCCCACCACGATGCGCGGCCTGATGGACTCGATCGCAACGCGCCTCGACGAGGCGCGCGACATTTCGCGCTACATGACGAGCCTACTCGTGTTCCTCGGCCTGCTCGGCACCTTCTGGGGCCTGATCGAAACGGTCGGCTCGGTCGGCAGCGTGATCCAGAACCTCAAGGTCGGCGGCGAAGCGGGCGCGGTGTTCGACACGCTGCGCGAGGGTCTGGCCGCGCCGCTCTCCGGCATGGGCATTTCGTTTTCGTCCTCGCTGTTCGGCCTCGCCGGTTCGCTCGCCCTCGGCTTTCTCGACCTGCAGGCAGGCCAGGCGCAGAACCGCTTCTACATGGAGCTGGAAGACTGGCTGTCGACCATCGTCAGCGACCTGTCGGTCGACGGAGAGGCGCGACCGCTCGCCGCCGCCCCTTCGGGTGAGATGCGCAGCGCGATCGACAAGCTCAAGGAAGCGGTCGCCGAAACCGGATCGAACAAGGCCGCGACCGCCGCGATGGCAAACCTCGCGGAGGCCATCCACGGGCTTGTGAGCCACATGCGCACCGAGCAGCAGATGATCCGCGACTGGGCCGACGCGCAGGCCGCGCAGGGCCGCGAGATGAACCGTCTCCTCGAGCGCATCGCCGGCGAGGAGCCGCGCAAGGACGAACTGCGCAAGACTGTTAGATGAATAGGCCCGTGAGATAGCATGGCCCTCGCACGCTCGCGCCGCGAACGCGGCATCGACTACTGGCCCGGCTTCGTCGACGCGCTCTCGACGCTGATCCTCGGCATCGTGTTCCTGCTCTCGGTGTTCGTGATCGTGCAGTTCTTCCTGTCGCAGGAAGTCACCGGCAAGGACACAGCGCTAGCCCGGCTCAACGCGCAGCTCGCCCAGCTCACCGAGATGCTGTCGCTCGAGAAGGTCGGCAAGTCGAACCTCGAGGATACGCTTGCGAGTTTGCGCGCCAATCTCGCGGTCGCTGAGAGCGATCGCGATCGCCTCAAGGGACTGTACGAAGGCATCCAATCGGGCACCGGCAGGGCAAACGAGCTGGCCGGCCAACTCGAAAATCAGAGGAGCCTGACCTCGCGCGCGATGGCGCAGGTGGAATTGCTCAATCAGCAGATTGCCGCGCTGCGCCGCCAGCTCGCCGCGCTCGAAAGCGCGCTTGAAGCGTCCGAAAGCAAAGACAAGGAATCTCAGGCCAAGCTGAATGACCTCGGTCAACGGCTCAATCTGGCACTCGCGCGTCGCGTTGAAGAACTGGGGCGCTTCCGCTCCGAGTTTTTCGGCCGCTTGCGCGCGATCCTCGGCGATCGGCCGGACATTCGCGTGGTCGGCGACCGGTTCGTGTTCCAGTCGGAGGTGTTCTTCGATCCCGGGCAGGCCGTGCTTCAGCCGGGCGGACGCGCCGAGCTCGACAAGCTCGCCGCCGCGCTGATCGAGCTGGACAAGCAGATCCCCAAAGACATTGCCTGGGTGCTGCGCGTCGACGGCCACACCGACGTGCGTCCGATCGCAAGCTCCGCCTTTCCGTCGAACTGGGAACTGTCCGCGGCGCGCGCGATCTCGGTGGTGCAGTATCTCATTGCGAAGGGCATCTCGCCGCAGCGCCTGGTCGCGGCGGGCTTCGGCGAATTCCAGCCGCTCGATCCGGGAACGGGCGACGAGGCCTACCGCCGCAATCGTCGCATCGAGCTGAAGCTGACGGAGCGATGACTTCCCTCGCCCCGCGAAGCGGGGAGAGGGTGGCGAGCGAATGCGAGCCGGGTGAGGGGCGAAAGACGATGAACGAACGTCTTAAGTCGTTGTTGGATCGCGCGCTATCTTGGCCCGAAGAGGCGCAAGAGGAATTAATGGACTGCATTCTCGTAATCGAGAGTCGCCAAAGCGGAATCTATCATCTGAGTGATGACGAGCGAGCGGCTGTCAGAAAAGGTCTCGAGGCTGCTGAGCGCGGTGAGTTTGCTACTGATGAAGAGGTGGCGGCAGTCTTCAATCGATATCGAGGCTAGGCCACTCACAAAACGAGCGAAGGCGGCGCTATGTTTTCTTTCGAAGCGCTCGCGCGCGGCAGTAGGAACGGGACGAACGGGTTACGATGTGGCAATGGTTGCAGGGATTGTCAGGAGGCGCAGCGACCTTTCTTGGCGCACTCACTGGCTCATCAATTGGACTGATAACAATCGTCGTTGGTGCATTGTTCAACGCTCATCTTAATCGCCGACGTGACGATCGGATTAGGCGGGATGAGGTTCGCGCGATCGCAACAGCGCTCCAAGCAGAGCTGATGGGGTTACACCGAACACTTATTGAGAATACGCAAGGCCTGAAAGAGAAAGAAGCCAATATTCTAATTCCTGATTTTGCGCTCTCCGTTTCTGTATTTCATTTCCGGAAATGCTCTCCAAACTTGGGCTCTTGGACGTCGAAACGATTCGAAGCGTTATCGATGCGCATATTGTTGTGAGGCAGTATGGTGGCCATCTCGTTATGCGAGGCGGCACGCGCGGAAGCAAGGAGCGCGATCAGGACAGACTGATTTTGATGCCGAAGGAAAAGAACGAGCTTGTTATCTCGCTGAACGAAGGAACTGCGGCGGGAATTGAGAAGGCCATAAAAAAACTTGCACAATACACTTAGTATTGTTGGCCACGCGCGAAGCCGGATCTGGTAAGCGGCATTCGTGAGTGCCGCAAGAGCCCCTCACCCGGCTCGCTTCGCTCGCCACCCTCTCCCCGCTTTCGCGGGGCGAGGGTTTCACCCCGTCTCAAATTGCAGCTTCGCGAGCCGCGCGTAGAGTCCACCCGCCGCCGAGAGCTGCGCGTGCGTGCCCTGCTCGACGATGCGGCCTTGGTCGATCACAAGAATTCGGTCGCACGAGAGCACGGTCGCGAGGCGATGCGCGATCACCAGCGTGGTGCGCGCGGCCATCAGCCGCGCGAGCGCGGCGGAGACTTGCGTTTCGCTTTCGGCATCGAGCGACGATGTCGCCTCATCGAGCAGCAGCAGCGGCGCGTCGCGCAGGATCGCGCGCGCGATCGCGATGCGCTGGCGCTGCCCGCCGGAG